>SLOL01000057.1 GCA_007132495.1 Balneolales bacterium
ATTCACCGAACATTTGTACGTACTGCTGGCTGTCGCAGCACAAATGTTGCTGTTTGTCTGGCTTTTCTTTAAATGGGAAACGTTTTCGCAGAAAAGATCAGGTCCGTCTGAGCTTGAAATCACTAAAGGTCTTGAAAGCCCGGATAATCCGAAGATCCCGGTTTACACTCCGGAAAAAATTAGGGGGTATACAATCAGGTTCGGAATTGTGCACCTGGTTACCTATTGGGTCATTGGCTCCTTATATTACCAAATTGCCGGTTATGCTGATGCACTGCAAGAGATGGAAATATTCGAAATGTGGCGGGACCTCGAAAGCATATCCGCCGTGCTGCTTGTATTTTTCGGTCAAATCTTCAGGGGACCCGTACTTGCCCTGTTGCTTTTTCCCTTTTACGGAATCTATATAAATAAAAAGCACGGGTGGATGCTGCTGTTCCTGTTGATGTTCGGATTGACCGCATTGGGATCGCCCCTGTTCTTATCCGAATTCATATTATTTGAAGGGACTTTTATAGAGTTTCTGAAGGAACTTTTTATCGGTATACCCGAGATTGTGACTCAGATGCTGGTTTTCTCTCTAATCTTCTTCTGGTGGCAGCGAAAATCAGAAAGGAAAAAATGAAGATTTTGCTGCAGACCGATATCAAACGGCAAGGAAATGCAACTATCTCAAAATTTAGAAAAATATAGAAAAGCTAATTAACATTGGTTACTGCATTATTACATATATCATCGTATTGGCTTCACCGTCGCTGGTTTAAAAATCTGTTACTTTTTCTGTTGCCGGTAATTTTCCCGATTACGGTCTTTTCACAAAGCGAAAATCACAAATCTACAAACGATTTTCGCCATCAAATTGAGACATTCCCGATCATGGCCCTGTTTGAGGTCTATTCGCTGCAATACTCCTATCGTATCACACCCCACCTCTCATTGGTTACAGGTCTGGCGTATGTAAATGTTGACGTCCATGACCAGCAGGGAAACACCATAGGCAAGATGAATTCACCTACCCTGCCAGTGGGGGTGCGAGCTTATATTTGGCGTAACATACATATCGAATATCAACTGTGGCCTGCTTACAATTTTTATTATGACCGAGTGGGTGAGCGCTACTATAACAGTTTTGACCTGTATAATGAATTACGTGCCGGTTACAGATTTGATTTTACTATTGCCAACATGCCCCTTTTTTCAAACTTGCAATATGTTCTGGGGTTTGGTCTCTACCCTGGTAACAAACCCGAAAATTTCACAGAGGCTGTAGAAAGTGCTCCGTTATTCCATGTTCCTTCAATTTCTATCGGAATAAGATTATAACTCTTTAAAACATCAAAATAATTATGTCTCACAACACAGAAATATCACCCATTGAAATCATGTTCAGGAATCAGGTACGCAAGGACAAGAAGATAATAAATGCCTGGTTACTCGTGCATTCTGACAAGGCAGGATTGCACCTCAATCTCGCAGAAGGACCGGGAGAAAACGACAAGCCGGCCCCACAACAGCCTGTTTACATGGCCAGCGTCGGGAAGCTATTCACGTCTGTTATGATCAGCATACTACACGAACAGAAAGTTATTTCGTTTGAGGATCACATCAGCCACTATCTCGATTCCGAATTAGTGGATGGGCTGCACGTCTATAAGAAAAAAGACTATTCCCGGGAAATTCAGATCCGCCATCTATTAAATCAAACATCCGGATTGCCGGATAATTTCTATCCTTTGTTCGATAAGTTGCTTGCCAATCATAAATTTGATATAAGTCCCCGGGAAGCAGTCGAATGGGCGAAAAAGAATCTGAAACCACAGGCTGCACCGGGCAAGAAATCGTACTATACCGATACCAACTATCATTTGCTGGGGTTAATCGTTGAGACAGTATGTGGAGAGCCGTTTCATGCCGTATTGAAGAAACTGATTTTCGATCCTGTCGGAATGGATCATAGTTATATGCTTAACTATTCAAAACCTGAAAAGGCTTCGGAACATAAAGAAGCCGGTTTCTATTATGACCAAACCCGGTTGAACGAGATCAAGGGATTTGCCGGTCTTGATTTTTCAGGTGGGGGTGTGGTGGCACCGATGGAAGATTTACTCCAATTCATGAAAGCATTAACGAGTCATCAGCTGATTTCGGACACTACTTTCGAAATAATGATCAATGATAAAGCTCGATTATATCCCGGGTGGGATTATGGCTATGGTCTCTGGCAGGTTCGTCCTGTTCCCATACTGATACCTTCAAAATATCAATCATGGGGAGTTCTTGGGGCTACCGGTGCATTCATGTTTTACCACCCCGAACTGGAAGCATACGTCATTGGAAGCTTCAACCACCAATCTTGGCAAAGAAAATGCGTTCGATTCATGTTCAAGGTTATGAATAAGTTACTTAAGTAAAATAGGCACTTAACTTGTTTACAGTCTCAAAAATTAATAGTGCTTTGTTGGTCGCCGTATCGCTGGCAGGATTACCGGAAATGGATAATAAGTCTCTAAGTTGGCTGATCCAGCATTGCCTGGAAATAATGGTCATTCCGGATAAAGTGGCAACTCCAAAACAGGATACCGTTCATTGATCACTTTAAGAGTAACGCCTCCTTGTTACTTTGCATCCTTTTCAATACAATCAAAAAGAATTGGACATATCCAGCTTTTCTTTTCAGGATTATGTTCAGGCTCTGTTGTTAGCATCGCCCAAATACCCTTACCTTCTAAAAGCTGCTTCCCTATTCTGTGAAGTGTCTCTAACATTACATTGAGATGGTATCTCTTGAGTATATGATGAACACATATGCGATAATACTATTTTTCTGATATTCTGCAAGACCCCGATAAAAAAATAGCCCTCATATTCGTCATATGAAGGCTATTATGGTCGGGGCGACAGGATTTGAACCTGCGACCCCTTGCACCCCATGCAAGTGCGCTACCGGACTGCGCCACGCCCCGAACTTGTCCCGGGAATTTCCGGATTTCCCGGGAATGTCAAATATAAGCATTATCACATACGCACACAATCACCCGCACAGGTTCTTTCGGCCCTGATCCGAAAAGCCCCGTTCCCGTTCCGGGTGCTCGCACCCGGTTTTGTGGCCGGTGCGCCGGGCCCTCTTCCTGCGCATCCAGCCTTTACGGCCCCGGTTGCATTCGCAGCGCCGGTCTCTTTCCCCGGATCCGGCTGCCGCGCTTATACCTCGCTTTGCGCCGGATAGCAGCCCAGTATCTTGAAATGGGCGGCTTTGTTCTCGATCTCCCGGAGCGCCTGTTTCATGTTCGACTCATCACGGTTCCCTTCAAGATCTACATAAAACAGATACTGCCAGGGCTTGCCGATACGCGGCCGCGACTCCAGCTTGGTCATATTGATGCCATACTTGTCCAGTACATTCAGGCACTGCAGCAGCGCCCCTTTCTCATGGACCGTAGCCAGCATCAATGATGTCTTGGTCGGAATCTGCGGATCACAGACGATCGGATCGCGCGATACGATCACAAAACGGGTGAAGTTGCCGGGCTGATTGGCCAGATCTTTGGCAAGTATATGCAGATCATACAACTCGGCGGCATAGGAACTGGCAATGGCCGCCTGCGTGGGATCCCCGTCTTCCATCACTTTCTTCGCCGCCATGGCCGTATCGGTATAGGGATCGATTTGGGTGTGGTTCAGCTCCGCCAGAAAACGGCTGCACTGCGATATGGCCTGCGGATGGGACAGAATACGGCGGATAGTATCGACAGAGACCGGCTCGGTGGTCATCAGACAGTGGTTGACCTTCAACACCTCCTCTCCGATGATATGCAGCTCTTTGTCGGCAAGCAGGTCATAGGTGTCGTTGATGGAACCGGCGGTGGTGTTTTCGATGGGCAATATCGCCACGTCGGTCTCGCCCTCTTCCATGGCAATGGCCGCCTGCTCGAATGTTTTGAAGCCGATACAGCGCACATCATCGTACCGCTCACCAAAATGGCGCATTGCCGCCTGGTGGCTGTAGGCACCACGGGTCCCCTGATAGGAAACCGTGATGGTCCGGACTTCCAGCTTGTCGTTCTGATGATCCAGAAGCGAATGGCTTTGAAAACGAACCGACTGATAGATGATATCCCGGAACAGCTGCTCGGTGAAGTAGGGATCAATGCCCTCTTCGAGAGCCGTCTCCCGCACTTTTTTCAGCAGCTTCTCTTCACGCTGCGCATCACGTATGACGGCACTGTCCGATATCTTGTTGGAAAATACCTCCCGTATCACCTTGTGGCGCTCGGCCAAAGTACGGATCAGTTGTTCGTCAAGCCGGTCGATCTGCTTGCGATACTGCAATAGCTTCTCCTTTTTCTGTTTTTCTGTTTCTTGCTTGCCTGACATGGTTTACACAGCCTGTTTTCCGGTTTCAATCAAAATACGCATTTCCGGCATCGTAATAAAAACGGATAACAGCCGGGAATGATATCCGGAGAAGCAGATACGGTTATCCGAATCAATAATCATAGCGCCAGAGCATATCCACACCGCTGCGGTAGTCGTCACTCGCGGTCAGGATCAATTCCAGATTGCGCCGGATTATATACTCGATCATTACCTGTCTGCCGGCATCCGTTCCCCCCAGTTCCTGCAAAAATGCAACGAAAAGACGATCGGAAATGAACTTGCCGGCTTTGATACTGGTGCCGCTTCCTCCCCCTTTCCGGGTGTTGTCGATCTCAATGACATCAATCCCCAGCCGGTCGGATGCCAGCGTCTCGATACGGTCCAGCAGGATATCAACGGCGATGTTGGTTGCAATGCTGCCGTCCGAACGGCCCGAAACCGTCTGTTCCCATCCGGCCAGCGCATGAAACGGCCGACCGAAAAGGGTATAGCTGATGATATCCTGAAGTTCCATTTCCGGTTCGCTCTCATACTCGAACTCCGGATCGGACACCGTGCCGGTAATCAGATAATATATTCGGATATCCTCATACTGCTGCCTGGGCTCATACAAGGTGCGGATATCCAGCTCCGGATCGGCCGGATCTCCACTGAACATAATGTTCCCGCTCACAAGCTGGAATCGTTTGTTGAACGTGGTGACATGGCCCGACGGGATCCCCATATCTCCGAAAAGCTGCAGCTCCCCGTATGGTTCTTTTACCAGGTCAAGCTCACCACGGAGTGCGAGGTTGATTTCGGGATCCCGCCGATTCCGCACAAAAGCGTTCCGGTCCACATTGAACTTGACCTCCATACCCAAACGCTCGAAGATATCGGGTCCCGCATCCACTTCCTGTTCTTCTTCTTCCAAAATCACCTCTTCAACTTCACGCTCTCCGAAATCATCAATATAAAGTGTGCCCCGTTCCCATCGCACATCTCCGGTGACCATCGGCTCTTCAATCGATCCGGATACCTGTACATCCAGCCCCGCAAAGATCTCGAAATCCCTGGTGTTGAATATCTGAAAATTGGCCGCTCTGATTTGCAGCGCCACATCATCAGGCAATAAACCGTCCAGTGCTATAGTGCCCTGTCCGTTCAGGGAACCGACGCTCTGCACCGAAAATCGTTCCAACTCCAGATTACCGGGTGTCAGTCCGGCATCCAGGTGAATATTCCGGAAAGTCACATTGTTCTCAACCACACCCAGCCTTCCATCAGACAGGTTCACGTTGCCGCTCATCTCCGGCTCGGACGGGGTGCCCCGGATCTCCACATCGGCATCCAGTCGCCCCTGCAGGTTACGAAACTGCTCCGGATTCAGGAAATCATTGAATGCCGCCAGATTAAAGTCACTGGTAAAAACCGAAACATCCAGCGGATCATCCGGCTCCGGCCCCTGTATCACAAGGTTGGGAATATCAATATACAGCGGCAGACGACTTCTGATGTCGGCCGCTTTCTGACCAAGCGAATGAACACGGGATGTGAGCACAATATCGCTCCGGTCGTGTTCATAGTCCCATCCGGCTATAAGCGTATCTATGGCCACCCCGGACAAGGCCCCGTCCTGCAAACGAAGCTCTCCGGTTACTTCCGGCCTTCCTGCAACACCTGAAAAACGGGTTATCATTGATAAATGACCGCGCATTCCCTGAAATCCCAGATCCTCCAACACCTCCTCAAACAGGTCAACATCCAGTTCATTGATCCGTAAATATCCACTAACCGGTCCTTCAAACAGCTCGGGTTCGGGATCACCGAGATTATGGGGATCACACGGGATATCGAATTCCGAGCGCATCCGCTCCTCTCCCGCATGCCAGATCCGGGCATCGGTCACCAGACGGCGGTCAGCAAGATCCAACGCAAGCCGCATGGAGTCGAGCTCCAGACTTTGAAACCGGAAGGCGGTTATGTCGGCCTGACCATCCAGCATAATCATCTCTTCATCCAGCTCAAATCCAACCTGACCGGTAAACATGGCCTCGAATGCCGGCTCTTCCAAAAAGACGTGCTGGAGCTGACCCAAATCGGTGTTTCGGGCATTAATAACCCCACTCCAGGTTGAACCGGGTGTTTTACGGATATTCACCATGAGTTCTGATCCATTATCGGATGCCAGGCGGAGGGTATCGAGTATCACCGTTTGATCCGCGATCACCAGATCGAAGGGCTGCCGAAGCCGGTACGTTCCGGCCGGATCGTCCAAAATCAGCTCATGAGTTCGTATCCGGATGGAATCCCCGATAACCATATATTCGGCCTGCTGCCGGTATCCGCTTTCATTATCGGTATTAAATTCGAAGTCGAGCACTCCCCGAATTTCCTCTTCGGAATAATTGCCGTCGGTGTACAGGGAGATATCCTGCAACATGTAGGAACCCAGTGAAGGACTCCGTATTTCAAGGTCGGCACGGTATTCGGATTCGGGAGTCAGGATCGCCATGGCCGATCCTTCCACCTGTTCGGCCCGCAATGTGTCGTATTGGACATTGGTGAGGTTCAAACCGGATTCAAGCACCAGCTGTCCCTGTTCATCGGTCCGGATCGTACCGGTCAGACGCCCCTGCGCCTGCAGTGAATCAACACCCGCCAGATTTGCAAAACCCTGCAGATTCATCAGTTCCAGATCAAAATCCAGCCGATTCCTGATGTCCCTGAAATCGAAAATATTCTGCTCCAGGGATAATGTCGCCGTTGCGGGAGTGCTTTCCAGATAGGCATCGTCGACCCGGGCCATTCCGTCCCGGAGCGCCAGCTCCACCCATATGGTATCGAAGTGCTCGCGGTTGATGTACGTATTATCCATGAGCAGCGATGCATCCAGGTACATCGTCTCCGGATCCATACCTGCTCCTTCTGCAGTCAGCATCCCATTGATGTTGCTGGATACGCTATCCAGTCCGGGAAACAGACTCAGATCCAGCTCTTCAAATGCAATCCGGGCATCATATCCCGGCACTTCCGCCGACCACAGCATGCCGGCTTTCATATCGATACTGCCGTCCCCGATTCCCGCTGTAGAGGAGACCACCAGGCTGTCGGAAGTGATTGCACCATGGATTTCAGCCGATGATTCCGGATATTCCGCCAGTCGAAAGCGGCTTATGATAATCTCCGAAATCCACGGATCGGATCCGGGTTCAAGCCCCCGGCCGGATATGGTACCATTCGAAACCAGTACGCCCTCCAGCGCATCGATCCCCGACCAGAAACCGGGATTTATTCCGTCCGTCTCATAGGAGACCTCCCATCCGAAATCCTCTTCCCACCATTGTGCGGCCTCAAGATTCAGCACTATCGCCTCGTCGCCCCTGGTCAGGCGAATATTGCTGCGGGTAGTGTCTTGCCGGGCTGTCCAATCCATGCTCAGTTCATCTAGCTCATGTTGTTCAAATCGCACTCCTTCCACCAGAAGATCGCCCGCTGCATTGACGCGGTCCCAGTCGCCGACCGGGACGGTTCCGGACATCGAGAACGCAAGACTTTCAAATCCGGCGGCCAGGGTCTCCGAACCGGTCAGCACTCCGGCATCCATGGACTCCGAGGTAATGGACAGGCTTCTCAGAACCGGCTCCTGCAACACCGACCATTGCGACGCAATCTGGAGATGTTCGAGTCCGGTCGCCCGGACCGACAATCCGACCCGCAAATCCTGCCGGGAGCCCCCCACTTGCAGGTTTACCGTCAAATTTTCACGGAACGGATACGGTTCGAAATAGGCTTCGGCTTCACGCCAGGCCAGCGGATCCAGCAACGCTTCCACGTCCACCGCCGAGGTGACCGTATTATAACTGCCCGACATTTCGGCTGCCGAATACGCTCCGGCAATCAGCAGTTTATCCAGTGTGATCCGGGTCCCGTCCCACGTTGCCTCCGATGACAGCCGAACCGCCTCATCCAGACGGGACTCATGAACCGACAGATCCAATTGCCGTAGGTCGGCAAAAAATCCCTGCTCGTTTCTCCCGACCCGTGTATTCAGATCCAGATCCCGGATCGAAAACGGCTCATCCGGCAGCATCCGGCGGGCATTCACATCGATTCGACGGGCGGTCAATGTGAGATCATCAAGAACAAAATAGAAGGGTTCGGTATCACTTTCATCGGGTTGTTCCGGGTCCTGCAACAGGGCAAGCAGATTCCAAAGTCCGTCTTCATCCTGATGCAGATCGGCCTGAAGCCCCAGCAATTGTATGTTATCCACCCTCACAGGCCGACGAAAGACAAGATCCACAATGGAATAGGATATGTAAAGGGTGTCAAGTGACACAACCGGCTGCCTCTGACCGGTTTCTGGAATATTGTCGTCTTGTGGTGTTTCTGCGGTTTCCGTTGAACCATCTGCCTGCGGGGTATTCTGCTCATAAATCCGGATCCCCTCTACGGTGAAATGGGACCACAGATCCCCGTGCAGACGCTCCATCCGCAACTCAGCCTGCAGCATATCCGATACCCGCACCTCCACTTCCGAGCGAATCAGATCCAGGACCATATCCGATCTCATGGCCATCCGAAGTCCTGCCAACAGCAGAAACACCACCCCCAGGACCACCCAGGGCCAGATTCTTCTTTGCCTGTTCTGTTGTTTCGTCTCACTCATAAAATTTCATTAAAATGCCTGTCCGATGCTGAAATGAAGTCCCCAACGGTTAACCCAGCTGCCAAAGTCCTCGCCATTGTAAATATTCAGGTCTGCATCGGTGGGATTCATTTTACGGGCCACATCTATCCGGACAGGTCCGATGGGTGAATTGTAGCGAAAACCGGCACCCAGTCCAAATCGCAAGTCATCCACATTCATTTTGTCGGTCTGTTCCCAAACCCCGCCGCCGTCCAGGAAAACAGCGACTCCGAATCGGCGTATCAACTGGTCCATATCCTGCCGGAACTCCATATTGAAATTGTACACGGACTTGCCGCCTATTGGGACATACTCTACAAACTCATCGTTGTCATCCAGTATTGCCCTTTTCGGTCCCAGTTGTCGTCGCTGCCAGCCTCTTACCGAACTGGTGCCTCCGGTATAAAAACGGACATTAGAAGGGATGTCATCCAACCCGGTATTGGTGAGAAGACCTCCTTCATTCCGAATAGCAAACTGGCTGGATGATCCGATATCAATGTACCGCCGGATATCCAGCACATACCGGTTATAGCGCAGGGATCCGGTCCCCATGAATCCTGAAAATTCGGCGTAGGGCCGGATAACCCAACCCTGGTACTGCTCCACTTCGAGCTGGTTGTGGTATCCGGAGAATTGCAGGGCGGAGATATTGTAGTATTGATCCTCCTCCGGAATAACCACCTCCGGATTATGAACCTGCTCCCGGTTTCTCGTAAATTCATAAGAGATAGTTCCGGCTGTTTCCGGACTCATCTGATAGATGAAACTGTTGGTGATACCGGCGCGCAGCAACAGATATCCGCTTTCATCAAGCCGCTGGCCGAAGGGTGAGATATTGATCCTGCTTTTGGGATTGAAAATATAGGGAATATAGTAATCCATATTCACGCGCTGCTCAAGAAACGACGCCCGTGTACTGATGCTGAAGTTATGGGCATTTCCAAAAGGGTTGCGATGCTCCCAGGATACGCTTGCACGGACAATCTCTTCGATGCCGACTCCGCCCTGAAGCCGGATACTGCGCAAAGCGTGCTCCCTTACCCGGATATTCACCGCTACCAGGGAATCACGTGTCTCGCGCGGCGTGCTTATCGTCACAAACCGGAACAAGGGGTGACCGAACACCTGCTGCTGGGCATTTCTCAGATTCCGGGAGCTGTATTGATCACCGGGGCGCAGTTCAGAATGTCGTAACACCAGCTTCTCTGATACGGTTTCGTTCCCTTCAACCCTGATTTCTCCCAGTTGTGAGAGCGGACCCGGGTTCAGCGTGACAAGGACATCGGCATGAGCGCCGCTGGTATCCACGGTAGCCGTAACCCAGGCATCGGCATGAGCGAAACCGAGTTCCCGTAAGACCGATTGAAATCGTCCTTCAACATCACTGTGTTGAATTAACTGGTACCGCCTGCCCTCCCTCATGATCTGGCGCTCCTTTGCACGCTGAAAGTCACGCTGTTCTTCCAGATGGGCTATTACGGAACTGTCGGCATCCATTTCATACCGGACATTCCGGATGACGGTCGGCGATCCTTCCGCTATGTGGAAGGTGATGCGCCGGACCCAGTCGCGCCGCCCCTCTTCCACTTCGGATGTTACCCTCGCGTGCGGGAATCCGCGGCGCTGGTAATACCGTTCGATACGGATCTCGTCGCGGCGAAGTTCGTTCGGGTCAAATTCAAACCCGGACCGGTTCCAGAATCGCATTTTTTGAATACGGGACGGCGCCTCCAGGGCAATGATGTTTTGGAGGGCCATTCGGGAGAAGGTCTCATTTCCCTCGAAATCAATGCCCCACACGCGTACCGGACGATCCTCTTCATCAATAAAGAAGACGGAACCCGCCGCTGATGCTGAAACCGGAGTCGACAACATCATAAGACAGACCATTATGAAAACGCTCTCCGAAAGCTTCCTGCGTGCGAGCTGCATACATCCGATAGGCGCAAATCTCATCTGAACAGATTTATAGTCCATTAGATAACTTCCCGTTGGGGCGGATAACCCGCCGTAATATATCCGGAAGCATGCCACATCCGGAGATTCATGACTGCCGGAAATATCACAAAATACATGTAACAGGAATTATTGATAACATGGTTAATAAAGTCTCTTATAACGAACAGAGATCGGAAGTTACAAAGTTCTTGGGTAATCTCACCATAACATGACTGATGGTTTTTTGGCAATCGTAACTGACAGGAGCTTTTTTTATTATATACGAAACTGCCGGATCAGGAATAGCCGGAAAAAACCGCCAGAGCGATGGCTACCACAGCTATCAGATAAAACCAGAGCAGTCGGGGGGCCAGCCAGACGGCCCAGGTGCTCCACGGTATTTTGGCCATTCCGAGCACAGCCATGGTAACCCCGGAGGTCGGGATGATCATGTTGGTGATACCGTCACCCATCTGGAAGACCAGCACCACCGTTTGACGCGTAACCCCCACCAGATCACCCAGAGGAGCCATAATGGGGATGGTAAGCGCCGCCTGACCGCTACCGCTCGGAACCACAAAATTGATCACCGACTGCACAATCAGCATGATCTCGGCCGACACCACCGGATGCCAGCCGGCTATGGCGTTCGACAGGCTGTACAAAACAGTGTCCAGTATTTGTGCATCCGATATGAGTAGCAAAATTGAACGAGAAAGTGCAATTATTATGACTGCTCCAAGGACATCTTTCATCCCGTCCACAAAGGCGTTGGCGGCCTCATTGCCGGTGAGCCGGCCCAGAACTGCGGAAATAACGCCCAGGGCCAGAAAAAGTGCCGCCATTTCGCGAATGTACCATCCCAGACTTGTCGCCCCGTAAATGAGAAGCCCGATTCCGACTGCGAATACGACCAATATCGCTTTCTGATTCCAGGTAAACGGCCGGTCGTCCTTCTCTTCGGCTGTCACTTCATTCGCACGACTTCTGTCGAGTTCATAGACCGGTGAGCGGACCGGATCCCTGTATATCCATCGGGCATAGCTGCTCACAATCCAGATGGCAGCC
Source organism: Balneolales bacterium (assembly GCA_007132495.1). GTDB lineage: Bacteria > Bacteroidota > Rhodothermia > Balneolales > Natronogracilivirgulaceae > SLOL01. The sequence continues at coordinate 12,059 of SLOL01000057.1, forward strand.
AGCGTCGTTACCGCCCATACCCCCGCCCGGAACTCCCATCCGGACAATATCGGGATCTCGGCCAAACCCTGTGCCACCCCTATGGTGAACGGATTGACGACAGCCCCGGCAAATCCTGCACTGGCTCCCATGAACGGAACGGCTACGCCGACAATCGAATCGTAGCCAAGCGCCAGAGCAAGCGGAACGAACAGAGGAATGAAGATAATCACTTCCTCGGACATTCCGAAAACACTGCCCATTACCGAAAAAATGATTATGAAAAAAGGGATAAAGAAGGGACGCAGGCGATTATTGCGGTTAAAAATAATAGCGGCTTTCTGGATCGCCCGGGTGAAAGCTCCGGTTTTCTGGATGATGGAGAAGGCCCCGGCAACAATAAACACGAAGGTAATAATGAGGATGGCCACCGGGTCGGTGAACCCGTTGATGGGTGCCAGAAGAAGCTCGATGGGCCCGGCCGGATCGGATTCCACCGCATGGTAAGAGTCCGGATCGACAATTTCACGCCCGTTCTCCAAAACCCGGTCGTAGCTGCCCCCGGGTATCACCCAGGTCAGCGCCGCAAAAAACAGCAACAGTGCAAGCAGCAGGATAATCGTATTGGGTGCCTTGAAATCAGACAATTTTTCATGAAATCGTTGCATGGCCGATAAGGTTATATGAAGGCGGTTCGCCGGGATTGACGGAAAATAATTAAACCCATTTAAACTTCCTTCTCCGATACTTGAAGCTTGCCGAACCGGTAAACAATAGCGATCATCACAGCTATCGCCACGGGATATATCACCCAGACGGGGATGCCGATGACTGTAGATGCCATAAGTGCAGCAATACTGAGGGCTCCGACGGTCATGGCATAGGGTAGCTGGGTATTGACATGGGTTATATGACTGCAACGGCAGGCCAGCGAACTCAGAATGGTGGTGTCGGAGATCGGTGAGCAGTGGTCGCCCCAGACCGCTCCGGCCAGTACGGCACTGACACTGGCATAGATCAGGGTTTGTGTTTCAACCGGACCGAGTCCTGTCGTGCTGCTCAATGTCCAGGTTAGCGGAAGCACCAACGGTGTGAGGATGCCCATGGTGCCCCAGCTTGATCCGGTTGCGAAGCTGGTGAATCCGGAAAGGATAAAAATGATCACCGGTATCCAGTAGGGATTGAGGACCCCTGCCATCAGCGAAACGAGAAAACCGGCGGTATCCAGCTCCTGGGTCACCATGCCCAGCGACCAGGCCAGCACCAGGATGATCAATCCTTCGAACATCAGGTGCATCCCTTTGAACATACTTTTAATCATCTCATCGATGGAGAGCAGACGCTGTACAAGCGTGAGTCCGCACGCCAGGAACAGTGAGAAGACCGATCCCCAAACCAGGGCCGCGTACGAGTCGGCCGAGCCGACGACCTCCTGCAGACCGGTCCCTTCGCCGGTGAACCAGAGACCGGCCAAAGTCACACCGATCAGCCCGATGATCGGCAGGGCGGCATTGGCCCAGTGCGAAACCATTTCACTTTCGGCATCGGGGGTACTTTCTTCATTATCGGAGGCATTTTCGACAGCTGAAAGATCCCTGCCTGTCAGTGCCTGCTGTTCTGTACGGTACATCGGGCCGAAATCGCGCCGGCTGAACGCAATAATAAATACAAATATGATCGCCAGGAAGGCGTAGAAATTGTAGGGAAGGGAGTTGAGGAAAATCAGATAGGCGGATTCGTCGAATTCCTGTATCCCCCCCTCAGCCTCACCAATATAGCCTACAATAGCCCCGATCCAGGTGGAAATCAGGGCGATGATGGCCACCGGGGCGGCGGTGGAATCGACCAGATAAGCCAGTTTGGCACGGGAAATCCGCAGACGATCGGTCAGCGGACGCATTGTGCTCCCGACCACCATGGTATTGGCATAGTCATCAAAAAAGACAAGATACCCCATGGCCGTGGTGGTCACCTGTGCCCGGCGCCGGTTGGTAACCAGCCGGGTAATGGCCCCCACAATGCCACGGGTACCGCCATTGGCCCCGATGATGCCGACCATCCCGCCGACCAGCAGGCTGAAGACCAGGATGCTGATATTGCCCGGATCGGCCATGCTGGGAACGATGTAACCGCTGACCGATGTGAAGAAGCTCGTGAAAATACCGGACAGCGTGACACTTCCGGCCAGCCAGGCGCCCATCCAGACACCGATGAACAGCGCCATTAATACCTGTTTGAAAACCAATGCAATACCGATCGCCGCCACCGGCGGGAGGATGCTCAGCCAGGAACCGAGGCTATCAATTTCCACAGTATCCTCCGGGATGGTTTCTCCACACTGTGGAACGGCTCCGGATGCATCCGGAGCATCGATTGATGCCTCTCCACATGGTTCTGGCGCTGCCGTTATATCAAAGGAATCTTCGTAATGGGCGTCAACAGAGTCTGTGTAGCCGGATAAGTTTCCATCGTTATCAACGTCGGATACGGCTTCTGCGCAGGACTGAACAAAAAACAGCAAAATCACCAGCAGCAACAGGCCCGTCACTCGTTCCATGGACAAACAAGCATCGTTCCGGTCAGCAGAACATACAGACATCATCCCAGCCTCTCTATCGCCGCATCCAGGCGCCGGAGCACCTCTCTCTGACCCAACAGTTCCAGCGATGCAAACAGGTCGGGCCCCGAACCGGAACCGGTGACCGCCACGCGCAGCGGCATCATCAACTTCCCGAATCCGACGCCCTCTTCCTCGATGACCTCTGTCAGTATTTGCTTCAGCCGGTCGGCCTGAAATGCGGATTCCTCCAGCCCGGCAATACGGTCACGATATTTTTTGACCCGTTCCGGAGTGTCTTCTTTCCAGCCCTTTTTGGTCGCCTTCTCATCGTATTCCACCGGCGCCTCAAAGAAAAAGTGCCCGGCCTCCAGAAAATCCGGAAGTCGTGAAACCCGCTCCTTGAGCAAACGAATCACCCCGGTCATAAATAACGGATCTTTCACCAGCGCACTTTGCTCTCCGGATAACGTTCCACCGCTCCATTCTGTATTATCCGACATTTCTCCGGCTGTCTTCTCCGGCAAGCCACTATCCAGAATCAACACCGACAGCTCTTTCGCCAAATCCTCATCACGACGCTCCCGCATGTAGTGCTCATTAAACCACAACAGCTTCTTGAAATCGAATATCGCCCCACTCTTGCCGACCCGGTCCAGAGAAAACTCCTCCTCCATCTCTTCCAGGGTAAGCACTTCACGGTCCTCGCCCGGACTCCAGCCCAGCAGGGCCAGAAAGTTGACTACCGCATCCCGCTCATAATGTCCTGAACGGTAATCCCGGACATTCACCGGTATGCCCTCCTCTTCGGCCTTGCGTTTCGAGAGCTTGCCCCCTCCCGGTGACATGATCAGCGGAAGATGTGCCATCTCCGGCGGCTCCCAGCCCAGATAGCGGTACAGCAGCATGTGCTTCGGTGCCGAACTGAGCCACTCCTCACCGCGAATAACATGTGAAATGGCCATTTCGTGATCATCGACGACATTTGCCAGGTGGTAGGTCGGCATACCGTCGGCTTTCACCAGCACCTGATCATCCAGTCCGTCAGTCTCGAACGAAACCGGACCCCGCACCAGGTCATCAAACCGCACCGTTTCTTCAATCGGTATTTTCAGTCGGATCACGGACTCAACACCTTGTTCCAGCAGGTTTGCAACCTCTTCCTGCGGCAGTGTTAGACTGTTTCGCATTTCCGAACGGGTGATCGAGTCATATTTCGGAGTCGGATTTTCCGGTGTACGCAACCGTTCGCGCATCGCCTCAATCTCCTCAACGGTATCAAAAGCAAGGTAGGCGTACCCGTCATCGACAAGTTGCTGCGCATATCTTTGGTAACGGTCTTTCCGGGCGCTCTGGTGATACGGTCCGTAGGTTCCGGCATAACTCCGGTCTCCCGTGGCCTCCGACTCATACTCCAGGCGCGATATATTCTTGCCATCGCCTCCGGTCGCCTCGACGTCCGATGATTTTTTCCCCTGACTGATGACAACCGGACCTTCGTCGGGGTGCAATCCCGCCCACGCCAGACTGTCGAGAATATCCTGCTCGGCCTCTTCCACATACCGGCTTCGGTCCGTATCCTCTATCCGCAGTACAAAGGTACCGCCTTGCTTTCGGGCAAACAAATAGTTATACAGAGCTGTACGCAGGCCCCCGATATGAAGCAGTCCGGTGGGAGAGGGAGCGAATCGAACGCGAATACTGGAATTCATGAGTTTTCCGGTTTATGTTTCAGCGGAAGGATTGACCCGTGGCCGGCCGCCGGGAATCGCCTCTGATGAAGCTTCTCAATTCCGCCATAATTTCGTAAAGTACACCTGGTCACCTAATCGTGCCGTTCAAATTGGTAACGATCATATCCGAAAATACAGACTATTTCTTTTGCGACAAATCGTATGTCGAAAAAACAGACGCTTGCACTGCTTCTGCCGGGATATTCTCCCGATCTGGCATGGATAAACCGTGCCTTGAATGCCGATGATGTCATTCTGGATGACCTCCACCCCTTTTCACGGAAAAGCCGGGTACACCGCATGAAGATCCGGACGCCCGAAGGTCATCAGTGGCTAACCATTCCGTTTGTGGGAGAAGACCGGCGCAGACCGATCCGCAATGTTCGCATTGATGACCGGCGCCCCTGGCTGAAACACCATCTCCGGGCTCTGGAATACAACTATCGCAACAGTATCTACTTCGATTTCTACGAGCCGGAAATCCGGGCCGATCTTGAAACCGCGGCGGAGTTTGAATTGCTGGTCGATGCTGTGCGGCATCTTATGAAGCGTCAATGGACCTATCTTCAGCTCCGGAACTTTCCGAAATGGATGAGTGATTCGGAAAACGATGATTTTGGGCAATACGAAGAAATGAAGAAACCGGTTGCTGCATCGGAACAGCCCGGCTATGAAAAAATCGATGACCGGATCCGGCAGCTAACCGGTTCGCCCCAAACCGGCCCTGTTGCCATCTATCAGGAACCGGACAGCCGCAACTACCAAAAGCCCCATCCCTCTGCCATCGATCCGCCCTTCACTCTCCCGGCATATCGCCAGCACTTCCCGGGATTCGAGCCGGGATGCGGCGTATTGGATCTGCTTTTTGAATACGGCCCGGACTCCTGGCAAATTCTGGATAAGCTGAACCCGGAAAAATGATTCGTGCGGCGTGTGCACCCCGTGCGGGATTGAAGTTCCTGACATGATCTCCGCTGTGCCGGACCTTTCCCAATTTGACCTTTCAAAAAACAAAGCCGCCCCTAATTACTACGTGCATCAGAGGCGGCTTTATTGGATTCGGACCATCGGACAGGCTGGCTGTCCTTTCAATTCCGATTTACATCTGTATTATACGTCTTTGTGCTCCGGATCAACTCCCGAAGATGTTGCCGGTGCCGCAGCAACAGCGCCCTCTTTCGGCTTGATCTTGCTGCCTACCAGAGCAAAGAACAGAATGTAGGCGTAGCATACCACCGGTACGACAAAAGCGATCTGAATGTTGGAAAGGTCGGCTACGGCTCCCATAACAACAGGAACCACGGCGCCACCGACAATCATCGTGTTGATGATACCCGATGCCAGGCTGACCTCACTGCGATCCAGTCCCTTGACTGCAAGGGAGAAGATGTTGGGGAACATGACCGAGTTGAACAGACCGATCGTTACAATCGTCCAGAGTGCAAGACGGCCGGTGCTCAACATGGAGGTTATCGCAAGGACCATCGCCACAACGGCAAAGATGGCAAGGATACGGTTAGCATTACCTACACCAAGCTGCATCAAACCATAATTTGCAACTGCAAATCCAAGGAATATCAGTGCCATCTGCAGGTTCCAGTCAAGCGTATAAAAACCTACGAAGAACGCCCACAAGAGCACACCCAGGACCATAAGCGTTTTCGTTTGCTTGTTTTGAATATCGGACATGGAAATGGCTCCGAACAAACGTCCGATCATGGCACCGGCCCAGTACAATCCGACAAACTGGAGAGCAAGTGATCGACTAATACCTCCGCCAAGATCAGGTTGAACGATGTAGGAAGAGATGGCGGTACCGATACTCACCTCGGCACCAACATAGGTAAAAATAGCAAGTGCACCCAGCAGCATGTGCCGGTATTTGAAGGTACTGGAATAGCTGCCAACACCTTCCTGGCTGAGATCCGGCAACCGGATCCAGGCCACGGCCACTCCGATAACCAGGGTCACACCCCCGATAATCAGAAAGGGAAGCAATAAATCACCCGGTTGTACCGCAGCATCGGCAAGAACTGCTTCCACGGCACCATCAATGGCCTCGGCGGGTATGATAAGTGCAACAATGAACAGCGGGGCAAGCCAGGTGGCAATGGAGTTAAGCGACTGGGTCAGGTTCAGGCGACCTGAAGCCGTTTCCGATGGACCAAGTTCGGTTACATAAGGATTGGCAGCTGTCTGCAGCAATACCGTACCCAGAGAAAGGATGAAGATGGCTCCAAGGAAAAATGGATAGGATTCCAGACCAATGGCCGGATAAAACAGAAATCCGGCAACGGCGTAAATAAGCAATCCTGCAACGATGGAGTTCTTGTAACCAATTTTTTTGACTACAGTCCCGGATGGTATTGAGAAGATTGCATAGGAAATAAAGAAGGCTGAGTTCACCAGGAATGCTTCGGTGTAACTCAGATCGAAAGCCTCCATCACCGGGTCACTCAACGTAATAATGAACGTCGTGACAAACCCGAAAATGAAGAATACCATGGAAATGAATACCATTCCCACCTTCATGGTTTTTGAATCAAGGTTATTAGACATGGTTCGTGATTTGGTTAGGGTTTAAACATATGTTTAACACAACACTACATATAGGGTGCTGTATGTACACTGTTCTTATTGCAAATAAGTCAATTGGCAGATTCGGCTAGGCGATATCCTTCCATATCAGGGAGCTGGAACCCAGAACCGCAGCATTTCTGCCCATCAGCTGTGAAGGCACGATATCCACTTTGTCACGGAATATCCCCATCACATACTCCTCCAGATACTGCTTGGTGGGTTTGAGAATATAATCGCCGGCCTTCGCCAGACCGCCAAACAGGAAAATGGCTTTCGGACTGGTATGAGCCACCGAATCGGCAAGCTTACGGGCCAGGATTTTACCTGTTATATCAAACGCCTTGAGTGCAACAGGATCCTCTTTTTGAGCGGCATTGTAGATCATTTCGGAGTCCAGTTCATCAAACGTGTAGTTTACAAGTTCCGAACCGCGGCTGTCGTGGGCAAGCAACTCAAATACGGTCCGTTTGATGCCCGGGGCTGATACATAGGTCTCAAGGCAGCCATGGTTGCCGCAGCCGCACTTTCTCCCGTTTTCTTCTACATTGGTATGACCAAGTTCACCGGCAAAGCCGTCATGGCCGTAAACCAGATCCCCGTTTACGATGATACCGCTTCCCAAACCGGTGCCAAGCGTAATCATGATAAAATTATCCATACCCTGACCACCGCCATAAACTTTTTCACCAAGGGCCGCGGCATTGGCGTCGTTGGTAATACGAACCGGCACATCGTAATGTTTATTCATCATTTCAGCAAACGGAATGACGCCTTTCCATTTCAAATTGGTGGCATTCTCTATGGTTCCTTTGTGGAAGTTGGCGTTGGGTGCACCAATTCCGACCCCGAGAATTTTGGCCGGGCCTTCCAGTTCTTCTTCAGCTTTTTTCAGCTCCTTAACCAGGTTCTCAATATAATCCTCTACCTTGTCATAAGGATCGGTCGGCGATGAACCCTCGCCATATATATTCCCTTCCCTGTCTACAAACCCGAACTTGGTAAATGTACCTCCAATATCAATGCCTATTACATAATCTTTCATGGTAAACTGGTCCTCCGGTTATATTCCAATTTGAAGAAAAACTGTTATTGACCTTCCATATCATATACCGGTGATATTTCATATTATGGCAACGAGCAAGGCCGCTAATCATAAATCACCGGTTTAACCCAACAATACTTTCTTTTTGTGCTGAATTTTTCTGTGAAAACCGCGAAAAAACTCCGTATAAGATGGGGATAATAAGAGGAACAATGCAACCGTATTTTTCAAAATCGTGAAAAATAATTATGCTTTGCAAATATTGGAAACATCCTGAAAAATCGCTTTTCTAATGTCTGCCGGCATCCCTTTTATTCCTCCGTCTGCTGCTGTATCTCCGGGATTTAATGCCCTTGATTATTGTTGACTTATTAAGATTCCCAATCATGTCCGAAATACCGACCCGGCTTCCATTACACACCGATGAACTCACCCGCCGTCTTTATGCCAGTGACGCTTCTCTCTATGAGGAACTGCCCGGGGCCGTTGCTTTTCCCGGAAATGGAGATCAGCTGGCTGAACTCATTACACACGCCCGCCGACTCCGGATGCCGATTACCATGAGGGCGGCCGGCACCAGTCTTGCCGGACAAACAACAGGTAACGGAATCATTGCCGATATCTCCCGCTTTATGAACAACATCCTGGATATTGATCCCGTAAACCGGGCGGCACGGGTAGAGCCGGGGGTAATCCGTGATCAGCTTAACCGCCATTGTGGAGCATATGGACTCCTTTTCGGTCCCGACACCTCCACCACCAACCGCTGCATGCTGGGCGGCATGATCGCCAATAATTCCTGCGGATCCTATTCCATCAAATACGGCACCACCCGCGAGCATGTGCTCGAACTCGACGTTACCCTCAGCGACGGTTCACAGGCAACGTTCAAAGCACTCACGGAAACAGAGCTTCACGAAAAAATGGAACGGAACACCCTGGAGGGGCACATTTATCGTGAAATGGTTCGACTGCTCACCGACAACCGGGACCTCGTTTTTGAAAAGTTTCCCCATCCGGATGTTAAGCGTCGTAACACCGGCTATGCTCTGGACAAATTATGCGAGATGCATCCGATAACCCCCGGCGGGCGACCTTTCAATCTGTGTGAACTGCTCTGCGGAAGTGAAGGCACCCTGGCCCTGATCCGGAAAGCACTCCTCAATCTTGTGCCCGTTGAAAAGCACAGCCTGCTGCTCATTCCGCAGTTCAACAACCTCCAGCATGCCCTGGAAAGCACCGTGGACGCGGTTGCCTATGATCCGGCCGCCGTAGAGCTGGTTGACGAATTTATTCTCAATGCCACCAAAGGCAACGCCGAACAAAGGCGCAACCGGTTTTTCCTTCAGGGCGATCCCAAAGCCCTCCTTATTATCGAATTCCAGGGGGATGACCCGGAGGAGCTGCTGGATCGCGCCCAACGACTGCAACGGCAACTGGAACAAAAATCGGCCGCTGGTGCGTGTGTCCTGATTGATGACCAGGATGAGATGAGCCGTGTCTGGGATCTGCGCAAAGCCGGTCTCGGACTGCTTATGGGGTATTTGTCCGATTCCAACTCCCCGGAATTTGTTGATGATACCGCCGTTCGTGTAAAAGATCTTCCTGCTTACATTGCCGAATTTCGGGAAATTTTAAAAAAGCATAACACCCAGTGCGTCTTCTATGCCCACGCTTCCGTAGGAGAGCTGCACCTCCGGCCCATTCTCAATATCAAGACACACGAAGGAATTGAAAAGATGAAAGCCATCGCCGGTGAAACAGCCGACCTGGTAAAAAAATACCGGGGATCGCTATCCGGTGAACACGGCGACGGCAGGCTCCGCTCTCATCTCATCGAACGGATGATGGGGCCCGAAATCCTCTCCCTTTTCCGTCAGGTGAAAGAGCTTTGGGATCCCGAATACCTGTTCAATCGTGGAAAAATCCTGGACCCCAAGCCCATGGATTCCGATTTGCGCTATTCGCCATCATACCGTGAAATAGAAGTGGATACCCTGTTTCACTGGAGAGCGGAAAACGGCTTCGGTAAAGCACTGGAGTTATGCAATGGTGCCGGTGTGTGCCGAAAAAAAGCTGAAAGTGGCGGAACCATGTGCCCCTCCTATATGGCCACCCTCGAAGAAAAGGACAGTACCCGGGGACGGGCCAACCTGTTTCGACAAATCTTCTCAGAGCGGCAACATGACGGTTTTGCTTCTGACGAAATAAAGGAAGCGCTGGAGCTTTGCCTGAGCTGTAAGGCGTGCAAAACCGAATGTCCGGCCAATGTGGATATGGCCAAAATGAAAGCTGAATTTACACACGGGCGCCACCTCAAAGAGGGGATCGATCTCGCCACCCGTTTTTTCGGTAATCCGGTCATGATCTATCCGCTTGCGGGTGCTTTTGCTCCGCTCGTCAATTTTATGAACCGCCTTCCCCCGGTCAAGGGCATTATGGAGCAGCTTTTCAATATCCACCCGGACCGGAATCTTCCGGAATTCGTTCGCAAGACCTTCACAACAGAACATCAACAGCACAGTCCTGTCCAGCAGAATGCTCTGGAGGAAACCGGCCAACCCAAAGTAGCTCTGGTGGTAGACTGGTTCACCGACTACCACGATCCGGCGGTCGCCCGTGCCGCCCGCGATGTGCTGGAAACCCTCGGATGCCGGGTATCGGTTATCGGTCCCCTGGAGAGCGGGCGTACCCAGTTATCGCGCGGACTGCTCGACCAGGCCGGACGTATCGCGGAAATAAACATCAGATATCTGACTTCCTATGTCAACGCCGGCTTCCGGCTTGTCGGCCTTGAACCCAGTGAAATTCTGACATTCCGCGATGAATATCCGGATTTGTGCAGCGACGAATTGCTCGGGGATGCCAAAAGGACCGGCGAAGCCTCTTTCATGTTTGAAGAATTCCTTGCCGATAGGATAAATCCCGAAACGATCTCCCGGCTCTTCAACGGAAATGGGCGGAAAGTTCATGTGCACGGACATTGCCATGCCAAGGCACTTACCGGCACCGCCCCGGTACTTCATGCGCTCCGGCGGGCCGGTTATGAACCGGTCGATTTGAATACCGGCTGCTGCGGTATGGCGGGCAGTTTCGGCTATGACAAGAACAACTACAAGGTTTCCATGCAGATTGGAGAACTATCGCTGTTTCCGGCACTCCGCCGGCTGGACAAGCGGGATCTGATCTGCTCTCCCGGTTTTTCCTGCCGCCACCAGATCACCGACGGCACCGGAAAAACGGGACTACATACCGCACAGATCATTCAATCGGCACAAAAATACGGATAGTCCGGCAGGGAGATCGATTCAGGCCCCGTACCAGTCGGTTCAGGATACGCTTTTTTTCTCGTTTTCGGTGACTTTAACAATAGCACCTTTGATATCAAAGGTTTTGATATCGACCGGTTTGGCATAATCCATTACAGGGATCTCCTCCCCATCCTTATCGATCAGGCGATATTCACAACACATCGAGCGTCCGTCATTGATCTTTTTAAGATGTTCGATCACCTTGTTTTGGTCTTCGGGATGGATCAGTTTTTTCCATCCTTCATGCCCCTCGCATTCGGCCGGTACATGTCCGGTAATCCGGGTAATCTCTTCGGAGAGCCAGCGAAATTCCGGTTTGCCGGTTTCACCGAAGCTCAGTCCGTATTTAAAATCACTCTTGGTATTGAATATTCGATTGAAATCCTTGTTACGCTGTTGCAGGGTCTTCAGCACTTTCTTGCGAAGTGAAATATTGCTCACTTCCACACGCATAACCTTCCCGTCTTTTAGTTCCAGCGGCTTGATACCGGCCTCTACCTGTACCGGCAATCCGCCTTTGTGCTGGAAAATAAACCGGTAATCCGGCTGGATAGAAAAGTCCTCCTGCCACAAATCCGTAAAACGGTTACGGAGTACATTACCATGCTTTTCCGGCATGATTTCCCAGATCTTCATTTTCTGAAGTTCCTCTTTTTCATAACCGATCAGATCCTGCATCGACTTGTTGGCATAGCGGATGGATCCATCTTCCGAAACATCCAGAATGGTCCGTTTGGAGGTCTCATAAAAATCATCCATTTCTGTCTTGCTGTCGATAAGCGACTGTTCCACCCGCTTGCGTTCGGTTATATCATGCTGATATGAAACCCAATGCGTGATCTTGCCTTCCTCGTCCACCAGCGGATGAATATCCCATTGATTGATGAATTCAGAGCCGTCTTTCCGGTAGTTGACGGTCTGCCCGAAATACGCCTTGCCCTCTTTCAGTGCTTTGCGCAATCGATCCAGCGTCTCTCTGTCGGTTTTTGGGCCCTGTAAAATCCGGGGAGTCTTGCCGATAACCTCCTCTTTCTTGTAGCCGGTCATTTTTTCGAAACCGTCATTGACATACACGATCCTGGGACCCGGAGATTCCATTTGAAGATCGGTTATGACAATGGAATCATAATCATTCCGAATGGCCGCTTCCAATAATTTCAGCTCCTTGTGAGCCCTGTCCCTGTCATCAATAATATTTTCAACCAGCTCTTTCAGTGCTTCGAAAGACTTCTCGTCTTTAGCGTGTTCACGCACAACGCGCATAGCTTCCAGAATATCCATAATAATAGTGTGTTGTAATAAAGTTATTTTCAGGAGCGGATTTGCGCCTATCCAGAAGTTGTTGCAAATCCCATTGACAGCCAATATTACACTGATTGACAGTCTCTATCCAAGAAATAATCACAAACCGGCTGCAAATCGTTCCCGCTTTATCCATTTTTTAAAAAAAATGGTGATCTACGCAAGATAACAGATGTTTTTTACAGCGTGAAGCTACCCCGAATCGAGTTCGGACTGCCTGAAACTGGTCATCTCCGAATCGTCTTTATCCACTTCTCCCAGATGCTTCTGCATCTCGTAGCGCAGCTTCTGAATCGTCATGCCACTGGTAAGCGATCCGTTATGCGCAACCGATACCCGGCCGGTCTCCTCGGAAACCACCACTACCAATACATCGTTCACCTCGCTTATCCCCAGTGCGGCCCGGTGCCGGGTACCGAAAACCGACGAAATATTGGGGTTTTGACTTATGGGCAGATAGGCGCTTGCGGCTATAATTTTATTATTGCGGATAATGACCGCACCGTCATGCAGGGGGGTCGCTTTATTGAAGATGGTCACCAGCAACTCGCTGCTCACACTGGCATCCACATCCACCCCTTTATCGATCAAATCATTCAGCGTTGAACCTTTGGAAAAAACGATTAACGCACCTGTTTTGGAGCGGGAAAGTGATTTGACCGCATCGATTACCTCATCAATGACCGAAAACGATCCTCCGCGATCGAAAAACTTGTAGAAACCGGTGTTATGACCGATGTTGTAGAGCAGTTTCCGGATTTCGGGTTGAAAGATGATGATGACCGCCAAGATTCCCACATCCAGCAATCTTCGAATCAGGAAATTGATGGTGGTCAGGCCGAACATGCTCACTACCGCATTGACACCAAACACAATAATCAGTCCGATTACCACCGGTACCGCGAAAGAGCCACGTATCCAACGGTAGAGCAGAACGATGACCAACGCGATTATTAGCGTCTCTATAAGGTCTTTAAGACCGAACTCCAGAAATCCGAATGGTAAGATTTCCAACGTGAAGATGCCTTATAAAGGGTTCTTGATATCTGTTATCGAAAGAGTGCCGTTACGGCGACTGTAAAACCGACCGATACACCTCAAGGATATCCCGTGCTTCCCGCACATCGTGCACACGGAGAATGGCTGCACCGTTTATTAATGCATGATACTGAAGCGCAAGCGTACCGGCAAGTCTGTTATCGACCGGCCTGGGCCCTTTTTCATCGGCCAGAATATGACCTATCATTGACTTTCGGGAAACACCCGCCATAACCGGTTGTCCCGTTTGGGTAAAGGTATGCAAATTATGCATAATTTGCAGATTGTGTGCCAGGGTTTTTCCAAACCCGATTCCGGGATCGATGACAACCTGCCGAACCCCTTTCTCCCGGGCCAGTAGCACCTGCTTTTCCAGAAACCGGAGGATTTCTCCAACCACATCCCTGTACTGTGGTTTTTTCTGCATGGTTTTCGGGGGGCCTTTGCTGTGCATAATCACCAGTACAGCCTGATGCCGGCCGCATAAACCGGCCAATTCCGGGTCAGCCTGCAGTCCACTGACATCATTGACCATCTGTACACCGCATTCCAAAGCTTTGCGGGCAACTTCGTATTTGGTCGTATCGATCGAAAACATCGTTTCCGGATAGGCGGGCACGGCCTGTTCCAGAATCGGTATCACCCTCTCCAGTTCCTCTTTTTCGGAAACCGGATCGGATCCCGGCCGGGTCGACTCGCCTCCGACATCGATGATGCCGGCTCCATTATCAACCATCTCTCCGATTCGCCGGAGCGCTTTTTCAACAGACAGGTAACGCCCTCCATCAGAAAAGGAATCAGGTGTCACATTCAGAATTCCCATTATACAGGGAGTGGAAACAGAAAGCGCCTTGCCCCTGAGGACAAAGCGCTTGTCAATATTTTTATCAGACTCGATGTTCCGATGAGTCACAATGATTCCTTTTCTCTGGAAAAACGGCCGGAGTTCATTCTTTGATCATATCTTCCTTCTTCTCTTTCTCAGCCCACTCATCGGCATCGGGAAGCGGATCCTTCGTTTCATTGATCACTTTGTCATCCCAAAGTTCGGCGAGTCTTTCATTCAGTTCTATATAATGCTCCCATTTTTCCGGGACTTCATCATCCGGGAATATCGCTTCTACAGGACACTCCGGTACACAAGCATCACAATCGATACAATCGTCCGGATGAATGGTAAGGAAATTGGGACCTTCACGAAATGCGTCGACCGGGCATACCGCAACACAATCCGTGTATTTGCAATTAATACAGGGTTCGGCTACTACGTAAGTCATTCTTGGTTACCTTGCTTGGTTTTTAATTACGTTTTATTTGCAAATGCAAACGACAAATTACTATCTGCTTGAATGTACTGACCTCCTGAACACCGACAAACTATTTTAAATTTTAGTCAGATTCAATCCAAATAGCCGGTTGAACCTAAGTTGCGGTTTCTGTACCGCCCCAAAACGACAGTTAACGGCGAATCATATGGCGCACTTTCTCAAACGCTCCGTCATTATCGGCCGGCTCGATTTCAAGAATATGGCAGATCATCTCGTAGATATGGATCAACTCAAAGGCCTCGACCTGTTTCCCTTCATGAAAATCGGGGCCCTGCGCCAGAAAAAAGGTTCGCATATCGGGTTCGCGATGATCCCAGCCATGGTTGGCGGCAAGCACCCCGCGGCGTTCAAAAAAGGGCCGGCTGCTGGTTACCCAGGGCAGGTCGGCCACCATGATGATCTCCGGTGTTCTCCTGTGGCTCCCGATCCGGTACGCTTCCGGAAGTTCCTCCCGGTAATAGACACTGTAATGCTCTTCTTCCTTCTTGAGTTGACGGTACACCTCTTCCCGTTTGCCATCTTCGGGCCGTATCATGGTCACCGGCCCCCAACCCACAACACGAACCTCGTCAAGGTCAATAATATCGTCAAGGAATATCACCTTTTCTTCCGACAGATCGGTCATTCCGTGATCCGAGACCATGATCAGATTGGTGGTTTCGCTCAGACCGGTTCGCTTAAGCTCATCCATTAAATAGCCCAGGACTTCATCCATTTCAGCAATAGCTTCGGTGACCTCATCACTATATCGCCCATGACTGTGTGCTCTGGAGTCGGGACGACTGAAATAGAGCGTTACAAAATCCGGTCTGGTTGCATCTTCCAGGGTCAGCCAGCTGATCACCGAATCCACCCGCTGTTCATGCGGCAACGAGCTGTCATATTCGTTCCAGCGGGTCGGTCGCACACCGGCAATTTCGGCTTCACTTCCCACCCAGAACAGGGAAGCTGTCCGCACACCCTGCTTTTCTGCGGTGACCCACAGCGGCTCGCCTTCATACCAGCGACCTTTGACAATTTCCCCGCGGTTCCCAAGACTAAATGTGGCATCCCACCCGGGATCATACATTGTATTGGAGATAATGCCGTGATTTTCCGGATACCGTCCCGTCACAATGGAGTAATGGTTGGTAAACGTCAATGTGGGAAAAACCGGAATCAGGTAATCCGCCATGACCCCATCCGCAATCATCCGATCAAAATTAGGTGTATCGGTGCGATCCAGATATTCCGGCATAAAACCGTCAATGGAGATCAATACCACAGCATTGCGCTCTTCGGCAACCGAATATCCGGCCGGCAGGAAGAGCAGCAATAGCAACATCATAAAATATTTCATAAGAGTAAGAGACCGCTTGGAAACCGTTGATTAAAACCCGATTGCTTAAAGGTTCACCTAAATCGCAATAATACAAAAATAAGCGGGCACCTGAATTATTAAATAACTCTTTTTGTTTGCCTGATTAAAGGCATCATTACGCCAATTGCTGAAAACCGAATCAAAACGAAACGTTCATCCGGCCCGGCTTTTACAGGGCGCACTTATTAACAAAATTCGCAATTATGAAAAAAGCTATCGTCATTCTGATCCTTCTCACCGGTTTTTCAACATATTCAGTAAATGCACAAGGAACCGGAAATAACACAGGTGTCGGTGCCATTCTCGGAGACCCCACCGGGGTAAGCCTGGCTCACTGGACCAGCGACAACCGCGCTTTTTCGGCCGGTGCCGCCTGGTATCTGCGGGGAGAGGA
Source organism: Balneolales bacterium (assembly GCA_007132495.1). GTDB lineage: Bacteria > Bacteroidota > Rhodothermia > Balneolales > Natronogracilivirgulaceae > SLOL01. Next base: position 28,683 of record SLOL01000057.1, read on the forward strand.
ATCTCTTCATCTTCATGTCGATTATCTGTTCTACCGGTTCGATTTAATCCAGCCCGCCCGCGGAGCTCTCCCATTATATTTCGGTCTTGGAGGGCGCGTGCGATTCGACCATGACGACAACTTCGGAGTCCGCTTCCCCCTGGGTATGGCCTACCACTTTGATGATCACCCGCTGGAGTTGTTTCTTGAGATTGCGCCGGTTCTCGAACTGGTTCCCGGCACCAAAATTACGGGAAACAGCGGCATAGGAATCCGCTATTATTTCTGATGACCGGGTTTTGTCGGTAGGCGGAACGTGTTTTCCTCTCTCGCCAATTCTGCATGGAGGCCGGATTCGGCGGCCATGGCTTCCACCTCTCCGGCTACCTCATCAAGGTACTCATCCTCTGAATCGGGGTCGAAGTGGGTCAGAAGCAGATGTTTCACGCTGTTTTTAGCGGCCCGCTCGACCACCATCTCCCAGGCGGAGTGGCCCCAGTTCCTCTTTTTGGCGTACTCCTCGAGATTGTATTGAGCATCGTGGATGAGCACATCCGCATCTGCTACAAACTCATCGAATTGATTTAGATACGGATCCCCCTTTGCATCCGAATCTGTTTTTTTCGAGCTCAGCTCATTATCAGGACAGAAAACCACTTTGTTTTTACCGATCTGAATTTTATAGATCGCCGTCTCCACCGGATGATTTGCCGACATATACTGAATACTGTACCCGTCGAAGTGTTGAACCGAGTGACCCTGGGTGTGATACTCCAGGCGCGCCTGCAGCATTTGCGAAGTGACCGGGAAGTAGGTATAGGACATCTGGTCCAGCAGCACCTCTTTGGTGTTACCGGCCATTTGCGGCGGCATATGAATATCAAAACGGTTATCGGGTGAATACAGAGGTTTGAAAAAAGGAAATCCCTGAATATGATCCCAGTGGGCATGGGTAAAAAATATCCGGCCGGATACGGTTCGTTTCGTTGCGGCAAGCCGGTTGCCCAAAGTCCGGATTCCGGAACCGGCATCAAAGATCAACAGTTTTTCCTGTGCGGGAATCCTGACCTGAACACACATGGTGTTCCCGCCATATTGGGTGTATTTGCTGCCCGGACAGGGTATGGACCCGCGAACGCCCCAAAAGGTGATTTCAATGGAATCACCGAGAATTTCATCGATTTTGTTGGCAAACAAACCGTAATCCATCGGCTTGTGGAAAAAATCCGTAACCCCCGAGGTCATGGCTATCTCTTTTTCCACCGGATAGTCGCGGGTGGTTAAAACCAGGATGGGAATTCCGCTTAACTCATCATCATCTTTCAACAATTTACACAAGTGCAGGCCATTGCCATCAGGGAAATGAAGGTCCATGACAACCAAATCCGGCCTTACCTCTCTGACACGCTCAACGGCTCCTTCATAACTGTTATGATGGATGAAGGTGTACCCCTTTTTCTCAAGAAACGAACCTACCAACTCACAAAGGGTAAGATCGTCCTCAATCATTAAAACCTTAATATTCTTGTTGTGAGCTGCCATTCAATGGGTTCGTTGCCTGACTTCTGATGCCTTCAATCTGTCGGTAAAATATTTTTAAAATCGTGAGAGCTTCTCTGGCTTCCTGAATCCGCAGTTGAGTAAAGAACGGAGCTAATCTTCTATCTTCCTTCGAAGCTCCTCCATTTTTTCCTGCTTTTCTTCCAGTTTCTTCTCTGCATTATCAATTTTCTGCTGAACCTCGTCAATCAGGGCATTTCCTTTACCTCCCGGATTGATAAACGTCATGGAATCCCGGTACCTTATTATTTCATCATGAAGCTTGTCACATTCCTTTTTCAGTTTATAGTACTCATCACGCAATGCACGGTCACCCGATCCTGAAACGGTTCTGCTTTCCGTACTGCCGGATGCTCTGCCGGCACCACGGACACGCTGATAGATTTTGTCACAAACCTCCTTGTATTCTTTTTCTACCTTGTTCTTCTTCTTTATCGGCACAAATCCGATTTTTTTAAACTCTTCCTGAAGATTCTTTGCCAGTTTAACCGCATCCTGCGGATTTTCATGCTCTGTTAATTTCACGAGCTCAGAAAGAATCTCCTTCTTCTTCTCATAATTCGCTTTTTGCTCTTCCCGGATCTGGCGGTAGTGTTGCCGGCGATTTTCATAAAACGTGTCCATCGCCTTCTTGAAACGCCTCCATATTTTACCGGATTTCCTCCGTGGCACCGGGCCTATCTCCTTCCACTGCTGCATCAGGGCATCCATCTGTTTCGATGTTTCCGCCCAATCTGTGCTGTTTGCGTATTCTTCCGCTTTCTCACACAACAGAACCTTTTCTTTCAGATTCTGTTGCTCCTGCTCCCGAATAGTATCCAGATTATTGCTTTTCTTCTCATTGAACTTTTGGGTGGCCGCATTGAAGCGATCCCACAGCTCATCGTTTTTCTCTTTTGGTACAGGGCCGGTTTTTTTCCACTTCTTGTGCAAATTGTTGATTTCACGCACGGCTTCAGCCATATCTTCTTTCTCCAGGAGAGCTTCGGCCTGCTCACACATCTTCGTTTTCTTCCGGATATTTTTTAATGTCTGATCCCGAAAAGCAGGATTGTGTTCAAACTTTTTATTGAAAAAATCATCCCGGATCGATTTGAACTGCTCCCAGATTTTATCAGACTGTTCAAGCGGAACATGCCCGATCTTTCGCCATTGCCTTGAGAGCTCTTCCATTTCGTCATCCCGCTTCTCCCAGTTCTCGGTATCCGGTCCGGCTTCACTGACAATCTGTTTCATTTTGTCCAGTATCGCCAGTTTCCCGACAAGATTCTCCTCTTCTTTTTCGGCTTTCTTTACCAGGAACTCCACCTTCTTCTCATTAAACACTTTTAGAAGCTCCTGATATTTGTCCTCCTGCTGCCGGACTTCATCATCATTGGGCAAATCCCGGATCTCTTCCCATTTACCCGTTATGGCACCTACCTGTTTGAATGCCTGCCATTTCTTTTGGTCTATGATATTCTGCAGCTGATCCAGCAATCCGGCCCGCTTCTCAAGATTCGCTTTTTTCTTTTCTCTCCGTTTCTCCTGCCAGGCTGCTTTGCGCTCGGAAAAATATTTTCGGGCCGCTTCCCTCTCTTTCAGCAATTGATCGTAGCCGGGTTCAGAAACCAGCGATTCGTCCGCCTGGACCAGTTCATCCCACTTGAATCGGATATCATCCAGTTCATGCTGAACAAACTGCCAGTCACTTTTTTTAGAAAGCTCTTTCGCCTTATGGGTTAATTCGACCAGCTCTTTTAGCGTTTCCGGGTAATCCACCTCCGGCTGTTTCGTCTCCGGCTGTTTCGCTTCCGGCTGTTTCGCTTCCGGCTGTTTCGTCTCCGGCCGTTCCACCTCCGGCTGTTTCGTTTCCCCCACTTGACCTGTCCCCGTTTCCGGTTCCTTGTTATCATCAGGCATAATCTGCTGTTTGTCATCAGCAGATTCATCGGACGAGGTATTCGACAGTTCTTCTTTCACAGCATCTATTTCCCCCAGCAATGCCGTAAAATCACCAATAGCCTTTGCCGAAACAATCTCATTTTTCAGCTGTTCGATTTTTTCCAACCGTTCCGGCAGTTCTTTCTGATTACGGATAATCTTGAGTGAGGCATCTGCATATTTTTCCCATACGGAAAACTGCTTTTTCAGATACTCCAGTGCCTCATCCACTTCGGCTGGGCTTACCTTCACAAGTTCCCTGCCCTGAAAATAGAGATTGTCTTCCTGACCTATGCGACCGTCACTCGTGACTGTTGAATGTGTATTTTCCATCAATTACCAAATACGATTTAATCGATCTGTTTTATTTGGACCGGCACCCATGGGTACTGAACGTCTGTTCATAGCCGGGTTAACGGGTCAATATTACCTTGAATGAGACAGATTTCGAAGAGATATAGCTTTACAGAATAACAAAAAATACCCGAATAATAAATATAGGAGAACGCAACAGAACTCCACAGCATTATTTTTTCATGGCGGCTTCTCCTCCCAAAAGACCGATTTTCACAGGCAGCCACCTGGCAAGCAGGTATGGGACCCAAAGGGAAGCCCTTGACAAGGACATGGGCCGGTTCCGGCTCAGGCCCCGCAGCCCCTTCTCTGCAACAATACCGGGCTTCTGCAAGCCCCGAAATGCCGCCCTGTTCCGGTCCACTTCGGCAACATCAATAAAAGCTGTATCAACCGGACCAGGGCAAAGTACCGTAACATGTATACCGGTCTGTTTCAATTCGTGCCACAAACTCCAGCTGAAGTTGATCACAAACTGCTTCGTTGCCGAATACACTGAAAAGTAAGGTATCGGCAAAAAGCCGGCCATGGATGCCACATTCAGCACTCCTCCCCTGTTCCGGGCGATCATTCCGGGAAGAAGAAGCCGGGTCAGAATTACCGGTGCCGTAACATTCACCGGTATCATCTGCTCATACGTCTCGGTATCAGCTTTTTCAAATTTACCGTTATATCCAAACCCGGCATTATTGATCAGAATATCCACCTCAAGATTTTGCCTGACAAGCTCATCGAACAACTGCCGGGGTCCGGACGGATCTGACAAATCACAGGGAATCACCTCAACGGCAACATTAAATTCGTCAGCCAACTTCCCGGCCAATTGATCGAGCCTGTCCTTGCGTCGTGCTGTTAAAATGATTTCGGCCCCGTATGAGGCAAGTAATCGTGCAAAAGAGACTCCGATTCCGGATGATGCTCCCGTGATCAATACTTTTTTGCTTTTGTAATAGTGCATGTGTAACATTTATGAAATGGTTATTATACTGCTCGCCTTCCCGGGCCGGCAACCTGTCGACAAGATAATCGTATAATCAGCAATACCGTGCAAATTGTAATATGCCAATGCCGGCCGGGGGCCCTTCCTTTTCCGGACAATTCGCATTGCGTCTTTTTTTGATCAAGCATGATAACACCACCCCGTGATTACACGATACTGGTTGTTGAAAATAACCAGTTCAATATTGAATTGTTGTTGAGTATCCTGATTCAACACGATTACCGCCTTGCTGCCGCAACCACTGGTAAAAAAGCGCTCCGAATCTGTGAGGAGATCACTCCGGACCTGATCCTCATGGATGTTCAGATGCCCGACATGGACGGGTTTGAAACGGCGAAAAAACTACTGAAGAACGAAAAAACTCGCCATATCCCCATTCTTTTCACATCAACCTTTTCCGACAGTAAAAACATTCTGCGCTGTTTCGAAAGCGGCGGTGTTGATTACATCAGCAAACCTTTCAAAAAGAATGAGCTTCTTGCCCGCATCAACACGCACCTTTCTCTTAAAAATCTAAGAGAACAGCTTGAGACCGACCGGGACCATCTTACGGCCATTCTGCAAAACATGTTACCCGCCGAAGTGATCCGGTCACTGAAGAATGGATCCTTTCCAAATCCCCGGTTTGTTGAAAAAGCGGCGGTACTTTTCACTGATTTTAAAAACTTCAGTGACCTCACCCACAAAGTCGGATCCAACGAGAGTGTCAGACATCTGAATCAGCTTTACTTCGTTTTTGATAAAATTGTAGCCGAATTCGGGCTGGAACGGATTAAAACCATTGGCGATGCCTATTTTTCAGTCGGTGGCATAAACACCACTCCCGACAACCTCTATTTATCACCCGTGTTGGCCGGTCTCAAGATGCAGGAGTTTGTCCGTTACTACAATACCCTGCAGACGAATATCCGATGGGAGCTGCGCATAGGAGTAACAATCGGCCCTGTAACCTCGGGTGTTATCGGATATCAAAAGATCGCATATGATGTATGGGGAGATACGGTGAATTTTGCCCAAAGACTCGAAAGCAGAGCAGATCCGGGTCAGGTTGCTGTTCCGGAGCATGTCTATCAAAAAATCCATGACCAGGTTGAAGTCTCCCGGCTGGATGTTCTCGATTCCTCCACCTGGGGCCGTTTCAAGTTATATCAATGCAAAGGGATCTCAGACCAGATTCCCGCATCCCAGATCAGCAAGCTGCAGAGGATGGATCCCGAAAGCATGTTGCACGAAGTTTCCGACAAAAAAAGCATTCTCGGCAGGATTTTCCATCTGCCCGGCCGGACAGAGCCGGACTAACAGCGACAGCCATTATCAACGCTCCGTTCTCCCTCAGTCAGGCGATTCCCCTCCGTTGTTTGAATAAAGATGAACATCCCGTTGCGGAAACGGAATCGTGACCCCCTCTTTGTCGAACCGCTGTTTGATAGCCTTGGTAAGGTCAAGTCTGGTCATCCAGAACTCGGCACTCAGTGTCCATGGTCTTACAAGCAAATTCACAGAACTGTTCCCCAGCTCGCCTACGGCCACCAGCGGCTCCGGCTCCTTTAGCACGCGGTCATCGGCATCCAGCACTTCGTGAATAACCCGGATCGCCTTGTCAATATCATCTCCATAGCTGATTCCGAACACCATATCCACCCGGCGGGTTTCATTCCTGGAATAGTTCATGATTTCGGTCCCCCAGATACGGGCGTTGGGTACTATCAGGAAGATATTTTCCAGGGTATGCATTTTGGTCACGAAAAGACCGACCTCATCAACAATACCGTTAATACCTCCTGCATTGACAAAATCCCCCACTCTGAACGGCCGGAATGACAGCATCATTACACCGGCAGCCACATTGCTCAATGTACCCTGCATGGCAAGACCTATGGTAAGACCAGCGACACCCAGCAGAGCAACAAGACTGGCTGTTTCGAAGCCGAATTTCGAAAGAACGGCAATAATCGTTGCGAATAATATCAGATATTTGACCGTTTTGACGATCAATGGCGTCAGTGTCTGATCAATACGCTCGGAATCTTCACAAATCTTCCCGGTCCGCTTGCTTAACCAACCGGCGACCAGCCAACCGAGGATTAGAATCAGAACAGCTCCCAACACATTCAGTGCATAGGAAATAATCTCCATGACAAACAACGATTCCACATCTCCGAATTGGTTCAATGCGTCCATATTACCCCTCTATAGGAATTTTAATCATTTAAAAGAAAGCGGGTCTGTTTGCAGACCCGCTTTCTTGTTTGATACTTTGCATTAACGCTCTTGCTCCGGATGATTTACTGGAGATGACTGCGCAGCATCCAGGCCACTTTCGAATGATTGCGCAACCGTTCGGTAACAAGATCCAGTGAAGCTTCATCACCGGCCTCTTCACAAGCCGGCAACGCTTTACGTGCGGTCCGTATTACGGCCTCATTGGATTCCAGCAGCCGCTGAATCATCGTCCGGTCATCCGGCACTTCCTCCTCTTCCGTAATCGTGGTCAGTTTGCTGTACTCCTTGAACGATCCGGGGGCAAAATGTCCGATAATACGGATCTGCTCGGCAATATCATCGACCGCTGCAGCCAGTTCGGTGTACTGCTCCTCAAACATGGCGTGAAGCGTCTGAAAATTCATGCCGGTCACATTCCAGTGATAGTTGTGTGTCTTCAAATACAGCATATACGTATCCGCCAGTAACGGGCTCAGTGCTTTGGCAATTTTTTCGCGCTGCTCATCCGAAATGCCGATATTAATATTTGAGTCGGTTTTTTCTCGTATGGTATCCATTGGTACTCCTTTTTTTTTATACTTTGATCCTTCCTTTTCTACTTTTTCGTAACGTCTGCCTTTTTCAATTCGTTCTGTTTTTATTCTTGTAATAGACCACAAGTCTTTTCAGATCTTTGGGCATGGGGGCTGTTATCCCGATAATATCATCACTTACCGGATGAACAAACTCCAGTCGTGAGGCATGGAGGGCCTGACGATTAATAAGCTTTTCTTCCTCTTCATCGGTGACGTAATGCCTGTCTCCCACGGTGGGATGACCAATTTCCGCCAGTTGAACCCGGATCTGATTTTTGAGTCCCGTATCGAGGGCCACCTCTATCAGACTGGTGTCGGAGTAGCGCTCAACCACCCGATACAACATCCGGGCTTTTGTCCCTTCCGGGTCGGTTTCAGGGACCACTACATTCCGGAACCCCTCCGATATCCGCTTTAAATAGTGGATCAGCTCTCCCTCCGGCGGATCCGGTATACCACGTACCAGCGCCAAATAGATCCTTGCCGGTTCATGATTCCGGAATTGTCTGATGAGCCGGGTGCGAGCCTGCCGGCTTTTGGCAAAAAGCACTGCGCCGCTGGTAAAGCGGTCAATCCGGTGGACCGTAAGCGCTCTTCGCTTCTGGTTTTCGAGATACCGGTCGAGGCATTCCTGAAGATTGGCCGACTTCATTCCGGGTACCGGCACGCTCAGGATGCCCGCCGGTTTGTTAACCGCAATAAGGTGTTTGTCCTCAAACAGGATTTCGGCCCGATCCCTCGGAGTCAAACTGACATAGCGCTTCGTTTTCTTCATGATATCCCAAAGGTTAACGTTGCCCGCTCTCCTCCAGCCTGTGGAGGAAAAGCCGGCTCTCCCGGTCATCCGGAAACCTGGCAACGCAATTGATCATGACCACCCTGGCTTCGTTCAACTTTTTCAGATGCACCAGAACGGCCGCATAGTTCCGCAGAATAAGCGGGGTTTCTCCGCCATGTTTGATACTGGCAAGAATGGTATTTTCAGCTTCAGCGTATTTACGTTGAGCGACCTGCGCATCGAACAGTTCGTTCAAAATTCCGACATGTTCCGGCCAGTGACCAAGAGCATCACGATAGGATGCTTCGGCCTGTTGCCAGAAACCAAGCAGGCTGCAGACCGATCCCATCATAAAACGGGCAAAAGCAAGATCGTCACCGGTAGTGCACTCCAGCAGATCCACCAGTTCATCGCCGATGCGGCGCAATCGTTTTTCCGATTCATGAATGGACCGCTCGTCTTTTTTGTTTTCGGCGGCATCCATCCGGTCTGAAAGATCCACTATCTCCTCAGACAGTTCCAACAAGGTGTTTTTTTCCGGAGTAGGGGCGTCTTTCGTCATAACACGGTACACTCCTGCCGCAACGGCAAGCCGGCGTCTGTCAAGTGCTTAATTCCACGCCATGAACATTTCGGAGGATCTGTTCCGCGTTCTTATCCTTGTTTTGCATGACCCGGTGCTCAAGATTGGTTACAATCCCGGGGCTTGCCTCTTCATATGCCTCTTCTTTCGCCTGGTCGGGCGTGGTGGTGCGGATCAGTGAGTAAATATCATCAGCACGAATAACACTGTAGAGTCCATCCTCATTAAAAGCGTGAGAACGCAACTCTTCGTATTTTTCGAACAGCGCTGAAAAAGCATGCGAATCCCCTGCTTTTTCCAGAATTTCAACATCCTTCGGACCTTCGGCGCTCAAAGGAATATGGCAGAGATAATAGAATTTTTCCTGATACAGCATGTGAATGGGTTATAAGATAACGTGAGTAGTCGTGATGTCTTTGCAGAAGGTTAAAGTTACAAAAATATGAAACAAAATCCGTCATCCGGTCATTTCCAGCCACCGGATGAGGTCACGGAACGCCCGCTCGATATCGGCCAGATAGACAGATTCGTTTTTTTCGTGATAGGGGTGGATTGCCGGCTCGATCGCCAGTGATGGAATACCATGCCGGTTATCCCGGTTTAGTTCCACACCATAATGCAGATAGTCGTTGGTGTTGTTGGAAAGCAGCAGACCCGGGTCAATGGTCAGCAGCTCGTCGCGTATCCGCACGGTTCGCTGCTTCTCCTTTTTTCCGGGCCGTACTCCGGTAAAGTGCCAGTGTTCACTGTATAGGGCCACACCGCTCTTTCCTTTGAACAGCGGTGTGGTATCCACGGTCATTACGGATGCCGGCAGTAATTGTTTTTCAATCAGGTAGCGGGATATACGCCCGGCACCAATCCCGCTGTAAAGACCCGACCCACCGTTTTTGAGCAGATGGGGATGATGCTTCAATCCGAACTGTTCCTCCATTTCGGAGAACAGCAGGAGCAGTGGCGGAAAGTTGTGCGTTGATGCAAGCTTTGCAACGGCGATACAAATGGCCAGCCCGACCGAATTGTCCAGCTGCCCCGTTACCCGGGTATCGTCCATTTGAAAGGGCAGCACCTCCGGTGGCGACTGCCCGAAATGATTGATTTTATCAAGATGGGCCGATAAACCGACCGGACCGCGACCGGATTCACCCGGAATGTAAGCCACCAGGTTGTTATCAGGTATTTCGTGCCAGACCAGACCTGGTACCGGTTCCAGCATTCGCCTGACAACAGGATGCATACGCTCCTCAAATGAAGAAAATGAGGGTACAACGGCCAGATCGGCTAACAGGGCGTGAAGGGGATTCATGGGATTTATGGTCATCAAGGGTATCCACGGTCAACAGTATATAGTGGAAAAGCATCGACTTTTCAAGAACTATTCAGGACGATTCTATTCTGCAACCTGAAAAGAATGCGTGCTGCGGAATGATATGTGCTCCCCCCAAAAAAATGTATTGTTGCATATCTTAAAAGGTGAACGTATTTTCGAGTTTCGAATGCGTGCCTTGTACATAGTTAATTTAAAATACCAGCACTCAAAAACATGAATATAGATACCCGAAACAGGATCATCAGCGGCGTTCTCGCAGTAATTATCGTCTTCCTTGCCTGGTTACTTTACGACTCTATTGTTAGCCCTTTTGAACAAGTAGAAAGACAGAGAGAAGTCACCGAACAGGTTCGTCACCGCATGACGGTAGTCCGGGATGCACTTGTGGAATATCAGCGAAGGGAAGACCAATTCCCGGAATCCCTTGAAGATCTTGTGGAATGGCTCAAGACCAATGAAGATATGGTGGAACGAGGCGATTCGTTGTTTGCATTCCGCCCACCTCATGAATACGATCCCGATTCCATAGTATATTCCCCGAGAACCGGGTCACAGTTTGAATATGCACTGAACGACACCATCAGACCGAACATCTATCTTCTCGAAGACCCGGATACCGACGATGCCATAGGGTCTCTTGAGCGCACCACCCTGCTCAACGCCACCAATTGGAACTAAATGGTTTGTCATGCCGGAACCGGATGCGCGACTGGGAATTAATTTTGACGCAAATAAGTTATTCTACGCCGTATCCCGTCCGTCGCTACCGGGAGTATTGAGCCGCGTCGGATTTGTCGATTTTGCATTTGACCTGGTTCAATCGATATCCACTCAGGACACCGATACCTTTCCGGGTGTCTGTGATACAGTAGCCGGTCTCGTCAGGGATTACGAAGTATCGGACATTCGTCTGGTATTGCCTCCTTCATTTGAATGCTGGAGTATTATTCCAAAATCGGTACATGATGAGAATGAGGAGCGGGAAGCCCATCTCAATATCCTGATGCAGGGCACGGATCCGGACAACACGAAGCGTATATGGCATTCGTTGAGCAATCGTGATTTCAAACTTGTTTCCATTCGACGCCATGAACATATCGAAACGATCTCTTCTTTGATGGGGAATGTGCCCTCCGGCACCATTTACTCCGATTTTGAAATCGGCAACCACTGGATGGAACACAGCCAATACCGCGGTTCATTCCTCTCCATTTCTTCGTACAACGGCGTGATCAGCGTCTCCTCATATCTTCTCGGAACGTTGAGAGCTGCCACCTATTTTACCTATGACGACATCCGTGACCTGCCTTATTTCTGGCTGCAATATGCATCGCACCTCCCCTGGATTGAGGGACTGCATGAATATGTGATTGTATTCGGTGATCATTCCGGAAAAATTGTGGAAACACTCAAGGCATTCTGGGATGATTCTTCGGAGATCATGGTAATGAATTCTTTCGAAAAAGCTAAAATGCAGTCCGGGGAAGAGTCGTTCAGTTTTTCACTGGAGCGTGCCTTCCCGGCCATGTTGCTTTCGGTGTCCTGAATCCATCTCATGCGAATTATAACCGGTAAACTAAAAGGACGACGAATTTCGGTTCCTCCCAATACGTCCATCAGACCGACCTCTGATCGTGCCAAGGAGAGTATTTTTTCTGTCATTGATGCTCGCAAACATATTTCGGGGAGCCGGGTACTTGATCTGTTCGCAGGATCTGGTAATCTTGGGTTTGAAGCCATTTCGCGGGGTGCCGAACAGGTCACCTATGTCGAATCGTCCCGTAAAGCTGTCGATCATGTTGCCAGGACCGCCGAAATTTTCGATGTCGGTGGACAGATGTTCGGTATCTGCACTACCGTCGAACAATATCTGCGCAGCACCCCCCGTCCGTATGACTTTATTTTCGCCGATCCGCCTTACGACTTCGGGGAGCTGAAAGCTTTGCCTGATATTATCCTGAATAATGGCTGGCTTAAAGAGGATGGCTGGCTGATCCTGGAACACGATAAAAAACATGACTTTTCAGAGCACCCCGACTGCGTTTTTTCGAAACCCTACGGCCGGACCATCGCCACCATCTTTACTCGTGACCACAATCCGGATTCACCGGCCGACTGACAGTGAAGTTTAATCTCTCATATCTACTCTGCATTTTTATTACAATATGGCGAAGTTCTATTATCTCGTTACATATAAATTGCTATCCATCTGGTCTCTTGGAAGGAGGTACTTGTGAAAGTCATTTATGCCGGATCTTTTGACCCCATTACCTACGGACACCTTGATGTTCTTGAACGGGCTACCAATCTGTTTGAATTGGTGCACGTCACCATAGCGGTGAACAAACGTAAACATGCCATTTTTACACCGGAAGAGCGCATATCGCTGATTGAGGAAACCATCGCTGATAAACCCTGGGCTCACAAAGTGGCTATCCACCAATTCACCGGACTTCTTGTCGATTACGCCCGAAAAAACAATATTAAAACCCTTATAAGGGGCGTTCGCCAATTCTCCGATTATGAATATGAATTCCGCATGGCGCTGATGAATCGAAAACTTGACAAGGATATCGATACCGTCTTCCTGATGCCTCGCGAAGAGTTGACATTTGTATCCGGAACCCTGGTCCGTGAAATTGCTTATTGGGGGGGCGAACTTGAACATTTTGTGCCGGATAATGTGGCCAAAGCCCTCAAAAAAAAATATCAATGATTTGAAACCACTCTGTGCTTGTGGTTACCGGTCCCGTAAATACTCGCAATACAGCTGATATAACGGGTAGATAAAACAAAGCCATTTTTTTATATTGCTATGTTTGCTTAAAAATTATTACTCTCAAGAACTCCAACCTGACCTATACGATTATGATCGCACAAAGAGTGCAGGCTATTGCGCCTTCGGAAACTTTAAAAATATCAGGCCGCGCCAAGGAACTGCAGCGCGAGGGAAAGTCGATTATCTCGCTCAGCGCCGGTGAACCCGACTTCAAAACCCCCGATAATATTTGTGAAGCCGCCATACAGGCTATTCGCGACGGACACCATGGATATACGGTCAATACCGGAAACCCGGAGTTGCGGGAAGCCGTCTGCGAAAAGCTGAAAAAAGAGAACAACCTGGATTATACAGCGGATCAGGTCATTCTCTCCAACGGAGCCAAGCAGTCCATCGGATTTTCCCTGTTTGCCACGCTCAATCCGGGTGATGAAGTACTGATTCCCGCACCCTACTGGGTATCCTATCCGGAAATGGTGAAACTGGCTGAGGGCAAGCCGGTCGTTGTGCAAACCGCATTTGAAAATGACTACAAGCTGACAGCCGATCAACTGCGCGATGCCATCACGGGTAAAACCAAAATGCTTATTCTCTGCTCACCATCCAATCCGACCGGCAGCTGTTATTCCGCCGACGAGTTGAAGGCACTGGCGGAGGTGTTGCGCGACTATCCCGATATTATGGTCCTTTCGGATGAAATCTATGAATATATTGTCTTTGAAGGCGATCATGTCGGCATCGCCCAGGTGGCGCCGGATCTGAAAGATCGGATATTGCTGATCAACGGCTTCTCCAAAGGATTTGCCATGACCGGATGGCGACTCGGCTATCTTGCCGGACCGACCGACGTTGTCAAAGCCGTTGCCAAAATCCAGAGCCAGGAGACCTCCGGACCCAGCTCCATCTCTCAAAAAGCGGGAGAAGCGGCCTATCTTGGTTCCCGTGATTCCGTAAGAGAAATGGTCAAAGCGTTTCGGGAACGCCGGGACTACCTGGTCGATGCCCTGAACAACATTGAGGGCGTCAGGTGCTTCAATCCCGGCGGTGCATTTTATGCCTTTCCGGATATATCGAGTTATCTGAATTCGGTAACACCCTCCGGAAACAAAATCACCAACAGTACCGACCTGTGCCTGTTTCTGCTCGAAGAGCGGGGACTGGCCACAGTCCCCGGCGATGCTTTTGGTGAACCCCGGGGTATCCGCCTCTCCTATGCCGCCTCAATGGACCATCTGAAGGAAGCGATCAAGAGACTGCGGGAAGGTCTGGAAGCCCTGAAGAAATCGTAGATAAACTTTTTTCCCGGTCCCGGCGTTTAAGCTTTCAAAAAACCAAGAACTCAAGCGGATAAGAGAATCATGCCGACATATGTATATAAAAGGGAAGATGGCTCCACCTTCGAGATCATACAGAAAATCTCGGAGGAGGCGTTGAAATCCTGCCCTGAAACCGGCCAACCGGTCAAACGTGTGATCACCGGAGGAGGAGGCGTCGTGTACAAGGGTGACGGTTGGTATGTTACTGATTACAAGAACAAATCCAACGGTCATTCCGAATCCGGTGCGTCAAAAAATGGCAATGGATCGGTTGCATCAGAATCAGGTGAGAACAAATCATCTTCCGACAGCAGCAAAACCAGGCAGAACTCCGACAGCGCCGGTACCGGGAAAACGAACAAAACGGGAAGTTCCTCTTAACCGGGATCATTTTAACCGGATTCAGAATGGCCACAAACCGGCAGGGTAATGAACCACGTGGAACTGGGTAAAATGGGTGAAGAACGGGCTGTTGCGTACCTGGAGTCTAAAAATTTCATGGTGCTCGACCGGAACTACCGGTTTATGCGGGCCGAGGTGGATGTAGTGGCTTCCACAGACCGGGAGATTGTCTTTGTGGAAGTTAAAACCCGCCGCAACAAGTCATACGGGGAACCCGAGGAGAGCGTCAACGATGCCAAAAAACGCCAGCTCTTCAAAGTCGCAGAAGCCTGGCTCCATGAACGAAAAATGGAGGGGGCTCCGGTCCGGTTTGATGTCATAACCATTTTACACCCCAACCGGGAGAACGAAGAAATCCACCATATGGAGGGAGCTTTCTGGTATATGTGAGAAGCCGGTTGTTTCGTTATCTCTGTTCAAACAGGGTGCAGAATAGCACAAAAAAAGTTATTTTGCGGACAATCCTCCCAGAAACGAACGACTTCCATGAACCTCCGTTTTCTCAACCCGCTGCGATGGCGCCGCTCTTTGCTTTTCTTCGTGCTGCTTGTCATGCTCATATTATGGTTCGGTTTTTTTGACACCTACAGCCTCCGTACCCGGATACTGCTTGAAAACGAAAAAAAGGAGCTCATCAAAGAGACCGAGCGTCTTCAGGCCGAGACCATGGAATACCAGCAAAAACTGGATAGCCTGGAATCGAATCCGCAGTTGCTCGAACGTATTGCCCGGGAAGAGTACGGAATGAGAAAGCCCGGCGAAACCATTTACCGGATCCAGGAGGACTAACCTCCATTTGCGTATGCAATGTCAACGATTTACTGTTCTGTTGCACGATCCTCATAAGTTATCCATTCCGTGCCTTCTGTACGCAATTGCACCATAATAATCCTCTGCTTCCTTACCGTATTGCTTATGCTCTCGCGGGAGAGTTACGCCTTTTCCGCATCAGCTGTCCCTGACGCGTCCAGCGCCCGGGAAACCAATGCCGCGTCAGCTGCCCCTTCTGACACGTCGGATATCCCCCCGGCATCATCCGACACTCCCATTGATACCACTGATACCGAAGTACCTGCTGACACTTCCGGAGCACCCGGTGTGTCACCTGAGGCTCCGGCCGACACCTCTGATCTGCCGCCCCGGGATCCGGACATTCCGCCTGACCGGCCGACCGGCCCTCCGGATGCTCAGGCTCCACCATCCGACAGGGCTCCCGACGGGGGAGATCAGCGAAATGATGTCCGCTTCTCTTCCAGTGATTCGCTCATTTTCACCACCCGGGATGAAAGACGTGCCACTTTGTATGGAAACGCCCGGGTCGGAAATGATAATGGGGAGTTGACCGCCGGCGAGGTCCTGTTGAATCTCGACAAAAACGAGGTAAGCGCCCAGGCGGCCGCCCCTGAAGACACCCTTTCCCAGCCGGTGCTGCAACGCGGACAGGACCGGATCCGAAGCGAGCGCATCGCATACAATTACGAGACGGATAAGGGCAAGTTCGATGTGGCACGTGTCACCATGGACCAGGGGAATGTCATCGGTACGCAGGTCAAGCGTACGGCACCTCATGTCGTCTTTGTGGAAGACGGCATCTACTCCACCTGTGATCTGGACCACCCCCACTTTTATATCCGTGCCAACCGGATGAAAGTGGTGGATGAGGACGAAATCTTTTTTACCCGCGCACGACTCTTCATTCTCGATATTCCATACCCTCTCGTTTTTCCGTTCGGCTATGTCCCGTCCCAGATACGACGGGAACAGTCCGGTCTGCTTGAACCTTCCTTCACTTACCAGGAACAGCAGCGCCGGGGACTTGGTCTGCAGAATCTTGGATGGTTTCAATATTTCAATGAGTACCTTACCGGTCAGATCTCAACCGATCTCTTTACCTCGGGAACTTATTTTATCGATTCCCGGCTTAACTACAGCCGGACCGACCAGTACAGCGGGAACATTCAGTTCAGCTATTCCCGGGATCAGGGACTGGAACCTACCGATCCTGATTTTACCTCCAATATACAGCGCCGTATTGGCATTAATCACCGGCAGACCATCAATCCTTACTCTTCCATATCGGCAAATATCAATTTGCGTACAGCGGATTACTACAACAGAAACTCCTATGACGTTGGTGAACGTGCTGAAGTCAGTACCCAGTCCAGTGCCTCCTATAATTTCAATCACCCGGACGGCACCTACAATGTCAGCGTATCAGGCCGACACTCCCAGAATTTCGCCACCGATGTCACCACGCTCACCGGGCCGGATGTCAATTTTTCCATGCGGCGCTTTACCCCGTTCCAGCGTACCGGTCCTGCAACAGACCAATCATGGTACGAATCCTTAAACATTCAATATCGCAGTGAGTTAAGATCTCGGTTCGACTATCGCCCCCTGGAGGATACCGATATCGGATTTCTGGAGTCGCTCTTCAGTCCCTCCAAACACCGCGATGCCACCGGCGATTTTCGCCATATCAAAACCGGGATACGACACAATGCCGGAGTCAATACACAGCTATTCAGCAGTACTGTCGCCAACCTGAGTGCCAATCTGAATCTTAACGAATACTGGTATCCGCAAACATTGCGACAGGAGTGGAATGAGGAAGAGGAACAGATCATATCTCGGATGGAATCCGGTTTTGCCGCCGGAAGGGACTTCAGCACCGGACTGAGTGCCAATACCACTATCTATGGTATGAGCGAAGCCAGAATCGGTAAATTCGAAGGGTTCCGCCACACCATGCGGCCATCGCTGAGTTTTAATTACAGCCCCGATTTCAGCGATCCGGTTTGGGGCTACTACCGCGAGGTACAATCCAATGTAGAGGGAGACACCCGACGTTATTCTATTTTCGACGGAGGCATTGTAGGTGGTCCCAGTTCCGGACGTCAGCAGACCATGAGTCTCAGCATCTCCAATAACCTTGAGACCAAAGAGGTGCGAAGAGACACCACCGGTGAGCGTTCGGTCAACACCGTCCGCCTTATCGACCGGCTTAACCTGAGCGCCAGTTATAACTTCGCCGCCGAACGGTTCAATCTTTCCGACCTGAGCACCTCGATGAGCACCTCATACTTTCAGAATTTGAACCTGAATGCCAATGCCACCTTTAGCTTCTATGATACCGATGACGACGGAAACCGCATTGACCAGTACCTTTGGGAAGAATCCAGCCGGTTTATACGCCTGACCAATTTCCGGTTCAGTACCAGCACCGAATTCCGGAGCGGTGAAGGCATGCGGGGCGGTGGCCGCCGCTCACAGTGGCACTACCCTGAGCATTACGACCCGCTGGACCAGTCCCGCTTTCATCCCGTGGACCGTGCCATTCGTGATGGCCGTATCGAGCGTATAGACGTTCCATGGTCCATGCGGGTTACATTCAACTACAGCTGGCGGAAACAAGGCGGACAAATTCGTCAGAATGCCGTCATCAATGCCCAAAGCATCCAGGTGCGCCTCACTCCGGAATGGCAGGTGGGCACGCAACTGGGGTACGATTTTATTGAAGGAAGAGTGACGCCATCCCGTTTCAACGTAACCCGGAACCTTCACTGCTGGAATCTGAGCTTTCAGTGGAACCCGTTCGATGATATGAAATTTTTTATGTTCCGGCTTACCGTGGCCGATTCGCGACTTCAGGGCCTTTTCCAGAAGCTTCCCGGACTCAACAACCTGGAACGAAGCTCCAGCCCGATCAACCGGTTCTGAGCCACCTTCATCCCAACGACCAGCCTCTCAGAACAACCTGTTCGGAGCTTTTGCTCTGCCCGGTCTACCACTTTCCGATCGATGGCGGACTTTTACGTGGCCTGCTCTCCCGCTTTCCGGGTTATACCGGTTGTTGACTAATCCGTAAATCCGGTATTGCGAAGCATCTCCTCCGAAATGCCTTTTCTGCCCTGCTCCCGATTCTGCATAAAGCGCAGAACATATTTGCCGAGGATATCAAACTCCAGATTTACCCGGTCACCCTTTTTGCGGTTTTTAATAGCCGTATGCTCCCAGGTGTAGGGGATAATGGCAACCGTAAAGGAATTGCCCGATTCCCGGGCGACCGTAAGACTGATCCCGTCAATGGCAATGCTTCCGCGACCAACGAGCAGATCCCGCCACCCGGGATCATATCCTATGGTGCAGAGCCGGTTGGTCCCCTCTTTCCGGACATCCAGCATCTCACCGGTGGCATCCACATGACCCTGAACGATATGTCCGTCGATTCGTTGGGCCAGTGAAAGAGAACGTTCGAGATTAACCTCCGAACCGGGCTTCAGGTCACCGAGGGCCGTTTTCCTCAGAGTCTCCTCGATCGCCTGTACCGCAACCGTACCCTTCTCCTGCCGGACGACCGTCTGACACACGCCGTTGACACAAAGACTGTTGTCCACCTCCAGCGATGAGGCGATATCGCACGATATAAGGATCTCTTTACCCCCGCCGATATCCCTGATCGAGGTTACTTCTCCCAGCTCTTCAATAATACCGTTAAACATGCTCCCCACTCCTGTTAAGTTAAGTTTTTGGAAGTATTACGATATCTCATGGTCCATCCTTATTCCTTACTGAATGATAGCAAATGCCCTTTAAAAATATCCGGTAAACAGCATGTCATCGCCCGCTTTGGTCCAACCGGCCGAGCGGAATTCGATGATATCACTCATCCGTTCAATGCCGAGTCCCAGAAAACTCCTTGTCCCGCCGCCCAGCATCCGGGGTGCGACAAAAAGGTGTAGTTTATCAACCAGGTCTTCCCGGACCAGTGTCGAAGCAAGATTGCTTCCCGCTTCCACCAATATGGATGTGATGCCGAGATCCCCGAGTTTATCAATGGCCTGTTCCAGGTTTGAGTGTCCTTCAATTTCAGAAACGTGCACCGACTTGCCGCGAAAATAGTCCGGTTGAAGCATGTTCAGGGCCGGATCCGTATTATCGTCAATCAGGTCGGGATTATAGGTCACCCGGATGGTCTTGTCCTCATGGATATCACTGAACAGATGCAGCTCGCCGGGAAGCGAGCCCGGTCCGTCAATGACGATCCTTTGGGGCTGGCGGCCGCTGACATGCCGGACGGTCAATCCGGGATTATCCAGCAGTGCCGTATTGCGTCCGATCAGCACGGCATCGTACTCGCTTCGCCACTGATGCACCATTTTCCGAGCCTTATGGCCGGTTATCCAGCGGGAATCGCCGTCCGGTGCCGCTATGTAGCCGTCGATCGTCTGGGCAATTTTCAAAATGATGAAAGGTTTGCCGAAATGCATGTTATGAATAAACACTTCATTTAACTGCCTGGCTTCCTCTTCCAGCAGACCGGTTTCGACCCGGATTCCCTTTGCCTTCAGGTGAGCAATACCTCTGCCGTTTACTTCCGGATTGGGATCGGTCATGGCCACCACAACTCTCTTGATCGGATATTTGGCAAGCTCATGAGCACAGGGAGGAGTTTTGCCGTGGTGGGAGCAGGGTTCCAGGGTGACATATACCGTTGCATCCAGCAGATCCGACTTGTCTTTTACGCTGTTCAGTGCATTGATTTCGGCATGAGGCTGCCCATAGCGTTCATGATACCCCTCTCCGATCGGCACTTCGTCTCTGGAGCAGATGACACATCCCACCAGCGGATTGGGAGTAACATACCCCTTTCCTTTTTCAGCAAGCCTGAGGGCCCGCTTCATACGCTTTGTATCGATAGGTGAATAGCTCATAGGGCCTTTTTATTCGGAACCCGCCTTTGTATAGTTAAGCCTGTCCCGACTAACGGTAAATGTGACAAGGGGGAGATATCCCCCACCATTGATTGGCTGACACGACCGTTCGCCCGTGGCCTCTTCATTCTGCCTACATCGGCGGTTGCTGGGGCTGCATCATTTGCTGCTGTGTCCGGAAGTCACGGATATCGGCACCCGCCTTGAGCCGGTCGACCCACACATTGCTGAATGCCGAATTCTTCTGCTGCTGCAGGCGATCTCTGATTTCGCGGCGTTGCGTTGACGTTATCTCGGCCGGATCAGCCATCTCCCGTTCATCCACCACCATAACAAACACACCGTTGTTACCACTAATGGCGGGTGAGATTTCACCTTCCGGCAGCGAGAAAGCGGCGCCAATAATCTTGGGCTCTCTGCCGGCCCCCGGCACCGTAGAAGCATTTAACCGAACCCTTTCGGCCTCCTGGATATTTCTGCCACTGCTTTCGGCCAGTTGTTCCAATGACTGCACGTTAGCCAGCATCTCACTTACGCGCTGCGTGAGCAGTTCTTCCCTCCTTTTTTCGCGTACCAGATTTTCCACCTGGGAACGCACCTCATCCAGCGGACGTGTACCGGCCGGTATCACATCGTCAACCTTCATTACGACGAACCGCTCTTCGGTTTCGATCACATCAGAAATGTCACCCTTACTCAACGTCCGGAGCTCATTAAGAAGGATCCTGCTTTGACCCAGACCGGGAATTAACGGACTTCCTTCGGTTGCCGTCGCTTCTTCGACCGAGTAACCGCTTCTTTCCGCCTCTTCTCTGAACCCTTCCGATTCTGCAAAAAACTGGAAATCTTCGGCATCATTGGCCAGACGCTGAACCGTATCAAACGGATCGGCTTCGATATCCCGGCTCATATCGGCAAACCGGACATCACGGTTGGTGCGATCGACTACCTGAAAAATATAGAGTCCGTCCTCACCTTCAACAGGCCCGGTGACCGACCCGGGAGCAGCACTGAAAATGGCATTGGCAATTGCAGCGGGCCTGTCGTCACGGCTGATATAGCCGAGCTCACCACCCTCTTCGGCAGACTCCCGGTGTCCGGAGTAGCTTCTTGCCAATTGTTCAAAAGATTCACCCTCGCGGACACGATTTATCAGCTCTTCGGCAAGCTGCCAGCCATCATCGTCCCTGCTAACACGGATTTGACGAGCCCTGACATACGTTTCATCCGATGGACGCTCTTCCAGCAGTTTTACCATATGTGCCCGGTTATTGACGATATAGGGTTCACTCACTTCATCCAAATCCAGTTCATACACCCTCAAATGCTCGCGGCGTACTTCCGAGGGATTGAGGAAATCATCAAAATAGCCTGTCTCAGAGAAATTATTGGCCAGAAACTGCTCCTCATCATCGGATTCACGAAAGTCGTCCCGTAATTCAGCAAGCTGATTCAGTGTTCTTGCCGTATCTTCGGCCGTCGGTGCAATGGAGAAGCTCACATAAGAGAAGCGCCAGGTTTTGTCCCGTTGAAACCGGTGTTCATTGTTGTTGTAGTATGACCGTATATCGGCATCGGTGACCTCCACCTCATCCCGTGATATCTCGGAATACGGAAAACGGACATAACGGAAGCCGGCGCGGCTTACCTGTCTCTTGTAGGCCTGATTGATCTCAAAATCACTGACCCGAAGAGAGGCTTCCAGATACTGATTGAGTTTTTGCTGACGGCGCTGCTCGCGAAGCTGCTGCTCGATCATGATCCAGACCTCGCGATTTTCCGGTGATTCGATCGCATTTTGCAGGGCAACCCGGTCAATGGTCCCATCCTCTCTGGTAAACTGCTGTCTGATAAACGGGTCCGGGTTCTCTCCGGTCACCATATCAACAAGCTCGGCGTCGGATACCGTAATACCCATATCCTGCATTCTCTGCTCAAGGATTTTATCCACCACCAATTGATCCCAGGCCATTTGCTCATATTGGGCTCGTATCTCGCTGTCGGGGCTGGCGCCGGTCTGTTCGCGATGCTGCTCGGTGTAAAGACTGATTCGCTGATTAAACTCGGCATACGAAATGGGCTCACGATTCACTTCGCCCATATTCCGTGACCCCGCCATCATGGCATCAAACACCTGCGTATCCGCCAGTACCCAAAGCAGACCGAAGGATATTATGAGGAGCCAAATCATGTATTTGGTGCTGGCTCTAAGTTTTTGCATCAAACCCATAGAAAACCTCTGAGACGTATGTTAAATTGATATAAGTGGTGATCCTGCAATACCCGGTAATAACCATCAAAGATACGGCAAATACTGCGAATTACAAAGCTGTACCCGTAACGTTTGTACCGTGTTTTTCGTGTTTAACGGGAGGATCCTGCTGTTCGTAAAGCTTGAATGCAGCAGGCGGCAAGTGTACGCTCACAGGGTATGGCCGATTCGGTAAATGAACCAACGGAATAACGGGGCCTCTAAAATATATCCACCAGACGCATGTGCTTGAGAAAGTGTTGCGGGTCTTCCTTCAATATGCGGGAAATATCCTTCAGGTTGACGGCCAGGCTGTCCAGGTTGTTGTACAGTGAGGGATCCTGAATCAATTTGCCGGCCGTTCCCTCACCGCTGTTGATATTCTGCATCATCATATTCAGTTCGTTACTTACCCCTCCCAGTTCACTGGAAATAACCCCGAGCTCACGACTGGTGGTTTCCAGGTTAACGAGAATACTGTCCAGCTGTGAATCCCGGCCCGCACTCAGTGTATCCAGATTGGCTATGAAGTTTTGAAGGCTCATTATCGACTGGTCAAGATCATCGCTTCTCCGCTGAATCAATGCATTCACTTCCCTGGATGATCCCCTGAGCGCACTGAGGGTCTGCTGGATATCTTCACGGCCACCCTCTTTCATAATCAATTCAAATTCTTCGAGGACTTCAGCCATGCTGGCTGTAGTGCGCCTTATCCCGGGCCTCAATTCCTCGGAGATATCTTCAATCTCTTCCATGAAACCACGATCATAATAACCCTGTATGTAACCACCGTCCGGTATCATCTCCTCTTCTCCGGAGTAAAGGATCCGTACATGTTTTCCGCCGAGCAGATCCGACGACTCAATAACAGCCCTCGACCCCACCGGTATTCCCTCGGTAAAGGAAAGGTTCATCACCACCTGTACACTGTCCGGGCCTTCAAGACTCACTCGGTTAACTGATCCGATTTTTACTCCCGACATATACACGGAACTTCCCGGGGTAATCCCGTCTATCCTTTCAAAGGATGTGTACAACTGGAGGCTGGGACGAAACAGGGGGACGTCCTGCATAAGTCGAAAGCCGATAATGGCAATCAGCATTGCGATTACAATGGTCAGGCCAATTTTTATTTCGTTCTGAAGATTTTTCAAACCGGACTCCGCTATAATTTAAATGGTGTACTCACTCGCTTTTATGAAATCATTCAAGGCCTGGTGATTACTGGTTCTGAGCTCTTCAATAGACCCGTACCAGCTCAGCTTCTGTTCATCCAGGAATGCCACATTGTCGGCGACTCTTAAAACACTGTGCATGTCATGTGTAATGACGATGGACGTGATATCCAGCGTATCCGCCATATTGATGATCATATCATTAATTTCGTCCGAAGTCTGGGGATCAAGCCCTGATGTCGGTTCATCATACAAAAGATAATCGGGTTTCAGGACAATTGCCCGCGCCAGTCCAACACGCTTTTTCATCCCGCCCGACAGTTCCGCCGGGGTTTTATTACCGATATCCTGCAATTGCACCAGCTCAAGCGACTCCATGACCCGCTCTTCTATCTCCCTGTTCTCCAGATCTGAAAAATATCGGAGCGGGAAAGCAACATTTTCAAAAGCCGTTATGGAATCGAACAGGGCGGCACCCTGAAAAAGCACTCCAAAACGCTGACGGAGTTTTCGAAGACGGGCATACCGCATATCGAAAACATTTACACCATCAATCAGCACGTCCCCTGAATCGGGATAAAGCAGCACATTAAGGTGTTTCATCAATACCGACTTGCCCGAACCCGATTTTCCGATCACAGCCAGCGTTTCGCCGTCATCGATGGTCAGACTGACATCCTCCCAAACCAGATTGGGGCCGAAACTTTTTGTAAGATTTTTTATTTCGATCATAGTTTAAGACCTACAGCAGTACGTATGCCAGGATAAAATCGGCCAGCAGAATGTAGATACAGCTTAAAACCGTTGCCTGGGTGGTGGCCTTACCCACCCCCTCCGCTCCGCCGGTGGCGAAGTAGCCTTTATAACACGAGATGGAAGTGATGATATAGCCGAAAACAAACGATTTTATCACACCGAAACTGACGTCGGCAGGAGAAAATACCTGCCGCGCGCCAAGCATGAAATCGGCGACCGGAACCGCTCCGGTCAGTATCCCGCCCAGTAATCCTCCGATCATACCAGAAAGTACCGCGGCAACATAAATCACCGGAAACATAAAAACACCGGCCAGCACCCGGGGCATAACCAGAAACGTAACTGAATTAAACCCCATGGATTCCAGGGCATCAATCTGCTCACTCACCGACATGGTTCCTAGTTCGGTAGCGATGCGGGCACCCACCCGGCCGGCAAGTACCAGGCCGCTGATCACGGCCGCCAGTTCGATTAACAGCGACTGGGAAACTATGGCTCCGATCGTCGAAGGCGGAATAAATCCTGCCACCAGCTGGTAGGAGGTTTGAATGGTCATAACCGCCCCGGTAAAAAAACCGGCCAGAATAATAATCGGAAGCGAGTCGTATCCGGTTTTTATCATCTCCAGAGTAAGGTTCTTCCGGTACATCCCGAACTCTGTGGATGAACGTATCGCTTCATATATCAATCTGCAATAGCGCCCGACATCGATAAATAATTGCATGCAATACCCATGTTAAGATTTCAGCACAAACGAGCATGGTTTACAGCTAACAGGCTCTCCATGTGATCCCGGAAAAAACATAAAACATACACATTGAACATCCATGGCGTACTTTTCCGACACGCAGATACATAATCAAACACATGGATACTCCATTTGTTATTATAACTTTTAAACATTTAAACAGATAAAACAGACGTTAACAGGTAGTACTCCGATATCGCAAATATAAAACAGCTTTTTAAATCTTTTACGATTCATCTGCAAATTCCAATATCTTGGTACCGTAAACTTAAGAAATTAAAATTTCTCCGGACTGTGAAAAAACTACTACTTTTCTGCTTTTTACTGTTGATCGGTTTCGGCCCGGAGGCCCATGCACAAATCGGTAATGAATCCGTCTTCGGTTTCCTGAAAATACCGGCTTCGGCCCGGGCCGCCGCCCTCGGGGGAAACCATGTTTCTCTGAACAATGCCGAAACGGCCCTGTTTACGGCCAATCCCGCATACTTGACAAAAACATCCCACAAACAACTTTCCGTTTCTTATCTGAACCATTTTTCGGATATCTATCTGGGAGCTGCGGATTTTTCCTACCATATCGACAATATCGGAACCATGGCCTCCGGTATTCGCTTTGTCAATTATGGTGATTTTACCAGACTTGACAGCGAAGGCAGGAACCAGGGTTCGTTCAACGCTTATGACCTGTCCTGGAGTACTGCTTTTTCAAGGGAATTGTTTCATGATGTACGTGGGGGGATCGGTACCCAGCTTATCACTGCCAGGTATGACGACTTTCAATCGACCGCTATCGCTTTCTTCGGCGGTATGTATTACACCTTCAACAATGACTATACCCATCTCGGCCTCTCATTCAGGCATCTCGGTTTTCAACTCACCCGATTTGACCAATCCCGGGAAAACCTGCCTTTTACCATCACCGGGGGTATTAGCCACCGGCTTCAGCATCTCCCGATTCGCTTCAATCTGGGACTCCATTCCCTCAACCGTTGGGAACTGCCCGTTTTTGACGATGACCAGGAAACAGGCTTTACAGACCACCTTTTCCGGCATGTGCGATTCGGAATCGAGCTGCTCTTTACCGAAAATGTCAACCTCCGTATTGGTTACGATCATCTGAAAAATCAGGAGCTCCAAACCGACCGGCGCATTGACCTTTCCGGGACCGGCATCGGCGTCGGCATTACCATTCGGGACATACGGTTTGATATCAGTCGCTCTTCATACAGTGAAACCGGCGGTTTGATACAGATCAGTGTCGGCACCCGGTTTTAATGTAGTTCATTGGTTGAACTTCCGTTTATAACAGGCCTCGGACACTACTTCTGCAAGGAATTTCCTATATTGAACGTTTTGAAGTCTTCCCGATGCGGAACAACATTCCGTTAACACCAAACAGCTTGACACGTTTCTGATGATTCGATATTTAACAGCCGGTGAATCTCACGGACCGGAACTTTTGGGTATAGTGGAGGGGCTCCCCGCCGGACTTCCCATCACAACTGAAGCTATCGCAAAACAGCTGGCCCGCCGGCAACTGGGATACGGGCGTGGCGGACGCATGGCATTTGAAAAAGATGCCGCCGAAATTGTATCCGGGGTCCGATTCGGAAAAACCATGGGCCATCCCGTCGCTCTGAAACTGACCAACAAGGCCTATCACAAGGATGAGGCCAATTGGCCCCGGGTAATGTCCGCAACACCGGTATCCGGTGAGATTGAAAAGATAACCGTACCGCGTCCCGGGCATGCCGACCTGGTTGGAGTTCAAAAATTCCGTTTCGACGATATCCGGCCCGTGATTGAACGTTCCAGCGCCCGGGAAACCGGCATGAGAGTGGCATGCTGCGCAACAGCCCGCGCTCTGCTACGGTATTTCGACATCCAGATCGGAGGTCATGTGATACAGATTGGCGAGGCCGGCTATTCCTCATGGGAAGAGAGCCGCCGGAAAGCCGATCCCCTGGTAGATAAAGGAGCTGAACTTCTTTCTGAAGCTGCCGACAAATCGGAAGTTCGCTGTCTGGATTCCGATATCACCGACAGGATGGTGGACGAAATCAAAAAGAGGAGGAAAGAAGGCAGTTCGCTTGGCGGCATTTATGAAATCGTGGTTAGTGGTCTCCCTGCCGGACTCGGGACCTATGTACACTGGGATCGAAAACTGGAAGGCCTTCTGGCTCAGGCCGTTATGGGCACCCAGGCCATGAAGGGAGTGGAAATCGGACTCGGTTTTGAAACCGGTAAGCGGCACGGTCACCAGGTTCACGATGAGATCACCTGGAAAGATGGCCGTTTTGAGCGGAAAAGCAATCGGGCCGGTGGATTGGAAGGCGGCATTACAACCGGAATGCCACTTATCATAAGGGGTGTCATGAAACCCATCCCCACTATGCTCAAACCGTTGCAAACCGTTGACATGGTTACCAAAAAATCACAGGAAACCCGGTATGAACGGTCGGACGTATGTGCCCTGCCCCGTGCCCTTGTCGTGGTGGAGAATGTGATCGCACCGGTTCTTGCCAATGCCTTCCTCGAAAAATTCGGGGGCGACTCCATCGCGGAAATATCGGAGCGATATCAATCATCGCATTGACCCTCAGTGATTTCTGAATACCATCATACGCTGAAAGCAACACATTCGTTAAATAGTGAAATACGGAAAGCAGAAAATCATGAATGAAGAACGAACCAGGATGCTCCATACCTTTCTGGAAGAAGATCCATCGGACAGCTTTTCCAGATTCGCGCTGGCTCTGGAGTATCTGAAAATTCAGGACATCGATACCGCCCGTTCCCATTTTGAATTTATTGAAAAAAATGATCCCGGTTATATCGGTGTATACTACCACCTTGGCAAGCTGTATCAATCAACTGAACAAATTGACAAAGCCAGAGATACATTTACCAAAGGCATTGCCATGGCACACAGGATTCAGGATGCCCACTCTGCCAAAGAACTCAAGGAAGCTCTGGAGCAGCTGAATTCCGAAGACGCATGACTCATCCATCCCGCAGATACTCAAATTTGACCAACAGCCTATTGACAGATATGCGAATATTAGTATTGACCTGTCTAATCCTGCTGCCACTGCTTACTTTTGCCCAAACCGAACCGCCGACACATATCGTCAGGGCGGGCGAAACCCTGTTCAGCATTTCCAGACAGTATGATGTCTCGGTGCAGCAGCTTCGCGAATGGAACAATCTCCCGGACAACACGATCCAGGTTGGTTCGCGACTCTATCTGGGTGAACGATCTTCACGGGACTCCGATGGAGCGGAACCCGACACCATCCGTCATGTAGTAGAACCCGGCCAAACCCTGTTCCGGCTATCCCGTATGTATGATGTCAACGTGGATGATCTGCGGTCATGGAATGACCTGGATTCGGATGCCCTGTCCATAGGGCAGGAACTCACCATTTACCTATCCCACGCAGACGCCCCTCCCGGAACCGATGACCCGCAGATAGCCGAAACACGGGCACCGGAACAGACGGAATCACCCGATACAGAGACCCGGGACCAACCGGCAGAAGATGCGGAATCCCCGACCTATTATGAAGTAAGGGCCGGTGACACCATGACCCGAATCGCATCCCGATACAATATGAGTGTCGAAGAACTCATGGAAATCAATGACCTGGATGATACAAGGCTGATTGTCGGGCAGGAACTGCGTGTCCGAAGCAGGACCGCCCCACCTCCCTCTGTAGCTGCCGAATGGGACCTGGAAAGCACCCCCCAGGGAAAATTTGTTACTTATACCCTGAATGAAGAAGACTCCCTTGACCAGCTGCTTCAGTATCATCAAATGGACCGGCGGGAGTTCCGGGCACTGAATCCGGGTCTCTCACTTTCAGATGTCAGGCCCGGAGACGAGGTGACTCTTCTGCTTGCGGCCACCTCCTCCCAAAGCAATCCCTACAAGATTACGAACTCCGGCGACGAGGAAAGCCGCATAGAAGTTTCACGGTATCCCGGCGACCGGAGAGGAACCAGAACCACCAGCGGTGACTTGTACAACCCCTCGGCCCTTACTGCCGCTCATCCCGGTTTGTCTCTGGGTACGGTCGTTTATGTAAAGAACCCGGATAACGGACGCGGAATCTTTGTACTTATCAATGACCGTACTTCCGACAACCGCCTCCTTCTTTCCGAACGTGCCTTTCAGGCCCTGGAATATGATTCCGCAACCCGGCTGGTGGCGGAGATCCATGAAAATTGAGGGGGCATCTGTCAATATTGCTGCTTTTTTTTTACATTTTACCTTAATGAGATATTGAAAATAAAGAAGCCTCCCTATCTACATTTCGGGCGCACTGTGAACCTGGCTTCACCTTTCGGTTTCTCTCAATACGTTAACTGTGAAGGATAGATCGTCAATGGCAAGACTGACCAGGGAGGAGATACAAAAGCAACAGGATTTCAACGATGAAATCCTGCCGCATCTTGACGCGATCTATAATTTTGCCCTGAAACTCACAGGAAATGAAAATGATGCCGAAGATCTGGTGCAGGATACCATAGTCAAGGCCTTCCGTTTTTTCAGCAGCTACGAGAAAGGCACCAATGCCAAAGGGTGGTTGTTTCGCATCATGAAAAACTCCTATATAAACAGCTACAGAAAGTCTGCCAGGCAACCGCCCAGTGTCGATTATGATGAGATCGAACCCTATTACGAAACGATTCGCAGTGAACAGTCGAATACCACGGACCTTGAGTCCAATATGTACGGGGAGATGATGGGAGACAACATTTCTGCAGCCTTAAGCAAATTACCGGAAGATTTCCGAACCGTTGTGCTGTTATGTGACGTCGAGGGTTTCAGCTATGAAGAGGTCTCCAACATGATGGATGTACCCATCGGAACGATACGGTCGCGCCTCCACCGGGGCCGGGGTCTTTTGAAAGTGGAACTGGCTGAATATGCCTCCAAATACGGCTTTAATTGACCTCGCGGATGCAGTTTTCAGCGCGTCCGGCCTTTATTCATGCATTCCGTCTGAATCTCACACATCCGGCCCTGATTCTAAAGCGCCCGGCCCTGATTCTCCACAACGGTTTCATGAACTCCATTACCGTTGATTCCACTACCCTGTTTGTCGTGTTCACCGGCCATCGGGAGCATTAAGCGGAAGGTTGTACCTTCGCCGGGCACCGATTTGTGGATAAAAATTTTACCTTGATGATACTCCTCTACAATACGGCGGGTCAGACTCAATCCCAAACCCCAACCCCTTTTTTTGGTGCTGTAGCCCGGATTGAAGATTTCACTGCGGTATTTTTTTTCTATCCCCTTCCCGGTATCATTGACATCAATTACATAATAGCCATTATGCTCATAGGCCTCCACATGCACCCTTGCCTCACTGCTGTTTTTATCAATAGCATCCAGTGAATTCTTCAGTAAATTCTCCAGTGCCCAGGCAAACAGCTCCGGGTTGAGGGGAATTTTTTTATCAGACCGGATATCCATGGTCAGCGTGACGTGCTTGCCGATCTGTGGCATGCGCCGTTCAAGATATTCCAGTACCTGGCGGATAATTGATCCCGGCCTTTTCGGTCTCAATTCCGGGATGGAGCCGATTTTATTAAAACGCTCCGCCACGGTCTGCATACGTTGCACATCATTGGAGATCTCGTGGGCTATCTGCAAAGTCTCACCGTCACTGTCCTGCTCCTTGAGCAGTGCAATCCACCCATATAAACTGGACAGCGGAGTCCCCAGCTGATGGGCGGCCTCTCTCGCCATACCCACCCAGAGATTGGACTGTTCCGTCCGCTTAATACTGCTCAGACTCAGATACCCCATACCCAAAAACAGGGCCAGCAATCCGAACTGAATATAAGGGAAGTACTTCAATGTCCGGATAATACCACTGTCGCCGTAATAGATATACTGCTCCTGGGTCATGTCGCCACTTCCCAGTTCAATCCGGATCGGATCATTTAACATGGCATATTCAGCTATGATCCCCTCATCAAGTGTCCGGTTGCCCGTGTTTCTGGAGTGAAGGATCTCACGGTCTTCGTTAACCACAACAGATGGTATTTCAAACCGGTTTTTAATGATCAGTTCGGAAGCTACAAAATCCAGTGAGGAGTTTGACAGATCGGCTTCCGCCCTTTGAAGCGTGTTGATCCAGCGACTTCGTTGAATATCCGGGATATTGTCATTAACCGATATATCGGTTACAATACGCTGAAGCTGATCCCGTGTATCCTGATAATGCGGTTTGCTGTTGTATTCCATAGCCCGCGCCCACAGCTCAATACTGGAGCGCTCTTTTTCCCGGATCTTCTCAATGAGGTATTGCGTGTAGACGAACGATCCAGCAGCCATTATCAACAGCAGGAAAACCAGTGTTCCCTTAATCCGGTTTGAAGTGGCATTGAATAACATGGCATTATGGCATTGGTACAGATTTCAGAGTACAGATTTCAGAAAACAGAGTACAGAATTCAGAAGCCGATGTTCAAAAGCCCTTACCTTTATGCCGAAGCCTTTCGCTTCTTATAAACCGGTGGAGCCATCGATGCAATGGTTTCTTTGGTTATTATGCAACGCTCGACATTCTTCATGGTCGGCAGGGTAAACATAATATCGAGCATGGACCGCTCCATGATCGATCGCAGTCCCCGGGCCCCGGTTTTTCGTTTCATGGCCTGCCGTACCACCTCTTTCAACGCCTCTTCCTCAAATTCAAGCTCAACGCCTTCCATCCGGAACAGCTTTTTGTACTGTTTGATAATCGCATTCTTCGGCTTGAGCAGAATATTGATCATCGCTTCTTCGGAAAGCTCGTGCAAGCCGGATATGATCGGCAGCCGACCGATCAACTCGGGGATGAGGCCGTATTTCTGAAGATCCTCCGGCTCGACATGCGTAAAGATCAGGGGATCATCCTTATCGTATTTGTCCTGATAATCGGCAGTGAATCCCATGCTGGATGTGGACAACCTTCTGGATATGATATCATTCAATCCTTCGAAAGCACCTCCGCATACAAACAGGATATTCTTGGTGTTGACGGTGATAAAACTTTGCTCGGGATGCTTGCGTCCACCTTTCGGAGGGACATTGGCCGTCGTTCCTTCCAGGATCTTAAGCAGGGCCTGCTGTACCCCTTCACCGGAAACATCCCGGGTGATGGACGGATTGTCCCCTCTCCGGGCCACCTTGTCTACTTCGTCGATGTAGACAATTCCCCGTTCGGCCTTTTCCACATCATAATCGGCCGCCTGCAGCAAATTGGACAGAATGCTCTCCACATCCTCGCCGACATAACCGGCCTCGGTCAGGGCTGTGGCATCGGCGATACTGAATGGCACATCCAGGATCCCGGCCAGCGTTCGCGCCAACAGGGTTTTTCCGGAGCCGGTCGGACCCAGGAGCACGATATTGCTCTTCTCTATCTCGGAATCGTCGTCGTCAAACTCCGGACTTGTAATCCGCTTGTAATGATTATAAACAGCCACCGAAAGGGTCTTCTTGGGCTCTTCCTGGTCAATGACGTACTCGTCCAGGTAAGCCTTGATTTCAACCGGCTTCAGATCATTGCGAAAATCCTGTCCGCTCTTTTTGTCTTCCGAAAGATCGTTTTTAACAATACCGGATGCATCCGTAATACACTGATCACAGATGTAGACGTTTGGTCCGGCAACCATGCTGTTTACTTCGTGGCTGGATCTTCCGCAAAAAGAACAGCGTATTTTATCTTCTTGATCACTCATATGGTTACGAAGCTGGTATGATTAACGATTATTTCTTTTTCTCTGAACGTTCAAGGACCTTGTCAACAAGTCCATATTCCAACGACTCCCTGGCGTCCATCCATTTATTCCGATCCGAATCGGCTATGATCTCCTCTTTCGACTTTTTCGTATGCCGGGCAATGATCTCGCCCAGAGTCTGCTTGATTCGGATGATTTCCCGCGCTTCGATCTCAATATCACTGGCCTGTCCCTGGGTTCCACCCAGCGGCTGATGAATCATAACCCGCGAATGAGGAAGGAGCGTACGCTTGCCGGGAGTTCCGGCAGCAAGCAGGACCGCACCCATGGAGGCGGCCATTCCCATGCAAATGGTGGATACATTGCATCGCACATGCTGCATGGTATCATAGATCGCCAGTCCGGATGAGACTACGCCGCCGGGGCTGTTGATATACAGATTGATGTCCTTTTCCGGATCATCGGATTCCAGAAACAGCATTTGCGCAACAATACTGCTGGCAACAGCATCATTGATCGGGGTACCCAGGATGATAATTCGATCCTTCAGTAGCCGGGAATAAATGTCGAATGCCCGCTCCCCGCGGCTTGTGGTCTCGATGACCATGGGGATCAGATTGCTTTGGGTAGCAGTGCTGCCAAAAGTTTCTTCGTCAAACAGGGGTTGTTTCCAATGATTCATTAGTCGCTCTTCTCGTTACGTTCTTTTTTCTTTTTTTCCTGATACGCCTCTTTGTCAAGTTCTTTTAACGTGACTTCGTTCACTATGCGATCAAAAAGTTTGTCGGTTCGAATATTCCGGCGCAGGTTTTCAAGCTGATCTCCCGATTGGGAATAGAAGTTCTTGACCATTTCCGTCGGCAGTCCATATCGTGCCGCCTCGGTTGCGAGCCGGTCGTCGATATCCTGTTCGGTTATTTCAATATCATCATATTTCTTTTCGAATTCATCGATAATAAAAGCCCACCGGGCTTCCCGCAAGGCATCCTCTTTAATCGACTCCTTGTACTCCTCTTCATTAAAATCATCCGGAAGCGCCTGACCCTGTTGTTGCTGCTTCATACGGTCCAGCATGGCATCCTGGAACCTGGACAGCACCACATCCGGCACCTCAATGTCGGGATGTGCCTCAAGCAGAGCTTCCATCACCTCCTGCTTGACCATATCACCGGCAACCTGATCAAAATAATTCTGAATCTGGCTCTTAATCTGGCTTCGGTACTCCTCTACACTTTCCACCTCTCCGTTGGTGGCCTCTTTGACAAACGCTTCATCCAGCTCGGGGATGTCAAGGTTCATGACTTTTTTTACCGTTAGCCGGAATTTTTCGGCGTCATCACCCTCTCCAAGCGTCACATCCACCGAGTCGCCTGTCTTTGCACCTTTCAAGGCCTCGCGAAACTCCTTGTTCTGTTCATCATTCAGATCAATCTCCTTATCGGCATCCGTGTCATCCTCCTGAAGGTTCCCCTTGTCATCGACAGGCACGGCATCCACCGTCACCTTGCTGGTTTCTTCAACCGGCTTGTCACTCTCATTCCAGGTACCGGCACGCTTCAGACTCTGCTCCACTTCTTCGTCCACCTCCTCGTCGGTGACATCGTGAACCATCTTGTCGATTTCAAACGTCGAAAGGTCCTTCAGTTCAATTTCCGGCTTTACACCTATTCCGATCTTCACCTCCAGCTCCCCGTCTTCCCACGACATATCCTCGAATACGGGTTCTCCGACCGGTTCGTACTTCGGTACAACTTCATCCCGGAACACTTCCTGAACATAGTTATTGATCTCTTCGGACTCTATCTCCTTTCCAAACCGCTTCTTTACAATGGATACCGGAACCTGCCCCTGGCGGAATCCCGGCATGTTGATTTTTTTTCTATAGGACCGATACGCTTTCTCAAACCGGGGCTGCAATTCTTCTTTTGTTGCAGAGATGGTCAGAAGCTTATCCACTTTGCTTTTATCTTCAACAGAAATATTCACTTATATGGTTGTTTTTGATTCGTAATATTCAGATTGTCTACCGACCGGGACGACACGGCAATACAGATGTCCCGGCCCCTTCGGCCGGATCCTGTCTGTACGAGAGGGGGGACTCGAACCCCCAAGCCTTTCGGCACTAGATCCTAAATCTAGCGTGTCTACCAATTTCACCACTCTCGCATCACCTTTCGTTTTATGCAATCCGGCTGAACGAACATCCGGATACGGTATTATCAAGTTTGTCTTTGTTAGCCTTTTAATATACTGAAAACCACTGTTTTTATCAACGAAGCACATGGCGAATCATTTTGAGTCCGTCATCGTTTTTCTATTATGTATGGATTGGTTATTTTTCTGAATCTTTCCTCGAAACAGATACACAAACGGGACTATGAAGCACGTATTTGTTTATATCACCACGGCGGATAAAAAAGAAGCGTCTTCCATCAGTGAAACCATTATACAGGAGCGACTTGTGGCTTGTACAAATATCATTGAGGGCATGTCGGCATTATTCCGGTGGGAAAATGCCGTACAAAGCGAATCCGAAGTCATACTTGTAGCAAAAACAACCGCAAAAGCGTTTCCTGTTCTGGAAGAAAGAGTCAAAGAGTTGCACAGTTATGAGTGTCCGTGTATTATAGCACTTCCCATAGCCATGGGTAACGCGGACTACCTGGCATGGATTGATGAAGAGGTCAGCAATTAAACCCGTATCCCGTAACCTAATTCCGGATTATCGTGGCTGTAGTTGATGTAAAGAAGAAGAAACATATCTGCTGGGCCGAGGTCAACCGCCCGGAGTCCAAAAACGCCATCGACTTTGAAGTCATGGACCGGTTGGAACAGACTCTGGACGAGATCGAGAAAAACGGTGCTATCCGTGTTTTCATACTGAGCGGTGCCGGACACCAATATTTCGCGACACGCGGCAACATCAAAGCGTTCTCTCATCTGAAAACCAAAGAGGAGGGAAAAAAGATGGCCGGCCGTATGACCGCTATACTTGAACGGCTGGAAGAGAACCGGTTCTGGACCATGGCCTGCATTAACGGAGAGGTATACGGAGGAGGCTGTGAGCTGCTGCTGGCCTTTGACTTTGCCATTGCCAGCAAGACGGCCACCTTCTCCTTTACACAGGCAAGCCTGGGACTACCGCCCGGCTGGGGCGGTGTGACCCGGCTGGTAGAGAGGGTAGGCCGCTCCCGCGCACTTGAGTGGCTTGGAAGCAACGTGATCATCAGTTCCGACGATGCATTGCAAACAGGCCTGATCAACAAGCAATCCATAACCTCGGAACTCCGCAGAAACACCTGGGAATGGGCATTGAAGCTGTCGCGGGTGGATCCGGATCTTATCCAGGAGCTGAAAACCGGTACGAAAAAGGCTCTTTATTTGCCCCGTGATGAGTCGCTGCAACGGGAGCTGGATCAGTTTGCACAGTTCTGGGCAACCCCGCAGCACCATGAGAAAGTGGCTGATTTTCTGGAGTCACGGAAATAACCATGGCAAGTGTGCTGCACGACCGGCTAATTGCCAAGTACTGATCCGATCTCGGCAACCACCATTTCAACGGCATCCGTCATCGGACCGTCATGCCAGGATCCGGCCGCATTGAAATGCCCTCCGCCATTGAACTTTCTGGCCACCTGATTGAGATCCACTTTCGACTTTCCCCTGAGACTGATTTTGATACGGTCATCCCGTTCATAGAACATCACCGATACGAGTACACTGCTGATACTCAATGGATAATTGACAAAACCTTCAAGGTCATTGTGGGTGCAACCGGTTTCGGCGAGCATTTGTTCTGTTGCCCGCACTACCGCCAGCCTGTCATCACAGTAAAGACGGATATCGTCCAGCACCTTTCCGAGTAGTTTGAACTGGGCCAGACTTTTATCATCATAAATCCGTGCAAAAACTTCACTGGGGCGGATGCCCCCTCTTTTTATGATATCACCGATGGCAAAATGAGTTTCGGCGGTCACCGAATCAAAGCGAAACGATCCGGTGTCAGTGACGATGCCGCAATAAAGAGCCTCGGCCACCTTCCTGTCAATCTGCTCCGGTCCCGTAACCTCAAAAAGTTTATATACCAGCCAGGCTGTGGAACTGGCTTCCGAATCCCACAACATCCCGGTAAAAAAATCCTTTGGGGGATCCAGATGGTGATCTATCAGGTACACCGGCTTATCCGTTTCAAGAAAATATTCCGCCATCGCCCCGAATCGTGACGGGTGATTCCCGTCCACTAACAAATAGGCATCACATTCATCGAGCAGCTCTTGGGTCGGGACCTGAATCCGATCCTGATGTTCCATCCATGACAGATTGTCCGGTACTTCGTCGTCATTAAACAGTGCGGCATCGATCCCTTTATTGCGAAACCAGCTGTACAAAGCCAACTGGGACCCGATCGCATCACCATCCGGACTGACATGACTGACCAATCCCACTCTGTTGTACTTTGACAACGCTTCTGCGAATTTCTTTACCATCCTGTTTTATTTTGGTATCTGATGTTTCACCTGCATATTATCCCCTTTTCTGTCATCTTTTCAAAACTTCATTAACAATCCGTTATCGGCATGCGAACGCTGATCCTGGCAAATGGAAACAGGCCGTCGAAAAAACTGCTTGAAAACTTGAGAGCAAGGTGCAGCTATTTTGTTGCCGCCGATGGTGGAGGTAATTGTGCTACAGAACTTGGCTTCCGACCCGATATTGTCCTCGGCGACCTGGACAGCTTCCGGTATGCCGACTCTTACGATGGCAGAATTCTACGCGATGAAGACCAGGAAACCAATGATCTGGAAAAAGCCCTTCATCATGTTCTTCAACAAAAGGCCGTCCGGGTGGATGTCCTGGGCGCCACCGGCCGCCGGCTTGATCACACCCTGAAAAACCTGTCTGTCATGCAGCAGTTCCATACCCGGTTCGATCAGCTTGTATTCTATGATGACGTGTTCTACACCCGCATTCTTCCACAGGATTACACCCTGTCCCTTCCAGCAAGTCATACGGTTTCTCTCTTTCCTCTGTCCGGGAAGGTGACCGGCATCACTACCGAAGGACTCAAATATCCGCTCGATAACGAATCGCTGGTGAACGGACGCCGGGACGGATCTTCGAACGAAACCATTTCCGGCACCATACGCATCCGGCACCGTTCCGGTTCTCTGCTCTTAATGACCGGACTCACCGATAAACTGCTCGATTGAATGGGACCCCTGCACTGGATAGACGGATTCATCATTGTCTGCTACTTCCTGCTGCTGATCGTCATCAGTTTCTACAAACGTAACAAGAACGAGACAGAAAGCAGCTATCTGTTATCCGGCCGGACGCTTTCCCTTCCCGCTTTCGTTGCCACACTGGTCTCAACATGGTATGGTGGCATCCTCGGTGTTGGAGAATACAGCTATCAATTCGGTATCTCCCAGTGGGTGATTTTCGGTTTACCCTATTACCTCTTTGCCACACTGTTTGCCATTTACCTGGCCGGCCGAATTCGAGAAAATAAGGCCCTCACCATCCCCGAGGCTCTTGAAAACGCTTACTCTTCACGTACGGGAACCGTTTCCGCGGTAATTATTTTTTTACTGGTGAGTCCGGCTCCCTATATCCTGATGCTCGGTATGCTTTTCCGTTTTTTCACCGGGTCGGAAACCCATGTCGTCCTCTTCGCCGTTGCCATCGCTCTGTTTTCACTCTTTTATGTCAGCATCTCGGGATTTCGTGCCGTTACCCGTACCGACGTACTGCAGGTGGTGCTGATGTATTCCGGTTTCGCCCTGCTGCTTGTCATGGCCATTCAGACAGCGGGATCGCCGATACAGATCTGGAGTCAACTGTCGGATGTACACCGTGATCCGCTTGGCGGTCACAGCATCCAGTATCTGCTTGTCTGGTTTTTTATTGCACTCTGGACATTTGTGGATCCCGCTTTTCACCAGCGAGCTGCCGCCGCAAAGTCCCCCGCAACGGCACAAAAAGGGATCTTTTTATCGATCGGCTTCTGGTTTCTTTTCGACATTTTCACTGTAATGGCGGGTCTATACGGTTTCATCATCCTTGGTGAACTGGAACAACCGATGCTGGTATATCCGGAACTGGGTGCCTATCTGTTGCCGGCGGGACTCGCCGGACTCTTTTTCCTTACCTTGCTGGCCACCATCATGTCCACCCTCGACAGCTATCTGTTTTTGTCCGGCCAGACGCTCGGACGCGATCTGATCGCCAAATATCGGGGCCGGGAAAAAAGCGTCTATTTCACCCGGTGGGGTATGTTTGTTTCGGTAGTATTTGGCATTCTTCTTATCATGATTTATCCGAGTGTCATTGCGCTCTGGTATGTTATCGGTTCGGTACTTATACCGGGTCTGCTCTTTCCCGTTCTCGGGGTTTATTTGCCGTTATTCCGGTTCCACCCCTCTTTTGCAATCTGGGTTCTGGTCGTGCCTTGTGTCGTTTCCATCACCTGGCTCGGACTGGGCACGATCACCGGCGAAAGCTTGTATAACTATGCTTATTGGGGATGGGAGCCTTTTTATCCGGGACTGTTTGCCGCCGTCATCATCTGGTGGGCGGGGAAAATGTGGTTGGCAGGAAAAAGTAATTGGCGGGGAAACCGTACCGGGCGGGAAAAAACAGCCCGATAGAGCTACTCCATGTTTTTGAGAAGATGAGAGAGATTCAGTTTATGAATCGGAATCAGATATTTGATCTCGAATGCGTCTTTGTGGATGCCATACTCTCCGGTTCCACGAAAATCCACGATGCAAAAACGATCTACCACTTTGAGCACTTCCCCGATACCGTAAAACTCCGGGCAAGGTCCGTAGTACACCAGGTCACCGGTATTCAGCTCATTGACGGCACGTCGATGAAACGGCAGAATAACCGGCAATCGGTCAAATCGATATGGTAATCTTTTGGTTTCCATTGCTAAAAAGAATGCACAAAATACAAAAATCAGGACTTCTGATGAATCAAAATTTCACGCCTCTCTCCTTTCAGATGCCTGATTTCAACCGACCAGCAAACGGGAGGCAGATACGGGGCGATTTTTTCCGGCCACTCAATCAGAGTAATCCCGCTGCCGTAGAGATACTCCTCAAGTCCGATCTCCAGGGCCTCCTCCGGTCGCTGCATGCGATAACAGTCCAAATGATACAGAACACATCTGCCCGGATATTCATGAACCAGGGAAAAAGTCGGTGACTGCACCTCCTCTTCCGGTATGCCGAAATAACGGGCGACGCCCTTGACAAAGTGTGTTTTTCCGGTACCCATCTCTCCTTCAAGCAAAACGACATCTCCCGGCTTCAATAGCTGCGCAAACGCTTCACCGGCTTGGACGGTTTCACCGACACCTTTTGAAATAAAATATGATGGCTGCTTACCGGCTGCTGGCTGTGACACGTTGCAAGTTTACGATGTTACCGTATGTTACCCGGAATGAAAAAACCCGGATGAGATCGGTTTTTATTTCGGCTGAAGGTTAATCAGTGGCAGGATCATCTCTTCCATGGATGCCCCGCCGTGCTGGAAGGTATCGTGGTATTTGTTTTGAAACTTGTTGTAATTGGTGGGATAAACAAAATAGTAATCTTCCTTGGCAATAATATAATGAGAATTCATCTTGCTGCGGGGAAGGAAGTAATCCTCGGGTTTGTCGATGAAAATGGCAGCGCTGTTATCGCACCGCAGATGGCGCCCGAACTTGTATCTCAGACTGGTTGATGTATCACGATCTCCGAGCACTTTGGTATCGCGCATGGCGCGAATAGAGCCATGATCGGTGGTAATGATAATATTTACATCGCGTTCAGCAAGTTTCTTAAGCATTTGAAACAGAGCGGAGTGGGCAAACCAGGTCCGTGTCAGCTCCCGGAAAGCGGGCACATCCGGGGCAATCTCTTTCAATACCTGGGAGTCAGAGCGTGTGTGGACAAGCGTATCTACAAAATTGATTACAAAAGCGCTGAAATCGGCCTGGGTATAGTTGACAATTTTTTCCGCTATCCGCTTGCCTTCGGCAGACTGCAGGACTTTTTCGTATTTGGTTTTGACCTTCATTTTTTTTCGGTCGAACTGGGCCTGCATCAATTCTGCTTCATGCTGGTTTAACGAAGATTCGTTTTCATCTCCGTGGGTCCAGAGGCCGGGGTAGTGCCGCTCGATCTGGGAGGGATACAGCCCGGAAAAAATCGCATTCCGGGAGTAGGGTGTCGCCGTGGGTAATATGGAGTAATAAAAATCGGTAGTGATGTTGTAGTAGGGTGTCAGCATTTGCTCGAATACAAGCCACTGATCATACCTCATGCAGTCAATGATAAACAGGAACGTGCTTTTCCCGTTGCCCATTTTCGGCATGACCACCTCGCTTATAATATCCGGTGACAACATGGGCCGCTCATCCCGGCCTGAGCGCAGCCAGTCATAGTACTCGCTTTCGATATACTTGCCGAATGCGGAGTTGGCGGACTGTATCTGGTCCTGGAGTACCTGCTTAAGCCCCTCCTCCGAACTTTTCAACTCCATGTGCCAACCGGTAAGACGACGATATATCGTTATCCAGTCATTGAACTCCGGCTGATCATTGATCATCGCCGTGATCTCGTTGAAGCTCTGGAGATAAGACTGTGCTGATTTCTCGTTCCGGATGCGGCTGCGGTCCAGTATGCGCTTCACCGTCAGCAGAATCTGATTCGGATTGACCGGCTTGATGAGATAATCGGAGATCTTGCCCCCGATGGCATCTTCCATGATCTCTTCTTCCTCACTTTTGGTAATCATGACTACCGGAATACCGGGCTGCCTCAATTTCAGCTCATTCAGGGTGGCCAGTCCGTCCATTCCCGGCATCTGTTCATCCAGAAAAATGATATCAAACCTCTCCTCTGCAACCATGGCAAGCGCGTCCTCACCATTGGTTACCGGTTTTACTTGATAGCCCTTTTTTTCCAGAAAAATCATGTGGGGCTTCAACTGATCTATCTCGTCATCAACCCATAAAATGGATACCTTCATGCTTGTCTGTTTTAAAGTTTATGCAGCAATGCGATGCCGTTGTTAAAAAAAGGTCTGTCAAACCTTGTGCCGCACTGCATCCGTAAAATTATCAAAATCAAAGACGGAAATCGGCTGCTTCCGGTCAGGCGACAGGTTCTTCCCGATATCCGTGAGCTTCAAAATATGTGCAATGAAATGGCAATGACGACTCCCCGACACACAGGAGCATGACTACAGTCATCATGGGCATTTCACTTCGTGACCTTCGGTTCATGTGTTTAAATTATATGTATCACAATGTCACATGTAATGACATGACCGTATTTAATCATACGAATGTGTGTCCGGGCGGATGCCCGGTCATGTGCATTTCATATGTCCATAGAAATAAAAAAATAAACATATGATACTTTCCAGTATGCATAACGCATTCCGGCTGCCGGAATTACATATAGCTTTCCGTACCGGTGAAATCCCTGATGCCCGAATCACTCGACAACAAGATGCTTTCTGATGTTATCCAGGGTCACGGGACCGATTCCCGATACTTCCAACAACGCTTCCGGTTGTTCAAACCGGCCGTGCTCATTCCGGTAATCCAGGATCCTTTCAGCGGTGACCGGTCCGATTCCCGGCAGAGTCATCAACTCCTCCTTGCCGGCCGACTGTATGTTGACCGGCGCTATCTCTTTACGCTCCTGATCATCCTTTTCCTTGTCCGCCCCCGGTTGGTCATCTTTCCGACCCGTTGTATCGGGATCGTTTTCATTATCCCGGTGCATCTCACCCCGACCGGTCTCATCACGGCTCACATCACTGGAATCTGTCAATAGCGGCGCATACTTCGAACTACCGCCGGCTGAAACCAGGCTCATTCCCGCAGCGTGCTCTGCCGGTTCCTTGTTGTCGGACTTTCCGCCCTGATCGGCTTTCGACGGATAATAGCGGGCCATAACTTTTCTTTCATTCTGTGCCTCCACTTTCGAGAGTCTCCGGAACTCTTCCATGACCGGTTCATAATATCCTTGATCATAGACTGCACGGTCCGGAGAAAAAACCGAAAAGCCGGTGACCCCGACAATCAGAGTCATCAGCGTCAGCATAATCCGGCGTTCTCCGGCTGATATCTGCAACGCATCCAGCCAAAAAAACAGCGTTCTTCTCCACATCGCTCCGACATCGGTCTTAATTCGGGTTTCCCGGCAGTACAAAATGTCCACCGGTCTGATCGGTCCCATTCGTGGAATGACACCACGGCACTCCCTCAATGCGGAATGCCGGCTCAATCCAAACCGGTATCTCTCTAATCACAGAGCACCGAACCACCCTGCTCTTACAGGGTTCGAACAAATCCGTACCATTTCAGAAACAGCACCTCCCTTTACTTCTTGAAACGAAGGAGATTTTCCTCCCCGACCGCTTCCACTGCCGAGTTCAGGGCATACATGCTCTCAAAAAGCACGATGGGATGCCCC
This sequence comes from Balneolales bacterium, assembly GCA_007132495.1. GTDB lineage: Bacteria > Bacteroidota > Rhodothermia > Balneolales > Natronogracilivirgulaceae > SLOL01. The sequence continues at coordinate 72,350 of SLOL01000057.1, forward strand.
TCAATATCAAACGTGACATTCGTGGAGTAAGAAGCCTTGAGTTTGTCAATGACCCGCTCATCGTCCGGCAGCCATCGTGCGGCGATGTAGGATGTAGGGGAAAGTGATATGTCGGCCTTGTACTCTGCGTTCATGCGATGCGCAACCACTTCAAACTGCAATGCACCCACGGTTCCGAGCAGCAGCTCATTGCCGACCCCGTCGGGAAGCTCGAAAACATTGACCACTCCCTCTTCCGACAATTGCTTGAGCCCTTCACGCAACTGCTTTCTCTTGAACGGATCTTTGGAAGAGGCTTTCCGGAAATGTTCGGGCGAAAACAGCGGGATGACATCAAAGTTGACAGGATCACCGATATGCAGTGTACTTCCGATGCGGAAATCACCCGGATTGAACAGCGCGACGATATCGCCCGGATAGGCGATGTCCAGTAGCTTTCGTTCTTCGCCCATCAGGCTGTGGGGGGTGGACATCCGCAGCTTCCGGCCGTTACCGGAAAGAGTAACCTCCATTCCCCGCTCAAACACCCCGGAGGTCACTCGTACAAAAGCGGTACAGTCCCGGTGTTCGGGGTTCATGTTGGCCTGCAGCTTGAAAACAAATCCGGAAAAATCCTGCTCCAGTTCCCTCTGGTCACCGCTGTCGGTCTCGTAGGTCTGCGGAGGAGGGGCCAGTTGCGGAAAATAGTTGAGAAACAGATCGAGTCCGAAGTTATTCAGAGCGGATCCGAAAAAAACGGGAGAGGCCTCCCCGTTACGGAATGCCTCTTCATCCATATTTGAGTATTCATCACCGATCAGATCCGCGATTTCGCGGCACTCCTCCTTCTCTGAGTCCCCCAGCGAACTCTCCTCCAATCCTTTCTCCAGAGACAACAGATCGGCATCGGCTTTTTGGGCACCGTGCTTGATTTTTCGATACAGGTGCATCTCCTTGCCGATCAGATCGTAAACCCCCTGGAAATCGGCGCCGTACCCGATCGGCCATGAGGCCGGTATGGCCGTAATTCCCAGCTTCTCCTCGATATTACTGAGGACTTCGAGCGGCTCCATGCCGGGCCGGTCGCATTTGTTCACAAACGTGATGACCGGTATTTGCCGCAGCCGGCAGACTTCGAACAGCTTTTCGGTCTGCTCTTCCACCCCCTTGGCGACGTCGATCACCATCAGGGCGCAGTCGGCGGCAATGAGGGTCCGGAAGGTGTCTTCCGAAAAATCCTTGTGGCCCGGGGTATCCAGCAGATTATAACGGATGCCGTCTTTCTCAAAGCGCATCACCGAGGAGGTCACCGATATGCCACGCTCCTGCTCGATGGCCATCCAGTCGGATGCCGCGTGCCGGGCCGCCTTGCGCTGCTTGATGGAGCCGGCCTCGTGGATAGCTCCGCCATACAGCAGCAGCTTCTCGGTAAGGGTGGTTTTACCGGCATCGGGATGGGAAATAATGGCGAAGGTGCGGCGCCTTGCCACTTCTTCGCGAATACCGTTTTTCTGCATGACTGCCATTTGCATGATTTTTAGGAAAACATATTAAAATACGAAAAATTGCCCTTTTAAGCCAGCATCTAATCATTGAGACCCCGGGCCGTGACGACCATGCCAAAAGCTACCATTGAGTGAAAACAGCATATAATAGTATTATAATGGCATTGTTTTTTTCTTCCAATTGAAGCATATTCTGAAAGTTTTTGAACGTATGGCAGGTTCTGTTGACAAACAGAACCTTTATTTTTGTTGCCGGATACATCATCAAATGGATATGGAATGGTTTCAACACTGACGACATTAGACTGGCTGCTCGTTGCATCCTACTTCGTACTGGCTCTTGGAATTGCACTCTACTTTTATGCCAGGGCCGGTAAAAGCACAGCCGAGTTTTTCCTGTCGGGCCGAAACATGCCCTGGTGGATCATCGGCACCAGTATGGTCGCCACCACCTTTGCCGCCGACACCCCGCTTGCCGTTACAGAGATGGTGGCCGAAGATGGTATTGCCGGAAACTGGCTTTGGTGGAACTTTGTGATGGGTGGTATGCTCACGGTATTTTTCTTCGCCCGTTTATGGCGCAGAAGCGGCGTACTGACCGATGTTGAATTCATAGAGCTCCGCTACAGCGGCAAAGAAGCCGCCTGGCTGCGCGGACTCAAAGCCATCTACTTCGGGTTATTGATGAATATTATCATCCTGGGTTGGGTTTCGCTTGCGATGGAGTCCATTTTCAATGTCCTTTTTCCGGGCATGACCATGTTCGGCCATGACTCCTTTACCGTCATGGGAATTTATATCAGCGCGCCGCTTGCCCTCGTCGGCTTCCTCATTATCTTCGTCGGCGTCTTCTCGCTGATCTCCGGTCTCTGGGGAGTGGCCGTAACCGATATCTTCCAGTTTACCGTTGCGCTCGGGGGAACCATTGTCCTTGCCATTTATGCCGTTAACATCCCCGAAATCGGTGGAATCTCCGGACTCCAGGAGCAGCTGCCTGCCGAGACCTTCAACTTCCTGCCGACTGTCGGACAGACGGCCGAAGGGGTGGCGGTACTCTCGCTCAGTGTCGGTGCTTTTGCGGCCTATTTCGGGGTTCAGTGGTGGTCAAGCTGGTATCCCGGCTCGGAGCCCGGGGGCGGCGGCTATGTCGCTCAGCGTATTATGAGCGCCAGGGATGAAAAGCATTCCCTTTTTGCCACACTCTGGTTCAACATCGCCCACTACTGCCTGCGCCCCTGGCCCTGGATCATTGTTGCACTGGTATCACTGGTGCTGTACCCGGACCTGGATGACTCGCGTGAGGGATTTGTCCTTGTCATGCGTGATGTACTGCCTCCCGGCCTGCTGGGCCTTCTTTTCGCGGCATTCCTCGCCGCATTCACCAGCACCTTTGCTGCTCATCTGAACTGGGGAACTTCCTATCTGGTCAATGACTTCTGGCGTCGTTTCATTAAGTCTGATGGTGACGAACGCCATTATGTCCTGGTCTCCCGAATAGTAACCTTTGCACTCGCCGTCCTCGCCTTTCTGGTTACCACTCAGCTGGATAACATCCGTCAGGCCTGGGGACTGGTTCTTACAGCCTCCGGCGGACTCGGCCTTGTGCTTATCCTCCGCTGGTACTGGTGGCGCATCAACGCCTGGAGTGAACTGGCGGCTTCCCTGACCCCGATCTTCCTGGTCATACTGGTCCTGTTCGGTGTGCCCGTACCCGGTATTGTGGATCCGTTCCCGCTCAATCTCTACTATGTCGTGGCGATTACAACGGTAGTATGGCTTGCCGTAACCTATATGACCAAGCCCACAGAAAAATCAAAACTGACTACCTTCTATCGACGTGTACGACCCGGCGGACCGGGCTGGAAGCCGCTTGAGAAGGAGAACCCGGATATCTCATCGGACGGATCCCTTTGGCCGTTGCTCGGAAACTGGGTGGCCGGGGTCATACTGGTCTATATGGCACTATTCGGATTCGGTCATTTCCTGTTTGGGAACTACGGTTATGCTCTGCTGTGTGCTCTGCTCGGGGTGGCAGCGATCAGTTACCTTTATTGGGATCTCAGCAAGCGTGGATTTGATACCATCATTGAACATGACCAACCCTCTGATGATTCTGATGATGAGGATACGACTCGGGATGGGGGCCACGTATAACGGCTATTCCCGTTTCTGATCGCATCCGGTTCGACTCCTGCATAAGAACGTTGTATATTGTCGGAGAAGCCAGAAAACCGGAATTAATCAGAAATCGTGTCTATTCAGCTCACTTTATCTGTTATTTGCGTATTTCGCAATAGAAAAGAGTGGATTGAACCCACCCTGAATGCACTTTACAGTTTGGGTCGCATTCCGTGTGAGTTTATCTTCATAGATGACGGCTCCACTGATGGGAGCGCCGAAGTTCTCCGCTCCCTGATAGAACACTATCAGCACGAGCGCACTTTTTACTTCGAGCAGGAAACCACCAGAGGGCGCGGGCCCTCCCTCAACTTTGCCATTGAACAGGCCGGAGGGCGTTATATCTGGATTCCGGAAAGCATTAACCGGGTAGATGAAGAGAAGCTTGGCCGGGCCATTGAAAAGATGGAGGCTTCCGGAGCCCCGGCGGCTATCGCCACGGAAGAGCCACCACCGGCTTCGGCCATGGACTGGCTCCATTTGCTGCAAAACGACCGTCTGCCATTCGACAGAAACTATCTGTTTAATCAGACGGCCATGCGGGCGACACGAAAATTCACCGATCCCCACTGGTCTACACGTCACGCTACGGAATGGGCCATCCGATTGCAATCCGACGCCGAACCTGTTCAAGTAGCGCCCTTTGCCTTCGGGGATGACCAGGTCCATAAAATGGACGACCGCAGCAAGAAAGAGTGTATCATGGCATTATTACGTGTTCCGGAATTATCGCTCTCAGGTCAGGAGCGGGCGTTTCGGATGCTTCGCTCCTATGGCCATACCGATCTTGAAGAAGACGGAGACAGCCTGGAGCACCTCTACCAGGAAGCCCATTCCCTGTTCAAAACCGGTAATAGTGTCGCTGCTCTCGAACTGTTGAACCGCATACTTGCCGCCGATCCGGGGCATAAGAAATCGCGTGAATTCAAAATTGATATCCTGTCAAAAATGCGGCGGTATGTAGAGGCCGCTGAGGTGAAACACGGATATCAGCAACAAAAAACGACGCGGGCGACCGGGGCTCAGTCCGAACAGGATCCGGATTCACTCTCTGTGCCGGAACCCGATTCCGGCTCCGCTCACGAACCCGGTCCGAACGCCGATGCGGAGGCAGAATCGGATCCGGAAACCGGACCCGATCCGGAATCGTCTACGGAGCCTGATTCGCAACCGGCACCGGAGGAAGATTCACATCCAGAACCGATACCGTCACCGGAACCTGGTTCGGAACCGGATGCACAGACGGCACAAACACCGGAGCGGAAACCGGAACAGCAGAAAGAGGGTGAGCCGGAGCTCTCTCCCAAAATACGAGCAACCGGCTATAACGATGAAATAGCCCGGCAACCTCCGCTTACTATCATCATACCGACCTCAACAAACCGCCGACCGGTCCTTGAGGAGTGTCTTACCTCTGTACTCCGCTATACCTCCCGTGACCGCACACGTATTGTAGTGGTGGATAACGGATCGGTGGATGACACCCCGGACTATCTTGACCGCCTTCTCAAGGAAAATGTGGCCCTTACGGTTCTTACCAATGAACAGAATCTTGGATTCGCTGCTGCGGTCAATCAGGGGCTTGCCAAGGCCGGCAACGGACCGGTCATGGTACTGCATAATGACGTCCGGTTTAAAAACCCTTTGCCCTCCCGGCTGGCCGGAATACTGGAAAGGTATCCCGATATCGGTCTTGTCACTCCGAAAGCCGATCGCACCTGGCACGAGCCACAGTCAACCGAACAGCGTTCCGGCACCCCGAAACAGCACTCCGAAACCGAAACTGCTTCGACTGACCAAACACCGGAAACCGGCGACGACACCGCTGCCATACCGGAACCGGCGACCGGTAACCATGCGGTTGCACTCACCGATGTCGACTATGTGGATGGCTACTGTATGGTTTTTCGAAACGAGCCCGGGCTCACCTTTAATAAAAACTATGGACTCGCCTATTTCGAGGACGCCGATTTCTGTTTCCGGATTCAAAAAAAAGGGTACCGCGTGGTGGTAGCCGATCATGAGGAGGTTGTTCACCGGTTCGGTACAACTACCGGTGACCTGGGCCTCACCATGCGAAGCAAAAAATACTGGAAGAACGCCGCTCTGTTTCACCACGAATGGCACATTGAACCGCAGTTCCCTGCAGCGCAGACCCGGGAAGACCCACTGAACCAGTTTTTACTTCTGGGCAGTATCATCAACCCGTTTTATCCGGAAAAGCACCTGCTGGACTATTTTCATGAGCTTTTCACCAGTGAACAAAAGACGCGCGTTTTCCATTCGGAGTTTCCTCCCGATGCCCTCAAGTCGATGATCCGTCTGATGATGGCGGCCAACCAGCGTGAAATTCTGCGACGGCTGGAACAGCAGCTTGAAGGTCTGACGCCGGACCTGTCTCTTTACCATGATCTGATTGTTTTCTATTTCGACCGGACCATCTATTCGCGCTGCAAAATGTATCTGGAGAAACTGGGCAATGACGAACTTCCGGTCGATCTGAATCTCTATCGTCTGAAAATTGCCATCGGCGAAAAAGATTACATGCTGGCGGCAGAACGACTTCAGCAAATGATGGATATTATACCTACCCATCCCGAAGTGCTCCTGTCAGCGTCCGAAATCCATCGTCGTAACGGCAATCATGAGCAATCGGAGAAATTTATCCGTCTTGCAAAAACCTTTGACCCCTATATTAAGAACCGGACGGTCTTATGATCCGTGTCTACGGCCCGTTGCCATCTGTATGACTTCCCCGCGGTACAACGAATCCGCCATATCGGGAACAGCACCAGCTCCGATTGCATAAATGCTCCGCTCCGGAAATCATCACGAATGGATTTGCATCATATAGCCCAGCAGACGTTTTAGCTCTGTAACGTTTTGCTCCTCTCCCCTCTCTTCAAAACTGCTGATCAGATTGCGAATCGTACGTACCAGAATATCCCGCTCGCCGGCTTTCTCAAAATGAGACGGATCAGGGGTAATCCCGTTACTCCTCAGAAAATAGGCGCACTGATCCATACTCACGATACGTCCATAGTTAAACGGATCCAATAAAATGGACTCGTTGTCGGTTTCATATTTGAGCAGAAAATGCTTCGGCATATTGATACCGCTCAGCGGCAGCTCCAGCCGGAAGGCAACAAACATCATCACCATACTCAGCGAAATCGGAATACCGCGCCTTCTCTGCAGCACCTTATGCAAATAGGAATTGTCGGGATGAGAATAGTCATTCCGGGCGCCCTTGAAATACTCCTTCTCAAAAAAGTATGCAGTAAAAATCTCCATTTGTTCCCGTGAAGAGAGTGCCGTCCGGATAGCGGGTTCCACCCTGGCCGCCATCTTATCAAGCTGACGCTGGTACAAGTCGGTACGCAATGTCGGATTCTCAAAACGGCTCAATAACAGCTGACCCTTTTCCAGGTCCGGAACGGAATGAATTCCCTTTTCCAGATATTCGATAAATTCCTGCTCATAAGAGGGATAGGTGATATGATGAATGAGCTGGGTGAGCCGGCTCCGGATTGATACATCATTGATCTCTTCACGGATTTCATCCAGAATCGGAATCGAGTTGTCATCCAGCTCCGCCAGTCTTTCCTGCACCTTCTGCTGTACGAACTCATCCGGATCCTCCATAAGAGATATCAGCGCCCTGAGTTCTTTACGTCTGAATCCCGCTTTTGCAGGCTTTTTTATTTGAACGGATGAGTACGACATGATAATGGAATGCACCTTCCTACCGGTGAAGATGACTTGTGGCGATTTAACCTGGTATTAGTCGTAACATTCTCGTAACCGGAATCGTTTAAATTCATTTTGAGCTTTACGGTACACCCATTACCTTTGTGGTCTGTCAGATTTCACATCCGTTCCACAGCATCCTTCTGATTACAGAACCCAAATTACGATCATGAAGCTTCATGTACACTCGGAAACCGGCCGGCTTGAGGCGGTCATTATCCATACCCCGGGCAACGAAGTATCGTTGGTCAATCCCGAATTGCGTGAACAGCTCCTGTTTGATGACATCATTTTTGAAGCGGATGCCCGTCAGGAGCATCTGGATATGATCGATATCTTCCGATGCACGCTGCCCAATCCGGACCATGTGTTCGAAATAACCGATCTGGCATATGACGTTCTTGAGCATGCCGATGCCAGGCGTTTCTTTATTGACGAACTGCACTATGCACAGCCCGGCATAAGCATTAATTTACTGCGGGACAAATTACTGGACCTGGACACCTCATCCCTGCTCGAATTCATCGTTAGTGGTAAAACAGACCGTCTTCAGAACATTTCTCTTCATCCTGCTCCCAACCTGTTGTTCACCAGGGACTTGGCTGCTCTGGTCAATGACCGGATCATTCTTTCAAGGGCGGCCATGGCGGCCAGAACCCGTGAATTCCTGCTGATGGAGACGATCGTCCGGTTCCATCCCATGCTGGAAAGTCTGAGTGACAAGATCATTCACATTGGTAAACAGGACAGTGTCGAAGGCGGTGATATCCTGGTGGCATCGCCGGAGGTGGTTATGATCGGAATGAGTGAACGCACCACTTTCAGTGGACTGATGGCCATCACCGATCAACTACTGCAGCACGGGGTGACTCATATCATCGCAGTAGATATTCCCAAGCAGCGATCATCCATGCACCTTGACACCATATTCACTTTTGCAAGTCCGGATGAGTGTATCGTTTTCCCCCCCGCCATTTCCGAACGAACCGACAATATTTCCGTTTTCTCCAAAGTGGACGGGCGTATTGTAGTTGAACGAAAGTCATCGCTGAAACATACCCTGGAAGAACTGCTCGGGCGTCCACTTACTTTTATCAAATGCGGTGGCGAAAATCTGACCAACCAGTTCCGTGAGCAGTGGACCGACGGGGCCAATGTTTTTGCACTGTCTCCGGGTGTGATTGTCGGCTATGACCGGAACACCAATACCTTTGAGGCACTGGCTGAACAGGGGTACACCATCATGAATCAGCATGAATTCACCGACACCTGGCGTAACAGACCGTTTGAACCGGCGCCCGGAGAGAAAATCGCCGTCACTTTCCAGGGCAACGAACTTTGCCGCGGCAGGGGCGGGGCGCGGTGCATGACCCTGCCTGTTGTTCGGCACCGCAATTCCTTGTAATGTAACGGCGATCTTTTTACAATCCTGTATAACCGTTTTTTACATGATCTTTAATCGGTATCACCTACCATATTCATTGAAATCCGGGGGGCTCCGTTGTGGACATTAAACCTGATGGACGTACGATAGTCCGGCACGTACTGTTATTTGTCCTGACCTTTATATCAGCAGCCTTCACCGGAACCCTGTTTGTCGGTCATACTGCCGGTATACCTGACGATTTCATGCTCTTTTCGGGTGAAGGGTTTCTTTTTTTTCTCGATATGGTGATCTGGGAAGGGGTCCTGTTTGCCGCTTTGCTGCTCGGATTTTTGGGGGTGCATGAATTCGGCCACTATTTCGCCGCCGTACACCACCGGATTCACACCAGCCTTCCCTACTTTATACCGTTTCCGATCTCCCCAATCGGCACTTTGGGGGCGGTAATCCGGATACGCAGCCGGATAGAAAACAGCCGGAAGATGTTTGATGTTGGTGCAAGCGGACCTGTTGCCGGCTTCATCATTGCCCTGCTGATTCTGCTCTACGGTTTTTTCACCCTTCCTGAACCGGATTACCTTCAAAATTTTGCCGGACATGATCCCATTAATGAATATATCGCTGAGCACGGAAGCTTTCCCGACGAGCCGGTTGTTGAAAGTAATGAAAACGAACCCGAAGTCATGGTGCTCGGCAATACCCTGCTGTTTGGCTATCTTGCATCCTTTTTCGAAAACGTCCCCCCCATGTGGGAGCTCTATCACTACCCGTTTCTGTTTGCCGGCTGGCTGGGACTCTTTTTCACTGCCCTGAATCTGCTCCCGGTGGGTCAGCTTGACGGAGGACACATCCTCTACACCCTGATCGGATACCGAAGGCATCGCGTGGTGGCGCGGCTTTTTGTCATACTGGTCATTACCCTGGCCGGGCTGGGCGCTATCCCTTTAATCAAGACCATGACGGCCGGACTTGATATTCCCCACACCGCAACTTCCTGGGTTCTATGGGCGTTGATATCACTCTTCCTGCTGGATCGCGGATTCCGCCACGACCGGAACTGGACCCTGGCCGGATGGGGAGCGGTTATGCTGTTCGATTTGCTCCTGCTGATGATTTTTGATCCCTCCGTATTTTCCGGTTTCACCATTTGGATTTTTTGGTCGCTTTTTATTGTTTTCCTGGTCGGAGTTGAGCACCCCCCGGTTCCGTTTGAAGAGCCATTGACAACCGGAAGGCGGGTTCTCGGGTGGCTGTGCATGATCATCTTTATCCTCTGTATCAGCCCTAATCCGATCTACTTTTTCTGATTACGCTGCGTTACCGACTTTGCATTACATTACCAACTTTGCGCTGTGTTACCGACCTTACAATACCCCGAAACAATCTGACTCCGTTTATGTACAATCACCGAATTTTCCTGTTATTCATCCTTTCTTTTGCCATGTATGCCTGTTCCGAACCGGGCCCCGAAAACCTGGAGGGGAACGTACAGCAGCTCGTACAACAGAACGAGTACGAAGAAGCACTCGACTTGCTCAGCGAGGCGGACGGTGACTCCACGGTTATCAGTCAGTTAAAGATCAACACCCATTTGGCGTATGCCAACTACCTGACTCACGAAGCGGATCATCTTGCAATGGGCGACCGTATGGCCGATGCACTTCGCCATTTCAGAAGAGTGCTTGAGCTGGATGAAACCAACTCCCGGGCTGAAAATCACATTGAACTGATCGAGGGAATCTACCGTCAAATGGGTCGTGATATTCCGGAAGGGGTCGCCGACTAGTTTGCTCTGCCTTTTCATTCGTTTTTGTCCTAAATTGGGATACCCGGTTTTTCCCGGAATCCACAGAAATACCAACGTTCATAACCATTTTCAATACCCGCTTTGGCCACCCAAAAAAAAGATCAGAAAACCGGTACACCAAGCATCAAAAACCGCAAGGCGTGGCACGAGTTTACCATTGAAGACTCCATGGAAACGGGGCTGGTGCTAACGGGAACCGAAGTGAAATCACTGCGTCAGGGAAATGCCAGTTTCGGTGACGCGTTTGCCTATATGAAAGATGGGGAGGTTTGGCTCAAGGATTTTTACATTAAGCCCTTTGATCAGGGCTCTTATAACAACCACGATCCCCGCCGGGACCGGAAACTGCTCCTGCACCGTGATGAAATACGAAAGATTGACCGTGCGGTCGCTCAGAAAGGGATGACACTGGTACCGCTCAAACTCTATTTCACACGCGGCCTGGCCAAGTTGCAGCTCGGTCTGGCAAAGGGTAAGAAGAAATACGATAAAAGAGCCAGCATCGCCGAACGGGACGTAAAACGGGAAACCGAACGCGAAATTAAACGGGCCAAGATCAGCAGATAGCACTTTGAGGAATGGCGGGAAAACAACGATGACCCGTACTTCAGGCACGCCGGTGAAAAAGTTAAAAATAACAGTCAGGATTGCCTGTAAGCCGAATTCTGTGACCCTGAAGCCGTAAAACGGCAAACGGGCCGGCAATCATTTGTCTGGTCTCACCATTGCTGATGAGATCGAGCAGCCTACCCGGCAGTATTGTGGCGGACGACACACTGCCATGCTTGGCCTTGCACCCCACGGGGTTTACCCTGCCCCGTTCCGTTACCGAAACAGGCGGTGGGCTCTTACCCCACCATTTCACCCTTACCACGGACGAATCCGTGGCGGTCTGTTTTCTGTGGCACTTTCCATATTCCACCGGAGTGGAACTCCCCGGTATTCCCGGGGCGCGGTGTCCGCAGGTGTTCGGACTTTCCTCCCTTCCCGGCCGCAATGCAGTCGGGAAAGGCGATTACCCGGCAACCCTGACCAACGTTTATAACGGTTTGATACCGGACCTTCGTATGGTCCAGGGAATTAATTGAGATTCAACATTTTGCGTGCTTCTTCAAAAAAGCTGGGATCCACAACAATACGTCCCGAGTTTTCATCAAAGATGATCTTGTTCTTTCGTCGGACTTCAACCTGCACCTGGGGAGGCAGCATCATGCCCAGACTCGAACCCTTTTCCATGGCAACCACCGCCATTCCGTTGTTCAGTCCTTTCCGCAAACGCTCATAGCTGCGAAGATAGCGTGATTCAAGATTTTTCGTGGCTTCCTTTCGTTTCTTGATCAGCTCCTCTTCTTCCTTTTTGGTGCTTTCAATCAGCTCGTCAAGATTATCCTGCTTTTCCTTCAGCAACTTCCTGGTTTCTTCCAGTTTGCTTTCATTTTCCTCAACGGTTTTTTCAAGCTCCGCTGTCTGAAGGGTAATCTCCTCAAGACGGGCCTGTGCATTTTCCTTGATCTGGTTCTGGGTCTCAATCTCCTTGGTCAATGCATCATATTCCCTGTTATTACGCACGGTGAGCTGCTGCTCCTCGTATTTTTCAGTCAGGGAATCGGATTCGGTTATTTCCAGTTCAAGCTTCGATTCCTCCACAGCCAGATCTTTGATTTCGGCTTTGGCGCGCTTGATGCGGGTCTCGAGCCGGGTGATTTCGGTCTCGATATCCAGAATTTCTTCCGGTAAGTCTCCGCGCAACCGCTTTAATTCATCGATTCGGTTATCGATGTATTGTAAATTGGTCAAATTTTGGAGTACGTCTTGCATAGATTTTTGATCGCTATTTGCTTCGCTTATGGGTTTATTTAAAAAAAATAGTTCACCGGATTAGTGTTCACACTGGTTGAAATGACATCCATTTCCGGATACCGCTCCCTGATCCGGCTGTTTAATGTTTCCACCATAGGCACCTCGCTTTCATAGTGTCCTGCATCGACAACCAGCAGTTCCGGTGATTCGGTGAAAAAGTCGTGATATTTCAGATCTGATGTCACAAAAGCATCCATATGTTGTCGAAGAGCCTCTTCCATCAGGAAAGATCCGGCACCGCCGCAAACCGCCACCCTTTTTACCGATTTCGGAGACCCGCAGTAGCGGATACCCTTACTTTCCAGTTTATCCCTGACCAGTGCCAGAAAGGCTTCGCTGTCATGCGTGGAAGGCAGTTCTCCCCACACGCCGAAACCGGCATCCGGTTGACCGGCGGCGGTATCGTTTTGCTGATGTTCACCGCCATTTTCTGATCCGGAGTTCCCGGCTGCCGCAACCGGACGGGGGGCAGGAGCCGCAGCCCGGGGTACCTCTTTCAAAAAACGCAAATGCTTCAGACCCAAGCGTTCCGCCATGGCGAACGATACTCCACCGTAAGCCGCATCCAGATTGGTATGTGCGGCGACAAGGTTGATATCGTTTTTAATGAGCTTGTATATCAGGGATCCCGTAATATCGGAAGGCGTGACGCGGGATAGTTTGCGGAAAATGAGAGGGTGATGGGCGATGATCAGATCCGCTCCGGATGCAATAGCTTCCTCTACAACTTCGGAGGTTACATCCAGACTGACCAGTATTCTTGTAATTTCCTGACGGCTGTCTCCAACAAGAAGTCCAACATTATCATATTCGAGCTTGGTGCTTTGCGGTGCCCATTCTTCCAGAAACTCGAGGATATGATTGGTGGTGTGCTTCATATTCTCGATGAGCAGCCCCCTGTCTGCTCGAGACCTGTGCCAGCGTGGGCGGGTTCGTATCGAAAAATGGTATCTCTGTTCCTGTGCACGATAATGAACGCTGTCAGTAATTTTTTAGTCAGAAAAGAAATATAGTGTTTTTTATTAACACATAAAAGATTTGTTTCATTTCTCTTCTTCTTTTCAATTAACGTATCTTTCATTTTGTATAGTATCGGCAGCAGGTGCGGCTGTATGCAACATGGCCTGCTCCCGGAAACCCAATTGCCATCACCCTTCCCGGGGTTTTCATTTTAAACAGAACTCATCCTGTTCCGTGATAGCACAAAATATCGATAGCATAAAGCAACGCATCCGCGAAATCTGCGCCGGGTGTGGAAGAAATCCGGACGAGATTCGTCTGGTGGCGGTGACCAAGACCCATCCCGAAGATAAGATTCTGGAAGCCAGGCAGGCAGGGCTCTCCGAATTCGGCGAAAACCGGGTCCAGGAGCTGGTACCGAAAATGGACCGGCTCCCTTCCGACATCGTCTGGCATATGGTTGGAACCGTACAGACCAACAAGATCAAGGACATGGTGCATCGCGTGGACTGGATTCACTCCATTTCCAAAATCAAGTATCTCAGGGAGCTGGAAAAACGGGCTTCCCGTATCGACCGGCTTATCCGGGTGCTCATTCAGGTAAATATAAGCGACGAAGACCAGAAAAGTGGCTGCAACGTCCGGGAACTGCCTGCAATTCTGGAATATGCCGCTGATCTAAAGCATGTTTCGGTTCACGGGCTGATGGGAATGGCCTCATTTACGGACGACCGCGACCTGGTCAGGCGTCAGTTTACCGCGCTACGGCAGTACCGGGATGAACACCTGTCGTACGAAACCGATAACGTGCAGCTCCGGGAGTTGTCCATGGGCATGAGCGGCGACTATGACATCGCCATCGAAGAGGGAGCCACCATCATCCGGCTGGGCTCAACAATATTCGGCACACGAAGCTCTGATCAGTGAACCCGCTAACCGGCTAATTTACTATTCTGCATCCCGCTGATTCGCAATCCAACTGATTTGCTATCTTACTGATCTGATTTCTTGCTTATTCGATTTATTGCATATTTTATTACTTTGCAGTCACGCGATATTGTTGAAACCAATGCCACCGCTTCACGTAATAAATGGCATATGCAATCCGATGTACCAATATGGATCGCGACAACCGATTACCCCGAAGTCACTGTAATACCTTTACGGTCGAAATAGTGATTCTTCCGGGGATGGTCTCAATTGTCACATTTAAACCTGAAATATGGATATGACCCCTTTTGAAGCATTAGTCGCTATAACAGCCATCATTGCCGTCTTTGGTATCTCCGGGTACATCACGGTTATGATTATCAAACTCATCCGTGACTGGCTGGTGGGTCGCAAAACGCCCCAAATTAATGAATCCCATTTCCGTCGGCTCGAGGAGTACGAACAGCGTCTCGATCAGGTTGTGAAACGGGTACAAAATCTGGAAACCATTATCGTAGATGCCGATATCGGAAACCCGGAACTGCGGGAGCCGCAACCGGACACGCTCAACGACTTCGAAACCGCACAAACGCGCTCCAATCGCCCGTTGAAAAACAAACTGCGCACGTGAGGGTTTATATTGTAATGCAACCTTCACACCCTTAAATTGCAGAAAACAGAAGACAGAGAACAGAGAGCAGAACACAGATGAAGTGGCCATATCCGGTAATGGCGCCCAGGCACACCGGCGTATGATTAAGTACGGTCATGTCATTACATGTGACCGCTTGAAACAAAAATTATAAACACATGAAACTATCAGCTCTGGAAATCAAACAGCAATCATTTTCGAAATCGATTCGCGGTTACGACATGGCGGAGGTTCAGTCTTTTCTGAATGTTGTCTCCAATGAATGGGAACATTTGTCCAACAAGAACCGTGATCAGCAGCATGAAATCCAGCGACTGACTGAAAAACTGGAACACTATCAGAAGGTGGAGGAGGCGCTTCACGAAACGCTTCAGCAAGCCAAAGAGTCGGCTGAGCAGCGCATCAACAGCTCCAAACAGGATGCCCAGAACCGGATCGCAAAAGCCGATCTGGAAGCGGAGAAAATCGTCCGCAACGCCCAGCAGGAGCGGCAGGATATCCGGCGGAGCATACAACGGTTGCTGGACCGCCGCCAGGAGATCATCCGGGGTATGGAGTCGTACCTCGATCTCGCTTCGGAATCACTTGAATCGTTCAAGCGGGACGACACAAATACTTACGCTCTGCCCGAAGATGAACAAGAAGAGGTTGAATCCGCGTCGGGCGAACCTTCTTCTTCATCCGCAGGTAAGGAATCCGAATCATCCAATAGCGGTTCAAAAAAGTCTTCTCCCGCCCCCGGTGCCGAAGACCTGGACGACCTGCTTGATGACATTGATGAATAATACTATTATAAGGGCTTGTTTATTCCTATGGAGAACACGCACTCCTGGATGACTTGCTTGATAACATAGACGAATAATCCCACTTAGTAACTTATCTATGCCAAATTTCGATTCTGTAGAAGCTTTTCATGAAAAACGCAGCGACGCTCTCGACTATATAACCAAACAAACCGACTTTAAACCTGATTTTCTGATTATTCTCGGCACCGGACTGGGCCGACTTGCCGAGGAGATCACTGTTTCTCACGCCATTCCCTATGGTGACATCCCCCATTTTCCCACCTCTACGGTCGAAAGTCACGAAGGGAGACTTCTTTTCGGAACCCTGAGTGAAAAAAAGGTCGTGGCCATGCAGGGCCGTTTCCATTACTATGAAGGTTACACCATGCAGCAGATCGTGTTCCCGGTGAGAGTGCTCCACGAACTGGGTGCCCGGACACTAATGGTCTCCAATGCCTGCGGCGGCATGAATCCCCTTTTTCGCCGGGGAGATATCATGTGCATCACCGACCACATCAATATGCTGGGAGATAACCCGCTGATCGGACCCAACGACGACAGTCTGGGCGTCCGTTTCCCGGATATGAGTGAGCCTTATACCCCCGACCTGATTACCCTTGCCGAGAAAGTCGCCCTTGAAAAGGGGATACGGATGCAGCAGGGGGTCTACATTGCCGTAACAGGTCCGCTTCTCGAAACCCGGGCCGAATACCGCTTTCTGCGCCAGATTGGCGGTGATGTTGTCGGAATGAGTACGATACCCGAAGTTATTGCCGCTGTTCATATGGGAATGCAGTGTCTGGGAATATCGGTCATCACCGACGAATGTTTCCCCGATGCCCTTGAACCCGTTAAAATGCAGGATATCCTCGAGGCTGCAGATATGGCCGAACCCAAACTGACCAAGGTGATGAAAGGTGTTCTGGAAAAACTGTGATCGAAATTTGGTTAACTATTGTTATCAATCCGGGCACGCCGAAATAAAGCCGGCAACAAGCCCGTTTACAATCCGTACTACAGAGTACTACTGATTTTCTTTTCAAAACTCCCGACCATGTTTTCTTTTTCAAACTCTGATGACCACAACATCTGGGATGAACACGACTGGGAATCTCATATCAATGAGATGACGCGGAGACACGAGCACCTCCGTGACCTGATCGAGACCGATCACGATCGACAGCCGCGCTGGCTGCATCACCTCAAAGAGTTACCCACCAAACTGGATGCTGTCGATGCCTTTATCGAAGAGGAACTGCTCATTGAGGAGTCCCACTTCCCTGTCGAAGACGAATTTGACGATGATGATGACCAGCTCGACTTTTTGGAGGATGACGATGCCGACCTGTCCGACGATGATGAGGCCGGTAACCTTTTCGGGGATGAGGATGACGAGTTCGACGATGACATTGACGATGTAGAGGAGCTTTTTGAGGATATCTTTGATGAGGAGGCTTCCGAAACATCCATGTACGATTACGCCTCCCTCGAAAATATCGCCATCTATACCGATGCCCGGGATTTTTCGGCGGATCTGCTGCTTTTTAATGACAGCAAGCCTCATTATATGGAACATCCCGAATTTATCCGTTTCGTATCGGACATTCTGCTCGTCAGTTCCAAAGTGGCAGCAGCCTATTCTATGGGATTTGATCTTGAGGTATTGGGCGCCAATATCGCCTACTGCAAAAAAGCCCTTGAAAAAGCGAATCTCACCCTGGAGCATCTTCAAAAAATCAAAAACAATCCGGTGGATGAACAGGATTACTTTATGCTCCATCGCAGACTGTTCGAACTTCGCAACAACATCGCCATTCATATACAGGATACCCGCCACTTTTTTAACAGCCAGATCTGAATTTCGGTACGGCCACATCGCTTGATTGCACTCCGGCCTGTCTGTTTTCTTCCCCTTCTGAGCCATTTCCCTCCCTTTTAGCTCATCTCCTGTAAGCATCCCGCCCCTCGCTGCTCTTCCATTGCAGATGCCGTTGACCGTTCAACGCCTCTGTAATTAAGCCGGTATGTCTTCTGAAAATAACGTATCGATCCATCCGGGTGCATATCCGGTTCTGCGAATAGCCCTGTTATATGCCGCAGGCATTGTCGCCGGGTGCTGGCTGCCTCCGGCAATACTTTTCGGGCATCTGTTTTGGACCCTGACCTCGATGCTGCTGATCGGCTTTTTCGTTCATTTCCATCATCTACCCCGGCTTAAGACGGTCGTTTACCTGTTATGTATCATCGCCCTGGGAGTCATGAAAACCCATTTGCATCAACACCCACCGGATCCGGAAGAACGACTCCTTGCGGTCTTTGATGCCGATGATTTGCATTACCACGGCACCATTCTGTCCGACCGCACCACCCGTTCGGATAACCTCATGGTCCGGGTGGAAATTGATTCTGTGCAAATCCGTGGACTTCCCACCTGGCTTCTTCCGTTTACCACCGAAGTACTGCTTCGAGACGAAGTTATCGCGTCCTTCGGGAGTCCGCTCCGGGAAGTGCCGACAGCCGGTAACTATATCCGGTTTCACGGTGACCTCCGGAAACCGTCACCACCCGGGAACCCGCATCAGTTTGACTATTCCGCATACCTGGATCGCCAGGGAATTCACACTCAGGTTTTCGCTTCCAAAATTACGGATATCGACATCCGGCATCGCTCCGGTTTCTGGCTTTCTCAACAAATACGAATCAAAAAGGCCCTTTCATTGCTGTTTTCCGGGGATAACAGCGAACTGGCCAAAGCCATCATCCTGGGCGACCGTTCCGGGCTGGATCCGGATCTTCGCACGGGGTTTTCCAGAGCCGGACTCGCCCACCTTATGGCGGTATCGGGCATGCATGTGGGTTTTATACTGATGCCGGTCTGGTTTGTTCTGCCCTGGTTTCGGGGCTCACCTATTGCCCGGCTCGGAGGATTACTGCTCGGCGGCGGACTACTCCTGCTCTATGCCGGGATTACCGGTTTTTCGGTTTCTGTATCCCGGGCATCGGTGATGGCCTTTTTCATGATGATTGCGCGACTCTGTCATAAACCCGGAACCTCCATGAACATTCTCGGGGCGGCGGCACTGATCCTGTTGTTGTATGATCCAATGATGCTGTTCGATGTCGGTTTTCAGCTCTCTTTTCTGGCCGTTATCATCATTCTCACAACACTCCCGGGAACCCGCTACCTGCTCCCTCCCTCGCACCGCTACCGCAAGACCGGAATGCTGTTCCAGTTCGTGATGGTCAGTGTACTCGTGCAGGGCGGACTCTATCCACTTCTGGTGCACTATTTCCAGGAATTCTCCCTGGCCGGACCCCTAAGCAATACACTGGCCGTCCCGTTTGTCCAGATGATGTTCCTCTGGACGTTCGCCTGCCTGGGTACCTCCCTGCTTGAGCCGAATCTGGCAGCCATTCTCAATGTGCCCGGTGACCTGATATTGACGGCATTGACCCGGTATGTCACGATAATCGGCACTCACTCCGCTGCCTGGATTGAAGCGACGCTTCCCGGCAACTGGATGTTCGGTCTCTGGTTTTTCGGTGTCGCCATTCTGGGAAGCCTGCGTATACCGGCCATCCGCTGGAAAATGGTGTGTGGACTGCTTTTCTGCCTGCTGATGCTGCAGGCCGGACAGGTTTACGACCAACTTCGGCGACCTGATTTCACGGTCACGTTCTTTGATGTGGGTCAGGCGGATGCCGTGCTGCTCCAAACCCCCGGAGGACAAAATTACCTTTATGATACGGGCCGCTGGACACCGCAATATGATTCGGGCGAACGGACACTGATCCCGGAGCTGAAAGCCATGGACATCAGGAAACTGGAGGGTATTATCTTGTCACACCCCCATGCCGACCATATAGGCGGGATGGTAAGTTTGCTGAATGAGATGCCGGTGGATACGATTTACCAATCGCCTGAAACGCACGACACTGGACTATATCATCGGTATATGAATCTGGCAAGAGAGAAAGAGGTGCCGGTTCGACTATTGTCAACCGGAGATCTTATCACCACGGATCCGGCTCTTCCGATGATGGTTCTGGCTCCATCAGACGAAATTCCGGCACGTGATCCCAATAACCGGTCGGTGGTACTGTTGATCCAATACGGCGATACCCGTCTTCTTCTGGCCGGAGATGCGGAACATGAAGCGGAATCCTACATGGTGGATCGTTTCGGCGGTTTTCTGCGCTCCGACCTGTTGAAAGTCGGGCATCATGGCAGCCGTACCAGTTCCACCACCGCTTTTTTATCTCATGTGAACGCACAAAAGGGCGTAGTCTCGCTCGCACGTCATAACCGTTACCACCATCCGCACCCCGAGGCGATGAAGCGTCTGCAACATTTCGGAATTATCAACCGCTTCACCAGTATCGATGGCGCGGTGATATT
This sequence comes from Balneolales bacterium, assembly GCA_007132495.1. GTDB lineage: Bacteria > Bacteroidota > Rhodothermia > Balneolales > Natronogracilivirgulaceae > SLOL01. The sequence goes on from SLOL01000057.1 coordinate 92,539, forward strand.
CCGGAGCGACGGGAGGGTGTTCGAGCATGTTCCATGGAGATAGTCCGCGCATGCAGCTGATTATTCACACTGATGAACGAACCTTTCAATAAATCTGTTTTACTCAACGTTTGAATGTTCAGCTGGTTCATAAATAAATTCACCTCATCGACAGATCGTTGAAACAGCAGACATTCTGAATCAACAGACATACGGATTAACTTCATTTCTTTCAGTACACCATGGACCGGTATTTGCAGTTTCTGATTTTCTTCACCATCCTTGCCTCCATATTAGGTTTCATGCAGTGGTATCTCTTGCGGGCCTATCTCAGTTGGCTCCAAAAAGTTGCCACTGACAAAGGTTATGTAGTGCTTCGTGCGGCGGGAATGTACATCCTTTTTGCGGGAAACCTGATTTTTCTGCTTCGTTTTCCATCCACCGAAATGGGGTGGTATCAAAGCACACTGTTCCAATACCTGATCATTTATCCGGGCGGTGTTTTTTTCGGTATCATAGTGACGGCATTTATACTTCTGCTCTTGACCCACAGTGTATCCGGCCTGTACCGCATCGGCTCTCGGGTTCTTCATCGTTCAGGCCCGGTCCCGCCCGCATCAAATCAGGCCCCGGCGGCATCCGACCCGGCCTCCGCATCCGACCCGGCCTCCGCATCCGATCCGGTCTCCGCTTCTTCCAATCCGGCCTCTCCATCCGACCCGGCCCTGAGAACAGACTCCTCCGATCTGCCGTTGATCAACAGGAGACAGTTCCTGAAAACCACCGGTGCCGCGGCCATTGCAGCACCGGCTTTACTGACGGTCGGTGCCTCGGCGGCAACCTCCCATGACTACAGGATCATCCGGAAATCACTTTACTTCCCGGATCTGCCCTTATCGCTGAACGGGCTTAAAATCGTACAGATCAGTGATATTCACTCGGGAATTTACATGACAGAAAACCAGATGCGGGATATATTTGCTTTGGCCAATGAACAGCACCCCGACCTGGTCACCATCACGGGTGATTTTGTAGATAATTCCATTTCCGAGATCCCCGCATTGTATCGTGCCATACCGGATTTAAAGGCTGAATATGGTATATACGGATGCCTTGGCAACCATGATCACTATGCGTCCGCCTCTTCCGTCACTTCTGCCCTCAGACAGCGAAATGTCGATGTTCTCACCAATGATCATAAAACCCTGACGATCAATGGTGAATCTCTGACTCTTATCGGAGTGGACGATGCCGTTACCGGTCAAACAGACGCCGAGCGATTCCGGCGAGCCACCCGGAATATCCCGGAAAACGGATTCCGGATACTCCTTTCGCATCGTCCCGATCTTTTTGATGAAGCGGTTAACCATGACGTAAACCTGACTCTTTCCGGTCATACCCATGGCGGACAAATCGGGTTCAATATCCTGGGTCTGCCATTGTATCCCATTTACCTGTTCCAGAAATATCCCAAAGGATTGTTCCGGCAGGGCGACCAGCAACTCTACGTTAATGTCGGAATCGGCATGGTTGGAATCCCCATCCGGACGGTGCGGCCGGAGCTTACCGTCCTTGAGCTCACCAACCGCAAGGCGGCCTATCCGGATAATACCATTTAAATTGACCCGGGGCATGCCATTTAAAATGCCGGCACAAAATAGTCGCCGATAAGACCACCGCGAACCCTATCCTGTGCTCTTATGACACTATTTCAGGAGCATAATCTTCCGTGAATCCACACTTCCGCCCGCCTGAAGCCTGACGACATACACCCCGCTGGCAAGATTTCCCGCCTCAAACGTAACCGGGTGACTTCCGGCCACATAGTCGCCCTCCGCCACGGTGGTAATGCGTCTGCCGGTTATGTCAAATACATCAACACGTACCGGAACCGTCTCATCTTCCTCCAGCTCATCCGGAATATTGAACCGTAACGTAGTACCGGTATTAAACGGATTGGGGTAGTTTTGGAGTAATTCAACATTCCCGGATAAGGGTCTTTCGGGAAATCCGTTTTCAACAGGCACCCGACTCAGCACCCGGGTGGTCATGACCATGTTTTTGTGATCATTATCACTATCGTCGTCTTCATCGCCCAGCAAATAGGACCACCCCGAACTCCCGTCATCCTGGATGCCGCCGATCAGCGACCGGACCGGATAATAATCGGAATCATTAACATCACTGGAACCCTGGTCAAACATAAAAAGCAGCTCCGCATCCTCGGATTCATCAAGCACCTGGTAAACCACATGGTAGTTTTTATCGGGCTCCATTTCAATATTGAAACCGGAAAAATCGACCTGGTTCATTCCCTGACTGATTTCCTCAAAATCCAGATCCACTTCGGCAAGTGACTCTGTGGGTACGTGTACGGCGTCAATGCCGATGCCTGCCGCCTGTTCGGACTCGGTGAAACTTACCCGGAGTGTTCCGCTGCCCTCAACCGCACCGTCAAAGGGCCATAATCGAAAATCTGCACCCTGCAATGTTCCGCCGAGTTCCGTATTGACCAGCACCGAAATCGCCCGGAATTCCGTTCCTCCCCCGCTTACAAAAGGAAGGCCCAGTACCGGCACCGGCCCCTCAAAATCCTCCGGCGACTGTGCATAACTGAGGCTCACCACACGAAGATCGCTTGGCGTCCAGTCCGCCGTATAATAAAAATTGCGTGCACCATAATTCGAACCACCCTGCGCCACCTGATGCGGAACGACATTCACCGACACCATGGTCACCGTACGGTAACCGCCATTCAAATGGACTTCATCATCTTCAAAAGTTTCTATTGTGGTCATCCCATCCCAGTCCTTAGCAACAACATAGTGCGTAACTTCCGATGGGCTGTCCATAATAATGGTGATATCCTCCACGCTTTCCCACCGGGTATATTTTGCGCTGCCGTACCTCAGGGCAACTTGCTCGTCGGTGACCCACGGCCGTTCTTCCACCCCGAACCGGCGTGCCGGATTGGATAACATGACGTTTGAGAACTGGGGCGGTGAATAGCCGTAAATTCCGCCACCCACATCGTTATCATTAATCAGATTGGCGATATAAAAATCCCCCAGAACATCCCGGAATTCCAGTCCTTCTTCGGCTTCATTCAATATTCGCTGATACTGCACCCAGGGAGTTCCGGATGAACTCTGCGTCAACTTCCCGACCGGCCCCACGCCCAATCGCTCATACAGATAGCCATGAAACAGCTGAGCCCTTTGATAATCAAACAGCACGGTCTCCGGTTCGCCCCGTCGCCATCTCAAAAAGCCGGGCTCGGCATTCGTCTCCACGTCACCGCTCACTTCGTCGGGCTCATCCAGAAACGCCATGACACGGGCATTATATCCGTTTAAGACTTCCGCCAGTTCTGATTGCCCTTCATTCATGAACGTAATCAGATTCCCTCTGCCGGCTTCGATCAGATGCTGAAATTCATGCGCAACCACACTCAGCGGACGCAGAGGATCGGTCGGGCGTATTTCCGAATATATGCCGGGACGGGAATCGATATAGATGATCGCCGCTTCATTGCTCATGCTGTTTGACGTCCGCGGAGCCAGGTCACCCGGATTGAAAAATCCGGCAACAAAACCGCCGTCGCCGTCAGGATCCCATCCATCGCGGATATCGGTTACCAATACTTTTACAATGCCCTCTCCCTGCGGATCCGGCACCTTGCCGGGATCCCCTTCCGCAAAAATATCAATATTATTCAGGATAACTCCCTGATCCGGGTTTACCGATCGGGGGGGAGTCCGCTCCTCAAGAGCCGCCATCATTTCCGAGACCACCTCATCGTTGATTTTATCCGGGTCCCATTCGTCGGTTTCCACCCATATCTCGGACCTTTCCCCAATAGCTTTCAATTCAAACTCAATTTGAAGGTATTCGGTCGGGCCCTCCCGGCTCTCCTCAAAATCGACGACATTGAAGGTACGTCTGTCGCCGATTTCAGATGCAACCTGCTTCTGCATAATCTGCAGCTCTTCCGGACGCTCGCGCTTCATCTCAAGGTAAGCCTGATGCGCCTCCCTGATTTCCGGCTGATTGTATAAATAATCTGTTACATGAATGACTTTCTCCCCTTTCCCGACAGCCGGAAGACGCCTTCCATCACGAGTCACCTCCTCCGCGTCATTCCCGTACATGCCAGTTGCCGATGGGACAGATTCCTGAATGGTGATGTAGGAAGCCGCGTCATCTGACAAGATACCGGCAGGGAGTTTCAAAAAAGTCTCTTCCAGACTCTGACCGTGTTCCGGAATCAAACGAAGCTGCTGTTGATCCTGGCTGTATGAAGCATCCAGTCCTGCCCCCCCGACAATCAGTCCGATAACCACAGCCGAATTTGCAAAACTGCGTGTGAAACAAGGGGCGGATCCTGAACAAATACTGAAAATCCTTTCAAATAAATCTCTGATTGTAAAGCTCATATAAAGGGTAGCTATGTTTAACGGAGACGGCCATTCAGATTGCTTTTAATGAATCCCTGAAACGTAGAACAACCGTAACGCAATATAAAAAAATTTACGACGGCCGGCCGTGATCCGGCAAGTATATCTCTGAAGCCGCAATCAAAGCCGGCGGTGCATTGCAGATACCGGTTCTCAGAGACACCGTTTATTACTTGCTATCTGATCAGTGTCATTTTTGCCGGCCGGGTAACCACCGGTGCACCGTTCTCCGGATATATCCGGAGTCTGTAGAGATATAACCCGCTTGCCATTCCTGTCGTTTCCAGACGCAGCAGATGAGCCCCCGCCTGACGGACGCCCTTGTCAATCGTTTTCACGCTCCGCCCCCCGACCGTATGAATATCAACGACCACCCTGGCCCGCTCGCCAAGATGATAAGGTATATTGGTCTGATGATTGAAAGGATTGGGATAATTTTGACCGAGTTCGATCACTCCGGGCAGCTCTTCCTCTTCGCGGTCGGCCGAAGTGGTATTATCACCATCAAATACGGCAACCAGCGTCAGATCCTTATCCGGCATCCACCGCAAGGTTTGCAGCGCGCCATCTTCTGCCAACCTCACGTCCGGTTCATCCGTGAACTGCAACGGCTCCCCGTCTTTGGTCTCCCACCCCATAAAAAGCTCATGATCATCAGTAACAGGGGTCAATGTTACCGGCACTCCCTGAAAATAAATACCGTCCCACCGGGTAATATCTCCGGCGACACCCGGAGTATCGGGATGGATATCGACATCATTGACCCTGACATGTCCTGCCCGGGTGCCTTCAACCCTGACTTCAAGCTTCGCGGTACCCGGCAAGTCGAAATGGTCCATCAGATGTTGCCGCAGGTGCTCCGGCCGCTTGCCGGCAAATTCCCGCATCCTGTCAATATGTTCATTCCAGTTGCTCACCGACCCCCCTGCCGAATGAGGATGCCGGTGAATATGCTCTTCCATCGCGGGTTCATAGACCTTCCGGAACCGGTCGATCTGATTTTCAATATAATCTGGTGTATAGCGGGTATTCAGATCTCCGGCAAGGATTGAAATAAAGCTGTTCCGGAAGGTCTCGTTCCCGATCAGGCCGACAAACAGATCATTGACCCAATTATACGGCATTCTCGGATTACCGGAACCGGTGATCCATTCCAGCATGTCATGGTCATATTGTGCCCACCAGGCATTTTCACCCGAATAGGGATAACCGAACGAAGCATCCATATCAAAGATCATCCAGCGCCACCTTCCGTCGGCGCCGTAAGGTGCATCGGACCGGTCTCCGTCGGTTCGCTTTCGCCAGAAGCGGATGTTGTTGTGCGGCCAGTCGGCATTGGCGGCATACACTTGAAAGGCCTTGTATTGGAGATAATTGTCGATATCCATCTGCGTGCCGATATACGCGTAGTGCTCCGGTTCGGAAAGATCCCTTTTCCGTGCATAATCACGCATTTGCACATAGTGGAGGCTGTCCGACGGAAAACCCCGGTTGACCGACCCCCCATTGGTCAGGATGGCTACATCATCCCGGTGAATGCCGTAATTGGTTTCCACATACCATCCGTCATACCGTTCGCGAATATTGTGGATACCCCAGTACTCGCCGTTGATAAACACCACCGCGGGGCGATAGGCCTGCTGATCCACGAGTCTGTCCGAATAAAGCGACTGAATCATGGCGTCCTTGAACATGGTATGGGCCCAATCGTCACCGGACGGCCTGAGGATGAACCTTTTATAGGTGTGAAGCGGTTCTCCGGTACCGGCTTTCTGGTTGCCGGGAATCAGCGGATAGGTGATTTCCGGATTCCAGTCATAATTGCTGCGTGCATACACTCTCAGTGACTTCAGCGGATAACGCCGGGTGGCCCCGCCATGGATGCGCAATCCCACATTCTGAGCAAATCCATCGCCTTGCAGCTGTTGCCGGGCAGAATCCGGAAAGCTGTCCGGCAGGGTTTCATTGCCGCCGGATGCATCCGGGTCGCCGGATTTTGCGGTTATATCAGCCCCGGATTCCGGGGGATCCGGCGAAAACCGTAGCAATGACCGGTCGAAAAGCGTCAGATGTGCCGGTCGCTCCCACTCCATGCCCCGCTCATAATAGTTACCACTGTACACCTCATCAGGATCGAAGGTATTACCGGGCACGTAAATACCGGTCTCGTCACTGAACAGGTGCACCGAATCAGTGACAATAGACACTACCGGAAACGAGTAGCGGTCCCGGCCCTGTGGATCAACAAACCAGCTTCCCGTGGCCACTTCACTCTGCCGGTATCCCTCCCTGACGGCGATGGCCCTCACCACATGTCCCTTGAATACCGCTGATTCGGGTGGCTGCCACAATACCGGAGACGGCCGTATGGTGGCAAGATTATTTTCCTCACCCGTGCGCCGGTCAAGAAGTATCGAATCCGGAAACACGGGCGAATCGGTAGTCGGTTCAGAACCATCCAGCGTGTAGTGGATCACATCCTCCGGATGGTCCGGTGTGATCTTCAGTTCAAAAGGTTCTGTATAGAAGCCGGGATCACGGGAAAAAACCGGTGGCGGAGTGAGACCTGCAAAAGAAGACTCCCGGTTGGATTCTCCGGGAGTCGGATCTTCAAACAGCCTCCAGTCGCCTGTTCCATCCGGATAACGACCCCGGGAGTAATCTGATGGAATGGGGGCCGGCGGCATGGTATCCACCTTATTGCCGTTGTAATCACTGAGACGCAGCGGCTCGCCCTCACTGGAAATCTGAAAATCGGTGTGCAGGGCGGCACCCGGACGACTGCGGTCCTTTCCGGAGGCCCAAATCATTATGAATTCACCGGGAGCAATCGTGGTGTCGGGAAAAGCAAACCTGAACAAAATATCCGGATCGGAACCCGGGGTGTCGGTCAGACCGTAACCCTGCAATTCGACCGGCGAAGAACCGGCATTGTAAAGCTCGATCCAGTCCTCATAATCCCCATCGTCATCGGCTATCGTGAAATTATTTGACGCCTGCACCTCATTGATCACGACTTGTGCATGGGAGTCGGACAGTCCCAGGCAGGTAATAATCCCGAACAGTCCGGTTTTAAGTAAAGCTGCTGTATGCATGGATAAACGTTACGACGGCTACCCGTCACACAGGGGCATGATTAAACACATGGATGTTCCATCTGTTCATAACAAACGTCAATTCTCAAACAGATGAATGGTCGCAAGATATTACGGCCTGATAATACTCATATCCACCACTTCACCCGGAATAAGATCCAGCTCATTGGTGATTGCGATACGAATCGGGAGTCCGAGCGATTCAATGGGCCAATCGGGAAAGAGAGTGGCCCTCTCTTCAACGGATTCGAGCTGCACACCGACTTCGGCAATCTCCATGATCGCTTCTTCACGGTGCCGGTTTTGTCTTCGAACCAAAACCTCCATGCCGGGCTCCGGATTGATCGAGACCGGATGTTTTAAATGTGCCCGTATATGATCCGGTCGGGGAGCGTGAATCATAAGGACGGGATCGCCCTGATCCACATATTCACCGTTCATTTTATGCACAGCCGCAACCTGGCCGCTGACCGGAGCATGGAGTGCCACCGGCATCATTTCAGCAGTGATGCGATCAATGTTCCGGCGCTGCACTTCTATGGCTGCCGCTTTGGGATCGTTTTCCTTCCATTGCTCGAGCAGCTCATCCATATCCATATCATCAAGACGACTATCCAGACGCTGCACAAGATTCTCAATGGTTGAAACCTCCTCCTGCAGAGCCCAATACGCTGTTTCCGCCCGGTCGAGCGCTTCTTCCGATGTCAGTCCGTCGTCGTAGAGCCGTTGAACCCGGTTATATTCCCGTTCGGCCTGCTGCTCCCGGATTCGGGCGATACCGAGTCGGGCGCGGTTTTCCATCAGATCCATTTGCATCGACTCATAATTCAGCAAATTACGTTGCTGATCGGCAAAAGGGTCCATGGACAGCCTTATCAATTCGATTTCAGCCAGAATAACGGCCAGTTCCGTTTCCACAATTTTGGGATCGGTTGTAATCACTCTGCCCAACTGATCGCCGGCGGAAACCGAATCAAAAGCATTGACATGGAGTTCCGCCAGTGATCCGGACCGCGGACTCCGGACTTCCGCCTGTTGGCCAACCACCTGGCCTACCATCGTGGTGGCATCCACCCGGTCCTTCCAAAGCATTGCAACCACACCTGCCACTATTACAAAAATCACTAACGGGATCACCCGAATTCTGATCTCCCGCCATCGCTGTGACGGTGGTATCGGTATTTTATCCATCTTATGAGTCATAGTGATCCTTCAAAATCCTTTAAACTTCCGATTCCTCTTCGGCTTTCATGGATGTTACCCTCGAAACGGCGGTGTTGGCCTGCAACTCACTCAGCAAATCCTGTACCCGATCAGGATCGCGCAATAACAGCCGATAGGAGAGGTCGGCGCCTTTGTCATCCTGCACCGAACGTTGGCTGGCCATATGCACTTTCAGTGCGTGACGCTCGAGTAGCTGCTGCAGGCTGCCCAGGTTCTTCAGGGATTCGGCCCAGTGGAGATTTACAATCAGATCGTAGCGTTGCCGGCTTCCGAAAGAGGTAAAATAGATATAGCAAAGCACAGATGCGGCGGCAAGGGTACCGATCATTGCGGTCGAATACAGCTGGGTGCCATTTGCCATTCCGATCACGATCAGGCTCAGAATATAGACCGTGTCCAGGGTATCCCGGATGATATTCCGGAAACGTACAATCGCGAAGACCGCCAAAAGGCCGAATGCGGTTATGATATTATTTCCCAGAACAATCATCACCAATGACACGGTGACGGGAATCAATATCAAAGAACTGACATAGGTTCTGGAGTAAGAAAGTCCGGAGTGGGTATACATATAGACCCATGCCAGGAGCTGACCACTCAAAAAAGAGAGCAGTAAAGCCATTATCAGCGCCGTGAAGTCGGTCGGATAGGGTGCTACATCGCCAAAATAGATCCAGTCAAACATAAAATCAGCGGATTATCGGTCAAACATAGGAACGGAGAAAACGGTATTCACCCAGGTTGGTAACGCCGTCAACATACTTGGCCGCGCCCCCCTGTCGAAGGCCGAATATTTGCACCAGGTCCTTGAACCAGTTCGGAAACCGATTTGTAAATTTCAATTCCAATATAAGGTTATTCCCGAATACCGCGCGGGGATTTCGCAATTCGGGGGAAAATGTGACCATGTTTTGCCGTTCACTTCGGACATTGCGGTCTATGGTCACCCGGATTTTATTGGATCCGTCGGCGACCCAGGCTTCCCGCAAATAGGCCACATGCACTTTGGGTTCGGCCTGAAGATGATTAACCAGACGGGTAAAATCCTGCAGTGCATCTATCTGTTCGGCAGATGGATCCACGAGGCAGGATCGATCGGGAATAAACCCGCCGGCCATTTCCGCGGCCGCATCCCGATAGACGATAGCCCGTTTTTTGGCAATCACCTTGTCATAGCGGCGCTTGATCTCGAAATAGACCGGGGAGTTATCATCGGTCTGCTCATAAAAGCGGATTCGCAGCTTGTACCGGTTCCGGTCGCCGTTTATCGTTTCCTGATAGGTCCTCATTCCCGGGGAATCAAGATACAGACTGTGTACCGGATACGATAAATTGGGTTGCGTAACTCCGTATTCATCGATATCCAGATACGATGACAAAAAATCACGGATCCTGAGCGCAACATTCTCATTGATCACATATTTGTGCTCAAAGCGCTGCTTCTGAATGGTATCGATACCCATGATTCCGGACGA
>SLOL01000153.1 GCA_007132495.1 Balneolales bacterium
GATCCACCAGGCCCGGAGTTCGTTATTCTCCCGCCGAGGTCAAGCACTACGCGATCCATCATTGGCCGGTGATCAGCAATATGGTTAGACCGGATCGTTTCATACGGCTTCCGGGAGGCCTCCGACAAGATCTGCCGTGTGACCCGCAGCGGATCAATGCTGCGGTCGAAATCCATGGTGGAAAGATCGTAGTCGGTGGCGGCGCTGTACAGCAGTGTAACCGACTCCCCGCCGTTGAGCACGAGCGTAGTGTCGTTTTCAGTGACTGTGCCGTCGTACTCCGAAACCATCAGCCGGGAAGCGAATCGCATATGTTCACCGGGCGGTCCATGACCTTCGGCCTCCTCATCGATCACCTGTCCGGTCAGGGTGAGTCCGTGATCCACGGCCTCCACAGTAACATTACCGGGGCGGGACATGCCAAGCTCCACATCCCGGAATCCGCCCTCCTCCGTGGTGGTCAGCCGGATTGCCACCACATCATCCGGCGCCGATGACAGCACTTCATAACGCCGCTGACCGCGGTCGGTATCATATTGCACACCGACAATCCCCTTGCGAAGATCCAGATCACGCCGGTAGTTGCGTTGTCCGGCGTCGTCCCCAAAATCGATATAAATATCACCGAACGTGCGATAGGAATTGTCGATCCAGGGATCGCCAAGCAGATGTTCATCGGCCAGTTCCTTGGCCTCGGGAATCCGTCCGTCGAGAATCAGCCTCCGGATCTCCGGCAAATTCTCCAGGGCGCCGGGATTGTTGTTATTGACATTACTACCTCCCCAAAGCGACTCCTCGTTCACCTGAATACGCTCGGGCGTGCTCCGGCCGAAAACCATAGCCCCCAGCCGACCGTTACCGACCGGCAGAGCCTCATCCCACTCCCCGGCGGGCCGGTCATACCAGAGCATCAGATCGGGCGGTTCCTTGCTGTTAGCGGCAGAGGCCGCCGGGCAGGAGATCCCAAATATCACAAGTATGGCGAGTAATTTAAAAATTGTTAGATTATACATAGGTTTGTGACCGGTTTATATGTTGAAGTGTTGTATCCATAAGATCATTTAACGGGGAGTCTGAAACAGTGGCCATGAAAATCTCCCGGCCAATTTCCCGGTTCAGTAATAATTAAAGTAATCTATGAATAGAAAAGAATTTGCGAAACAGGCTTTTATGGCCTCCGCCCTGGTAACCGGCATAAACCGTTTGCCGCTCACCCATGCATCCACCCCGGATGACGACAGAGCCCTGTTTGAAGGGGATGAAACCGTCCCCGGTTTCCGGAAACTGTTCAACGGCCGGGATCTGAGCGGTTTTGTGGATGTGAACACCTCGGAAGAGACCTGGTGGGTGGAGGACGGCCTGCTCAAATGCACCGGCCATCCCATCGGAGTCATGCGTACCGAAAAACAGTATGAAAATTTCATCCTGGATATCGAATGGCGGTTCATGGAGGCGGGCGGTAACTCGGGCGTGTTTGTCTGGGCGGATGGCGAACCGCACGAAGACACTCCCTTCCCTACCGGTATGGAGGTGCAGATGCTGGACCCGCAATGGGCGGTCATACACGACCGGCCCGAAGAGTATGTCCACGGTCACCTGTTTCCTGTCATGGGACTGGAAGGTACAACGCCCGACAATCCGTCCGAGGTCGTGGAAGGAAGAAGCTACGCCCTGGAGAACCGGATGAACGGAACCCGGCAATGGAACCGGTATGTTGTCGTATGTGTGGATGGCACCCTGAAATTGTCGGTAAACGGCAGGTTTGTCAATGGCATTCGCTCCCCAAAACGGAAGAAAGGGTACATATGCCCGGAATCGGAAGGGGCCGAAATCCATTTTCGCAGGATGGATATCATGGAACTTCCCGGAGGCGTCATCACCCCTGGCCAGATCGCACCGGTAGTAGCGGGATAAGCAACGATTGTGACCGGGAATACAGTACCGGAAAATGCTTTCACTAATTATTCCGATGGATTGACTTGCGAGGTCAGGTGTCTGTAATTTGCCTAATCTGGTGTCTGAAACTTACCAAGCCATGTGTTGGAAATTCGCCAGGTCAAGGGGTCTGAAACTTACCAAGCCATGTGTTGGAAATTTGCCAAACCAGGGGTCTGAAACTTACCAGGCCATAGATCTGAAATTTGCCAAATCTGGTGTCTGATATTTACCAAGTCAGGTATCTGAAAAAGGTTAAACGAAGGCAACGGCGGACACTTATAACGTATCCGGTTCATATGATCTCTGAACTCGAAGCCGATGTGCGGCATCTGGCCGAAACCATCGGTGAACGCAACATGGAAACCGAAGGCTCCATGGCCGAAACGACCGATTGGATCTGCAGCAGGATGCAGGAAGCCGGTTACCGGCCGGAACGCCATAGCTATATCCTGGGCGCTCCGGCAATTTCCGCACAATCCGACCTTGCAGCCGATAACATCATCGCGGAAATCCCCGGCACGTCCCCAGGGGCAACATCGCCGAAGTCCTCTGCATCTTCGCCGGGTGTCCCGGCAGACGCGCCGGAAAACCTTGCGGATGCGTCTTCAGATGCACCAAAAACCCCGGTAGACGCGCCGGATGCAGCGGCGGAAGCTTCCTCTACTAACACAAAGCACCACGTTGATCCGCCCGCAACCTCTCCCGGTGAAATTGTCATAATCGGCGCCCATTACGACTCTGTCCCCCTTTCGCCCGGTGCCAACGATAACGCCTCGGCCTTGGCGGTGCTGCTGGCAATGGCCACCCGCCTGCGTACATGGAAACCCCGGCGAACAATCCGGCTGGTTGCATTTGCCAACGAGGAGCCGCCCTATTTTCTGACCTCCGACATGGGCAGCTATGCCTATGCGGCCCGCTGCAAAGAACGTGGGGAACAGATCGCCGCCATGATTGCACTGGACGGCGTCGGCTGTTTCAGTGATGAGCCCGGCAGTCAGCAATATCCTGTACCCGGACTGGGACTGCGCTACCCCGATAAAGGCGATTTCATCGGAATGGTAACACGTCTGCATGACCGGAAACTGCTTCGGCGGGTGCTGCAGACATTCCGGAATCATGCACAGATACCGGCTGAGGGTGCCGCTCTTCCCTCCTGGGTACCGGGGGTGTACTGGTCGGATCACTGGTCGTTCTGGCAACATGAATACCCCGCCCTGCTGGTTACCGATACACTGCCATACCGCGACCCTCACTATCATACCCCTGCCGATACCGCTGACCGCCTCGATTTTGCACGCATGGCACAGGTCGCCGACGGCCTCGTGGCGGTGGTAAAGTCGTTATCCGGCTGACTCTTTCGCCGCTAAGCCGAAGTTGAACTTACATCGTCACCTTCTAATCCATGGGTGTGCGCCTTTCCCCCTAAGCAGAAAAGATTTATATTTAACACATGCAACGATACAGCCGACGTGATTTTCTGATATCCGCTTCCCTGGCTGCTGCAGGGATCGGTTTTTTCCCCGGATGCCGCCAGAACCGCGATCCGAACGGTGACCGGGACGTTGATCCGGATCGTAAACAGGGCCAAAACCATAATCCGGATCGTTTTAAAATCGGAGTCATAGATATCAATGGAAGATATGGTGGTTTGGCAAGGACTGCCCGGATCGATGCCGTCGAAAAAGCGGCCCGAATCGGTTTTGAAGGGGTGGAAATCACCTTCGGAGGACCCGACGAAGACGGAATGCTGTTACTGGCCCGTGAAGAGCGTCAGCAACGCTATATGGAAGAACTGGACCGGCACGGAATTAAAGCCGCCGGCACCCATCTGTTTGTACTCCATCAAAATCTGCTTAAAGATCCCGACGATCTGCTGGCCCGTAAATGGGTGGAGCAGGCCATTCCCGCTACACACAACCTCAATGCCGAAGTGATCCTCCTCCCCTTTTTCGGCGACGGAGCTATCGAAACTACCGCTGAGATGCACTATGTGGCTGACCTGATGAACGATCTGGGCGCCATGGCGCAGGATTACGGCGTCATCCTCGGTCTGGAAAACACACTGTCAGCAGAAGACAACATGCGCATTCTCGACCGGGCCAACTCTCCGGCGGTTAAAGTGTATTATGATACGGGCAATTCGCACGGGTTCGGCCACGATATCTACAGCGAAATCCGCCGGCTTGGCAGCGAACGGATCTGCCAGTTTCACCTGAAGGACAATCCCCATTACATGGGCGAAGGTGAAATCGACTTTGATGAAGTCTTCCGGATCATCGACGAGATCGGTTACTCGGGATGGTTAATCCTGGAAACAACCTCACCCACCGGCAACCGGGCGGAAGACCTCCGCCGCAACCTGGAATTCACAAAAAACACCCTTTCAGAAATACGATAACCAAAAGAACCAGTTAACTTATCTGAATACAGTCCGCTGCCTTCAGTTTTCTGAACTCTGCCTTCTGAATTCTGCCTTCTATAATCTGTTTTCTGTAATCTGTTTTCTGTTCCCTGTTACCTGTCTTCAATCGTCTTTCCCCAGAGGTCGAACATTTTTCGTGCAAGTTGCGTGTTGTCATAGTGACCGGAGAACAGTTCAGCCGATGGTCCGTAGCTGTAAACGGGTACCTGTACCGCAGAATGACCGCCTGTCGACCACCGGTATTCGAATTCGCCGCCGCCCGCACTTGCCAGTGTGAGTCCGCCGGTTTCATGATCCGCCGTGATGATAACCAGCGTGTTACCATCCTCTTCGGCAAACTCCAGAGCATCTCCAACCACATTGTCGAAATCCCTTAATTCCTGCAGCATATATTCGGGGTCGTTGGCATGTCCGCCCCAGTCGATCATGGCTCCTTCGATCATCATGAAGAATCCTTCCGGATTTTGTGACAGTTGATCCAGTGCCGCTTTTGTCAATCGGTTCATCTGATCACCCCGGGCCGGATACCTCTCCAGATTGTCTGCCTCCAGAAAGGCGATAACCCGGTCCTGTCCGGCCATCCGGTCCAGTTCGTTTTCATTATCGATATAAAGATATCCCTGTTCTTCCATCTCGGCGATCAGGTTGCGGTCGTCGGGGCGGCTGCCGCCTTCTTCTTCAGGCAGAAAATATTGATAACCGGCGCCCAGCAACATATCGATGCCGGAATCCACAAATTTTTCAGCGATAACATATTCTTCGCCCCGCGAATGATGGTGCACTCCGAAACTGGCCGGGGTAGCGTGGGTGATGCGGCAGGTGGCCAGCAGCGCCGTGCTTTTGCCCAACCCGGAGGCATAGTGGGCTATGGTCTGCAACGGAGTGCCGTCGGGCAGCTGTGCAAGCATACCATCATTGGTTTTGAATCCCGTTGCCATAGCGGTTCCACTGGCAGCCGAATCGGTGACCTTGTTGTCGGCTGAATGGGTAAAGATAGCCCCCGAGAAAGGTGTACTCGTCATGTGTAACTCCCCGAACTCATAATACGCCGCTGTTACCTGGGAATGGCTCATCCCGTCGCCGATGAGCAGTATGATGTTTTCCGGGATCTGATCTTCCTCGTTGGCGCAAGAGAAGAGCAGTAAAAGTAACAAAAAGATGGAGAAGAATCGGTTCGGGAGTTTGGAGAAGTTCATAACATTATAATGGGTTAATATTGGTAAGGTGAATGGGATTGGCCGTTCGTTAGCAAACACATTAAGATCTTATAAAAAGGGTTTAAACTGATTATACCCTACATTTTTCTATTAAAAATGACATGCAAAACATAGTAAATCATCCGGTTTCACATTGAAACAACAAAATCAACATTAATTTTATTTGAATCCAGATATTTACTGTAGGGGTATTTGCATTTTCAGCTGTTTTACTATACAGAGAAAGGCAACCCATTTAGTGGTAAACCATAACCAGCGGACCGGTTCGCTAAAACCGACTGTATAGAAAATACGCATTAAACTACCTTATATCCCTGTATACTATTCATCAAAAATCCCTGAAAACCAGAAAGACGGTCGCCCGATCGCCTTTCTGGTTTTGTTCCTCCGACATTTGGTTCCATTCCTCCGTCATGATTAACCAAAGCTGAAACCCTTTTGTAACAACGGATATGTTAGTCTAACCGTTATGCCGGGAATACTCCCGGAAAACCCGGGAGGATCAGTGTTTTTCCAGATTTCTCACCCAGATGGAACGAAACCGGATTTTATCGGCTTCTCCGCGGTGATCCTGAAGGCGGATCGGAAGCCGGTCCGGGTGGAATTCATAGGGTGGCCGGGATTGATGGGCGGTAGGTCCGGTGAGTTCAACTTCATGATGCACCAGTACACCATTGTGAAAAACGGTTACCCGTGCCGGTTCGATCGGCGCTCCGTTATCATCAAATCGGGGACGAGTCCAGATGATATCAAATGACTGCCAGTCCCCCGGCGCACGACTGGCATTGACCAGTGGCGGATGTTGCCCGTAAACCGCAGCCGCCTGTCCGTCGGGATAGGTGGGGTTGTTGTAGCTGTCCAGTAACTGAACTTCATAACGATCCATCAGAAAAATGCCGCTGTTGGCACGCGCCTGTCCATCGCCGGCAGGCGTTTCCGGCGTAGCCCATTCCACATACAGCTGCACGTCACCGAACGCATCGGTGGTGACTATATCACCCGTTCCCGGAACTACTTCCATATATCCGTCTTCTATTTTCCAGGATACTTCATCTCCGTTGCGGTGTTCCCAGGCCGATGCATCGCTGCCGTCAAAAAGGACCATCGCATCGGAGGGCACCGGTCGAGGCACCTCCGGTGCCGATCCTGGATCAACTACGGACGGCTGCGGGCGATCCGGGTCGTGAATCTCCCATTCATCGTCAACAGACCTGCCGAAATCAGAAGCAGCTGCCGGGCCGGTCGCTAAAAGCACCATCAATCCGGTCAAAACCGGACCTGTCACATATCGTAACATTTTAGTTGCGCTACTACAAAAATGACTCATTCCGAACTCCTTTTATATGGTGGATTACCAGGGTTTGAATTCACTGATGGACCGGAAATGCCTCCGAAACCGGTTTTATCTCCAGTAGGCAAGGCTTCAGTATCAGCACCCTGTAGTTTGTTGGGTGTGTTATACATTACAAACTCCAGTTAAGCACCCCCCATCAGCATATCATAACCGATCAGGTTTTTCATACTGTTCGCCGTTGTTATATAAACAGTCGACATGCTCTCCGGAATTCTTATATTAACCGGCTGATAAGTTTAATATATTTTTTGCCAAAATCTACTATTTTCCATCGGGATGGTGAGTCCCTTACTTTCCTTAAAGTTAGTCCCTGATTTTCCAGTTAGTATTTTATCGGTATCATTCTACGTCTGTGTATCCGAAACACCGGCCATGAATGTCCCCCCATTCATCATCTTTTTTATTTTGTTCGAACCCAGAATCGAAATCTACTGTCGCATGAACAAGCATGACGGCAACCCCGTCACAAAATAGCATGAATATAACCGGTATGGCCATTCATGTGACCGCTAGAAACAAATATTATAAATTTATGCAACCTTATTACCACCTGCATTCTTTGCTGAGTACCGGATTGTTACGATCCCGCTTTTCAGCTTTTCACATCCATTTCCGTTGGCCGACTCTCTTCATCATCGTTGGATTGACGCTCACACTTCAGTCCACAGGCCATGCCAATAACCACCACTGGTCACCGGCCGACATCGTCTCTCAGGAGTCGGCAAGCGGATTCACCTTCTCTTCCGACGGTACCATGGTTGCCTGGGTCAAGTCCCGCAACTCCCCCGAAAAGGATCGCAATGTCACCGACCTTTATCTGACCCGGCTGGATCGTCCCGGCAGCGGCTCTGGAAACGCGGACAATGGTGACTCCGGTAGCTCGGGTTCCGGCAGTGCGGGATCCGGCGGTTCAACCTCAGACAGCTCGGGTTCCGGCAGTTCAACCTCCGGTAATTCAGCCTCCGGCAGCGTGCAATCCGACCGCTATCTGACCATCCGTCTGACCCGCTCCGAGGAATCCGACCGCAACCCCTTTTTCTCCCCCGACGGCAGCCTGCTCTACTTCCTCTCTTCGCGTGACGGCGGCAATAAGCTGTGGGCCATGAACCTGTACGGCGGTGAACCGTACGAAGTTCATGAGTTTGACGAGGGCATCAGCAGCATCCGTCAACTCGACGACGGTACCCTCACATTTCTATCCGAGGAAGGCGACCTGCTAATCGAAACGGAGCGCAAGGAAAAAGAGGACAACACACAGGTAATCGAGGATACGGTGACGTTCAAACCGCGAAGGCTGTTTTCTTTCGACCCGGAGTCGAAGCAGATCAGGCGTCGGACCGACAACATCCATCCCGTCAGCACCTATGCGGTCTCCGATGACGGGCGCTTTGCGGTGACCGGTCACATCCGCAGCCCCCATTACGGCGCCGACGCCCAACCCCCGCCCTCCTACTTCTTTTGGGATCTGGAGTCCGGCGACCGGGTGCGCATCCTGCAGGGTATGCAGACCCCCGGGAATTTTGAATTCACCGAGGACCGTGAAGGCGTCTATTTCACCGCCGTCACCTCTTCCGACCCCCAATGGAGCGGCGCCGGCATCTCGGAGCTTTACTACCTGGAAATCCCGGAAGTAGACGAACTTTCACACATATTTGAAGAGCACGGAACCGATGCCGAAGCGGAAGTCAATTCGGCTGAATCGAAGCGGCATCCGGCCAGAATGAACGCGTCCGGCCACCCGGGCACACATGACACAGAGAGCCCTGACGGTGCCCGAACCCGTCCGAACTCAACCGACATCGAAAATGATACCGGCACCACGAACCGAACCGACCGTTTCGGATTCCTGTTGCCCGGCAAACTTCCCGAAGGCCCCCTGAACGTGGTCAAAGTACCCCTGGAGTGGGACCGGGCCATCGGCTCCGGCTATGAACGGGTCGGCAACGACGTACTCGTCTCCCTGGCCAACGGTCCGACCCGCATCCTGGCCCATTACGAACGACGAGGCAACGGCGAATGGCGCAAGCGGGTGGTGGATACCGGCCGGTTCGATGAGCGCGTGGCCATAGCCGCCATTGCCGATGATCACGAAAAAACCGTATTTGTCCACTCCACAGCCTCCACCATGCCGCAATATCGCACAGGTGAACTGGATGTGCGCCGGCGAAGCGCCCGGCTCTCTGAGGGCGACGAACTTTTCCGGCTCAACACGGGACTGCGCGACAAGCATATCGCCCAAACGGAGATTTTCCGCTGGACCGGCGCCGGGGACGGCGAAGTAAACGGCATCCTCTACTACCCCGAAAATTACGACCCCGACCGACGCTACCCACTGATGGTCGCCATACGCGGCGGACCCGCGGCCGTGACCCTCGACTGGTGGAACATGTCCTGGGCCTATTTTCCGCACATCCTGTCCCAAAAAGAGTCGTTCGTGCTGATGCCCAACTACCACGGCTCCTCCAACCACGGACTCGAGTTCGTCGAGTCGATCAAACACCGCTATTACGAGCTGGAACTGGAGGATATCGTCAGCGGCATCGAGACGCTTGACAGCCAGGACAAAATCGATACCGATTCGCTCGGAGTGATGGGCTGGTCGAATGGATCGATCCTGAGCATTGCCCTCTCCATCGAATACCCCGATATGTTCAACGTCATTGGCGCCGGAGCCGGCAACGTAAACTGGGTCTCGGACTACGGCACCTGCATGTTCGGGGTGCGCTTCGACCAGAGCTACATCGGTGGAGCACCCTGGGACAGCACCGGCGGCGCCTTCTATAACCGCACCTATATCGAAAAATCCCCGATATTCCGGATGGATGAGGTCAAAGCCCCCACCATCATCTTCTTCGGCAGCGAAGACCGGGCCGTACCGCGCGACCAGGGCTGGGAGCACTACCGCGCCCTGCAACAGGTCGGAAAGGCGCCGGTTCGTTTCCTCTGGTTCCCGGATCAGCCCCACGGTCTGCAGAAACTGACCCATCAGACCCGCAAGCTCGAAGAGGAGATCGACTGGTTCGACCGCTACCTGTTCGGGACATACGAAGAGCCCAACCGCGCCTTCAAGGATGACAGTCCGCTGGCCGAGCTCATGAAGCGTGACAGCCTGGCTTCACATGACGGGTATTACGGAGTGCGCAACAGCGAAAAACTGATTCCCGAGGTGGTCCCGCTCGGTTCGAATAACATTTTCCCCGAAAACGCCGCCATCGGTCGTTTTCCGGTCACCAATATCCAGTACCAGGCGTTTGACCCCTCACACGACTTTCACCCGCTGATGGGTAACCATCCCGTACGCTATGTCACCCGCGACCAGGCACGGGCCTACACCGAGTGGCTCAGTGACCATACCGGCGATACCTACCGGCTGCCCAACAGCGATGAGGCCGATGCACTGCATCGAACAGCACACCGGGCCGGCGCTCGGCAAAACACCCTGAACCGTCTGGCCGGATACGATCTAACGGTGGATGAAGTCGAGCTGCTGCGCCGCAAGGCCGATCTGCTGCCCGCCGACCGGCTGGTGCGGGAAGTCGGAACCTTCGCTCCGGTGACCGTCGGTGAGGCCGAAATCTATGACCTCGGCGGAAATGTGGCCGAGTGGACGGATGAAGGAGCAGTAAACGGACAATCAACAGTTTACGGCTTCAGCGCCATCGATTTTGTAGACAAGCGCGATGCCATACGTCCGCCGCCGAGACTGGCCTTCACCGGTTTCCGCGTGATTCGGGAATGATCACGATGAATGCATTTGAGAAATATCTCAAATTGTATTACATTATGTATTACAAGATGCAACTCAATAACGTCCCGATGAGAACAGTCCGACTGACAAAGGAACAGGAAGAAAAACTGACGGCAATTGCTCGTCAGAAGCAGGTTTCCCGCTCACAGATCATCAAGGAAGCCCTGGAGCAATATATGGAACAGGAAGCGAGCTTGAATAATCCGTACAAGATGGGTGCCTCCCTGTTTGGGAGACATGGCAGTGGTGAATCCGACCGCTCGGTCACCTATAAAGAGCGACTGGCGAAAAAAATCCGTAAAAAATGGCCCGGGTGAAAAGAATTCTTGTGGATGCCGGTCCGTTGATAGCCCTGTTCGATGCGGATGATGCCTGGCACACCCGCATAAAGGATTATCTGATGGATTTCCGGGGCGGCTTGCTAACCACCTGGCCCGTGATCACGGAGGTGATGCACCTGCTTGACTTCAACAGACAGGTTCCTCTGGATTTCCTGGCCTGGGCGAATGACGGAGGGTTGGAGCTGTTCCCGCTTGAATTCGGGCATATCTACCGTATACGGGAGATAATGGATAAATATCACAATCTCCCTGCGGATCTTGCCGATGCCACACTGCTTGTTACCTCCGAGATTACGGGCATTCGTAAAATTCTGACTATCGATTCCGATTTCGAGGTGTACAGGACAACTGATGGCCGGTTTCTGGAAAATGTGCTGCATGCAAAGCTCTTTCTCTGAAGATAAAAAACCAATTTTTTGTATCCATGCAAATAGAACACTTTGCCGTCAATGTAGAAGAACCGATGGCCATGTCAAAATGGTATGTTGACCATCTCGGCATGAAGCTTGCCCTCCAGGAAACCGAAGCCCCTTTCAAGACGTTTCTGGCTGATGACAGCGGGCAGGTCATGATCGAAATGTACAGAAATACAGAAGCCGACATTCCGGATTATCAAAATATGCATCCTTTGGTTGTCCATCTTGCTTTCGTATCCGAACACCCTGAAAATGACAAGAAGCGATTGCTTGATGCCGGAGCCACGCTGGTCAGCGAAGATCACCTTGACGACGGTTCACACCTGGTGATGCTGCGTGACCCCTGGGGTCTTGCCATCCAACTGTGCAAGCGGGTTACTCCGATGTGAACAAGATCAAAAGTCGGACTATAGATAATTTCATACTTTTTATATCTGCTTCTTCACCTCCTCTTCCGGAATGATCTCTTTGAGGTCTTCGGTACTGATGCCCAGCTTCACCTCCATCTCTTCAAGGGTGATATTTTTGGATTCGGGCATCACCTTCCAGACAAACAACAGCTGCAGCACCATCATGATGGCGAAGAAGGTGAATATGGGCCCGCCTCCGAACAGACTCTCCAGATAGACGAAATTGCCGGCAATAAGCGCGGCAAAGATCCAGTGCGTACTGCTGCCCAGTGAGTTACCGAAAGAACGGACCACATTGGGAAAGATCTCCGAGATGAAGACCCAGATCACCGCTCCCTGACCGATTGCGTGGGAAGCGATGAACAGAAAAATGAGCCCCGGGACCAGCATCCCGAAAAAGGTTTCGGTAAAGAAGGCGTAAGCGATAATCGACAGCGACAGGATATAACCGAACGAGCAGATGTACATCAGAAAACGCCGTCCAAACCGGTCGATCATCAGCAGGCCGATCATGGTGAAGACCAGGTTGACCACCCCGACCCCGACCGTTGAGAGAAGAGCGGCATCGGCCCCCATGCCGGTCATTTCAAATATCCGGGGCGCAAAGTAGATGATGGCGTTGATCCCCGACACCTGGTTGAAGAAGGCGAACAGAAACGCCAGTATGATCGGGAAGGTGAACTTGCCGCTGAAAAATTCAAAAACCGTAGCGGTTTTCCCCTTGTGCGTGTCGCTTGCCTGGATGGCCTGCACCGAATCGTCCACTTTTGCAGGATCAATGATCCGCAGAATCTCACGGGCCTCCTGAACCCGGTTTTTGGCGACGATCAGCCACCTCGGACTTTCAGGTATGAAAAATACCAGCACCAGGAACAACGTGGCCGGGATCACCTCCACCCCGAGCATCCACCGCCAGGAGCCTTCCACATCGGCGCCGATCAGATAATTGGAGAAATAGGCGATAAGAATGCCCAGCACTACATTGAACTGGAACAGTGCCGTAAGCCGTCCCCGTTTTTCAGCCGGCGCGATTTCCGAAATATACATCGGCGCGACCACCGAAGAGGCACCAATACTCAATCCCCCGATAAGACGAAAAAACATGAGCCAGTAGACACTGGGGGCCAGGGCGGAACCGATGGCGGAGATCAGAAAGAAGGCGGCGATCCAGATCAGCGACAACTTGCGGCCGTACCATTGTGCCGGATACCCGCCGAAGATGGCTCCGATAATGGTGCCGTAGAGCGCCATTGCCACGGTCTGGCCCAGCAGGATATTGCTTAAATCCCAGTAGTTCTGTATCTGCTGCTCTCCTCCCGAAATGACAGCGGTATCAAAACCGAACAAAAAACCGCCCAGCGCCGATGTTATAGCCCAAAGAAAAATCTTGTGTTTCTGCATTTTCCTGAAAAGTGTTATGATTTCGTCTCCCGGCATTTTCTGGAACAAATCCACTGCCGATTTTGAAAAATCCCCCCTTCCAAAGTATGAGGCTTACGTTACAAAAATCTGAGACTCCCGTCTGTTTCAACCCGTGTAAAGACTTAAACCAAACTGTTAAAGGTTGAATATAATACCATCTGCAACTCTTCCAAAAAATATTGACCTGAAAACGCCTTTGTATCCGGGCGCCGGCCCGGTCATGGCCATTTCCTGTGTTTATAATATTTATTTCAAGCAGTCACATGTAATGTCCATGACCGTATTTGATTACATGCCTGTGTATCGGAGCGCCGGCCCGGTCATGGCCATTTCCTGAAAACATGACAATGAAATATGGGATCCTGCGTTCTTAAGCAAAAGTTGAACGCAAGCACGGATGGATCGTTAGCGGGAGCTGAACTTTTACTTTGTAAATATTTTCCCTGATTGTATATTAATGGTATAAATCAGGCATCACCTGTCATACCGGAAAATCAGTAACATGCGGCGTTTTTTATACATCATCAAAACGTTTATTGCTGCCGTTGCGATTGCATTCGCATCCACGGTATCCGCTGTGCATGTTCACAATATCATTTCGGACGACTGTTCCTCATCTGAGGTAGTCCATACTCCGGATGATACCCGGGACTGTTTTTTGTGTTTGATCGTCTACCAGACACACATCAGTGAGGCCCCCCACACCGATGTTATATCCAGTGGACTGGATACAAAGCTGTACAGTGATGCAGCAACTCCCCTGAAACGATTTTCCTTTGACTGGTACGGCAGAGCCCCGCCTGTTTCCAGCTGATCCCGGAGAGCCCAAAGGTTTCATCCCGCACCCTATCTACTTCTACGCCAGGTTTATGGTCCACGCCAGGCACCTCTGCATTGCAGGGTCTGAAACAGCCTGATGGTCTCGCCGGCAGGAAACAGCGGAAACGGATCACACATCCAAATTTCTTCACTCTCAATTTCAATTTTGCATTAAAAAACAACGTACTATGACACGCTCTATCTTTTTTTCGAATGTACTCTTCATCCTTGCCGGCAGTCTGCTGTTCATGAGTGCCTGCAGCGACGACCACAATGACGATCACTTCTCGCCCATCGGTGTTGTTCTAAAGGTGGACGGCGAACTACTCGCCGCTCAGGAGGAAAACACCGTCACCTATGCCACGGGCGACGCCATAACCATCACCGCCGGGACCACGACCGAAACCATCACCCTTGAGTTTCTTGACGATGACGGTTCGCATTTCACTCCCGGAAGTAACGGAAACTCGCTTCAACTTTCCATCGGGAACCCGGACATTCTGGGCTTCACCCATCCTGTAAATGACGACGAATGGTCATTCCGGCTCAACGGCGAACAGCCGGGAAGCACCACATTACAGTTTGAGCTCTGGCATGATGGTCACACCGATTTCACTTCCCGTGAATTCCAGGTTATCATCGAAGAACCGCAGAGCGACTGACTCCAATCCGCCGGGAAACGGTACCCGCAAGTGCCGGTTGCCGTTTCCCGATGATCTAAACAACAATATTTTTTGCTATAATGCGCATCCTTTCGCTGCTGACGGTACTGTTGCTGCTTCCCGTCACCGGGTTCTCGACAACGGTGCAAACATCCACCCTGAACGGGCAAATCCTGGATGCCGAAACCGGTGAACCGGTGGCTTATGTCTATCTCCATCTGGAAGAGATCAACCGGACGGCCACTTCCGACCGGGAAGGCCGTTTTCAACTGAATAACATTCCGTCGGGCCGTTACACGCTGTATTTTCACCGGATTGGTTACACCGATCAGGAACGCAGTATCCACGTTGACCCGGATGACCCGTCTGATTTTGAGTTCTTCCTCGAACCATCGGTGGTAAGTGGACGAACCATAGAGATTGTCGGACGTCAGCAAGGTCTCAACGGTTCTCACCTGGAAAACGCTTCCATGACCGTTATCGGCACGGAGTTGCGCAAAAACCTGGGATCCACACTCTCCGAAACCCTTGCGAGTCAACCCGGTTTCGCTCAACGGTCTATGGGGGCCAATCCTTCACGACCCGTAATACGCGGACTGGGTGATTCCCGGGTGATTATCCTCCAGGATGGTGAGCGCACCGGCGATGTTTCATACACCTCGGCCGATCATGCCGTAACCATTGATCCGATTACGGCCAATGAAATAGAAATCGCCCGGGGACCGGCCGCCCTGATTTACGGCTCCAATGCCATAGGCGGAGTGATCAATGTCGTCCGCGACCAGATCCCCACGTCCCGCCAATCCTCCCTGACCGGTAACGCTTCTCTTATGGGCTCCAGTGTCAATAACGGGGTGTCGACATCCGGCGACATCAAAGTGCCCGTAAGTGATGATCTCATGCTGAATCTGGACCTGAACGGTCGTTACGGAGAGGATTACAACACTCCAAACGGAAAGGTGCACAATACCTTCAACCGAACCACCAATAGTGCCGCCGCACTCAGCTATATTCGTCCCTGGGGGTATACCGGACTGGCTGTAACCGGTTTCCTGAGTCGCTACGGCATCCCGCCCGATCCCGGGGGCGGCCATCCCAATGGGGTGGACATTGAAATGGGCCGGTTCCAGGTCGATTCACGCTCCGAATTCGTCTTCGACGGGCAGTTTTTCAACTCACTGGAAACCCGGCTCTCTTACCGGTACTACAACCATAAAGAGTTCGAATCGGCCGGCATCGTCGGCACCCAGTACACCGCCCATACCGTCAATACAACCATCCTGGGCAGACACAAAGGGATTGGTTTTATGGATGAAGGGACTATCGGCCTCTGGGGAGAGTTTCAGGATTACCTGGTATTGGACCGGGGTAAACTGGACGCAACCAACACTTCGGGCGCCGCTTTTGCTGTCCAAAGTGCCGGTTTCGGTTCCTGGAAAATCGATCTGGGCCTTCGTCTGGATGTAAACCACGCGCGACCCAAACGTGAGCGAACCAGCCGGGTTATTGGTGAAATTCGCCGGCGTACATTCGTCGGACTGGCTTCGTCAGCTTCCGTTTCGTATGAGCTGGGCAGAGGCTGGCAGACCGGTGCCACTGCATTGCACTCTTTCCGTCCACCTACCATGGATGAATTGTACTCATTGGGCCCGCATCTGGCGGTTTACTCCTTCGAGATCGGCAATCCCGAACTGAATCCCGAGCGGGGACTGACCAGCGAGCTCTTTCTGTCCCATCGCAGCAACCGCTCCCGTATTAAGGGAACCGTGTACCGGAATACCTTCAGCAACTACATCTTCCCGCGCAATACCGGTAGACCCAGCTTTTCAGACCCCGATCTGATCGAATACCGTCATGAGGCGGTGGAGGCGCTGATGTACGGCGCCGAAGCATCGGCAGAGGTGCAACTCCCCGGTAATATCACCCTGGATGGCATGATCAGCTACACCTTCGGAGAGCGAAAAGTGGGGGAGCAGGAAGAAGAACTTAATGGATTCGAAGGCACCACCACACCAATGCCGAGGATCCCCCCCCTGACAGGCTCCATCGGTGCAACATGGACGCCGGGCAGGATAAATCTGGGGGGAAACCTACGCCATTCGGCGGCACAGGATCGCCTCGGAGAATTTGAATCCCATACACCCTCTCATACCGTGCTGAACGTAAACCTGCATTATCGGTTTTCACGAAACCAGCTCCTGCATACCGTCGCTTTGCGTGTCAACAATCTGCTGAATGAAGAATACTACAACCATCTTTCCCGGGTCAAAGAAATTTTCCCGGAACCGGGGCGATCTGTAAATCTGCTCTATCGTGCCTACTTCTAAGTTTCCTTGCCTCGCTGACCTTGTCCAACCCGGCCGGATCTAATAAAGGAGTTGTTGTGAAGCCTTCCGGCCAATTTTCCAGTTATTTGATCAGCGTCATTTGACGCGTTTCGGCATAACCGCCGGACTCCAACCGGTAGATATAAACACCGCTGGCCTGTTCTGTGGCATCCCAGTTTACCTGGTACGTACCGGCTGAAAACTGATCATCCACCAGTGTTGCAACTCGACGACCAAGCAGGTCATAAACTTCCAATGTAACATCGCTTCGCTCCGGAAGCCGGAAGCTGATCACCGTTTCCGGATTGAACGGGTTCGGGTAGTTCTGCTCCAGTGTAAAATGACCGGGCAGATTTTCACCGGACTCTTCGGCATATACCGGGAGGTGGGTTTCATACAGATAGACCCGGCTGGATGTGGCCAGGTCATTATTGTCCCTCTGCTGTGTAAGCACCACGGAGATGTTGCCGTCACCGGTGAAATCGCCAACGGCATTTCTACCGTCATAAGTAATAATGTTATTATTCGCGCCAAGGCCGGCATCCTGATTCGGACCGGTCAACTTGAACAACGGCTCATCTCCGGCTTCTTCGTCACCATCAAAAATCCAGGCATTCGGCTCCGAAAAACCGGGATTTCCGGTATGCAGGATGGCATCACGCTCCTGATCAAAGAAACCCGGCAGAATTTCCAGACTTCCCACAGAAAGCGTCCCCAAACTTCCAAGACCAAGTACTTCCTCCGGAATGGAGATTTTCCGGTCCGGGGTGGTGCTGATCTCCGATCCACCGTAATAGATTTTAATATTAAGATTATCCGGATTCTCAATATTTCTTGATGACTTGGTTACGATATCCTGAATCCCGTTACCGTTTAAATCTCCGGTACGTACCGATATGCCGGCTAAAATGGTGTCATCACTGCCATGATCAAGTACCAAGTCGGGTTCACTGTAATCGTGATCCGGATCATTAAAAAAGAGCAGGACCGGATCGGAGATTCCGAAATTGCTTACGGCAAAATCCGGCATGCCGTCACCGGTCACATCGCCGGTTGCCAACGGTTCACCGCTTACTTCGGAAATGCGAACATCGGGTTCATCGGACATCGTCTCGTAGGAATCGCCGAAGGTTATAAAAATCCGGTCTTCCTGTTCCCGGGGCGCACGGGTATTGGCGTAGATCAGATCGTCGGCACCGTTTCCGCTGAAATCCCCAAGATTGTCCACAAAACCGAAGCTGTAGAAATTGCCGGGGGTAAAGGTGACACCTATCGATGAATACGGGATCACGTGATCGGCCAGCCCTTCGGTGAGCGATACTTCATCCTGCTGTGTACCAAGCTCCACCAGCCCGGAGGCGGTGAATATATGGATCCCCGTATGTTCATCAACTCCGTGCCCGTCATCCCACCGCTGTGCTTTATTGTCGGCACTGAGTGAAAAGGCGACATCCGGCTCGCCATTTCCGTTAAAATCGCCGGTCACAATTCGCCATACATTCCGGTATGGGGTAGCTACGACAATATCCGGCTCACCGGATATACCGGAACCTCCGAAATAGATACCGACACGTTCCTTGCCGGGGGTTTCATGCACCAGTGCAAAATCATCAGCACCGTTATCATTGATATCACCGAGGTTAAAAGTTAGATGAACCACATCGCCACTATGGGCATCCCTGTCGAGTGAAAGCACTTCGAATTCAAAGTCACGGCCTTCATCACCGATCAGATATACCCGGCCGAATGCATCCTCAGTTTCAAAACCCAGCAAAAAATCGTCCACTCCGTTACCGGAGATATCCCCGAAAGAGCTTCCCGGCAACTTTGAAATATTGGCCGGAAACACATCCTCCACCGGAAAATCAATTTGCATATCTTGTGAAAAGTCACCTTCCCAGCCGGTGAGATCATCGGAACCAAAAGCCAGGTGCCATTGCCCATCCCGTTCGAAAAGGACATCGGCCTTCCCGCTGTTATCCAGATCCCCGACAACAGTACCGACACCTGTTTCGACATATTCACTCAGATCGTATTCACCGGAATCGTTATCTAACTGATAAATGCGCCCATCCATATAGAGCTCGGGGGTACCGTCGCCGGTAAAATCGGCCGGAATCATAGCGACCATAAAAGCTTCCTGAAACGGGCTGTCCTGCAGCATCTCTAATTCCCGGCTTTCATTTATCCCGGCAACATACAGATGACTCTCATTCTGATAGTGGTAATTGACCAGAATTTCCGCGGTTCCGTCACCTGAGACATCGGCTAACTGCAACCTGCTGATGCCATCCATGTCAGTCTCATCAGCCAGTTCATAAATATGTTCAGCCATAAAGCTGAGATCATCATTACCGAACAGTACACGCACGTCGGTACTCCCGTATTGCATAACGATATCGTGGTATCCGCTCCCGTCGAGATCGTAATGAGTCAGGATGTTACCGGCCGGGATATCAAACAGCTGAAATCCTCCTGCTTCGTAGCCGTTCGATGTTCCTGTATAGATTTCAAACATATCATTGGCATTGTCAGGAACAGCCAGAGCGTCATTGTGCCCGCTGCCGTTGATATCACCGATCGGATGCAGCCATTCATAGTGAAACTGATCGTAATCCACGGTGTAATTACCCCCGAAATAGACCAGGGTTTTGCCCACCGTACTCTCCAGGTCATCGGTTCGTTCGTCCCGGGCGATGACGGACGTCAGAAAATCGGTCTGCCCATTGCCGGTGACATCTCCGGCATATTGCAGCAATACGTTCGGCGAAAAATTGAGCTCCGGTCCTCCCGGACTCTCAACGAAGGTCCAGCGCTGCGAATACGCAACTTCGGTATAACTGTTCAGGGTCTGGGGTACCCCCTTGAATGTGCCCTGCATTTCCAGATCTTTAACCGGTTGAAACCTTTGTTCGTCATCTGCCGCGCCCGGCTCCTGTGCCGGTAATGGGTTCACCAAAAACGACAAGAATAGTATGGTGAACAGTAATATTGATCTCATAAACCCCTCCTATATATGCAATTATAATGTTTTTTACCAACCTTTTTTACAATTAGTTAGGCGTATGATATACAAAATCATAGTGATATCACAAATTATATTTTCTTTGTGAATCAGCTTCCATGTATGATATAGCTGCAGAATTACAATCTTTAAGAAATTCTAATACCTGTTTTTTACATAAAAACAGACATGAACAAAACAGATAATAGATCTCTTTCCTCATCACATACCTACGATATCGTACTATGATTATACGACTTGAAAGTGATGACATGTGCAGGATTCTATGCACCAAATCCTGAAAAAAACATCAATAATTATTTGGTTAATACTTGGCAGCCGGCCCCGTTATTCTAGTGCATATCTTTACCTATCTCACTATTCTATAATGGAAACCTGTTAAGTTGCTGCATAGAGCTCACGTCACATCGACATTATTTACTTTTACCTATTGACAGCAGGTTTAAAATTTAAACAGGTATTGGATAACAAACCCGTTCCACTTTTCTGCCAACAGTTGAGAGAGTGCGTAACGAATTCTATTTACAACCGGTTATGGAGGTGTCTATGTCATTGTATCACAAACATTCACTGCTGACCTTATCCCTGTTTCTCTGTTACACCATAACGGCTTCCGCCCAGGTTCCCCGGTCTGATCAAATC
>SLOL01000158.1 GCA_007132495.1 Balneolales bacterium
GGCCGGATACCATGCCATGACCGGCGGCGAAAGCGAGGCAAGGGGCTACATCAACAGGGCACTTGAGCTTGCCCCGGATAATACCGATGTGATGTTTCGCGCGGGTTCGGCTTATGAGCAGCTGGACGAACGGGAGGCAGCCCTTCATTGGCTGGGTAGAGCGATCGAAAACGGTTTCCCGCAATCGGAGATAAAAAGACAACCCGAGTTGCGTGAACTGGTTAACGATACTCAATTCAAAACGATGCTTCAGCAGATCAACAGCTTATATTAACTTGTTTTTGTCTACTTCAATCAAACGTAAAAAATGAGGCTTATATGATTCCAAAATCAGAACCCGGACAGCCGGGTCAGGCGCGAACCGAACACATGGTGGTAATTAAAGTCGTTAATGACGAATGGCGTGTCGTACTGGCTGATAACGAAAGTAAAAGCGATGTGACCGCAAGAAGAGGCGACAGGATCAGGTGGACTGTAGAAGGATCTGACGCTTCCTTTCAATTCTCTGATGAAAAAGTGGTGGGACACAGCACCAGGGTTCTCAGAGATGGAACACCACTGGTACTTGCCATTTTACAAGAGGCATCAAACGGTACGCATCCATACGCTGTTTTCATCCACAAGGACCAGGCTTTTGCCCGCGGACAATCCCCTCCCCGGATCATAGTGCAATAACAGGCTTCGGGCGCGGTGCTGGCATTCTGGTCCGTATATGGCATTCTGGTCCGTATATTGTCATGATGGGAGTCATGCTGTTCTATTTTGATTCTGCGCTCCCGTGGCTCGTTTATCTGTCACTCTATTTTCCGGTCTACTACGTTGTGACATTAAGTTATTGGATTAAATAAGTCTGTACAAGTTTTCCGAAAACTTAATCGTCGCTAAGGCCCGCAGGATAAACTTCATCCTTTCCGGGGATACGGGCGATGAAATCGGACGGCGGGCCGGTGTGGGTGAGCGTCAGACGGCGCTCCTCTTCCTCGGTTCTGTTAAACATGCACTAACGGGGATCTGTTTTTAACAAGCTGCACTCCGAACTCTGATTCCAGAATTCTGCCTACTGTATTCTGTTTTCTGTACTCTGTATTCTGTATTCTGTCTTCTGTATTCTGTCCCCTGTCACCTGTCCAGGCCTTTGGCTCCAATATCCCGCCGGTAGTAGGCACCCTCAAACGAGATTTTTTCCACTTCCCTGTAACAGCGTGAAATAGCACCGCGCAGATCGGGTCCGTTCGCCACCACACTCAGCACCCGGCCGCCGTCGGTGTAAAGTTTTCCGCCGGCATCGCGCCGGGTTCCGCTGTGGAAGACCAGCACATCATCAGCTACCTTATCCAGACCGGTGATCTCCTTGCCTTTGGCGTAGGCTTCGGGATATCCGCCTGAAGCCATGACCACGCAGCAGTAGTGTTCATCGGACATCTCGACTTCGGTCTCTTCGAGCCGGAATTCAACCGCCGCGAGCATCACCTCCAGCAGATCGGATTTCATCGCCGGCAGCAGCACCTGACACTCCGGATCCCCGAAGCGGCAGTTGTACTCCACAACTTTGGGACCCTCATCGGTGATCATCAGCCCGAGATAGAGCACACCGCGGTAGGAGTGTCCCTCGAGCTGCATCGCCCCGAGTGTCGGATACAGAATCGTATCCTCTACTTGCCTGAGCATCCGGCTGTCAATCACCGGCGCGGGACCATAAGCCCCCATCCCGCCGGTATTCAGTCCGGTATCCCCTTCGCCGATGCGCTTGTGGTCCTGGGCGGAGAGCAGCAGACGGGCATTTCGTCCGTCGGTAATTGCGAACACCGAAGCCTCCTCTCCTTCCATAAACTCCTCGACCACAACACGTCCGGCCGCCTTTCGCAGAGAATCATCTTCCCGGATGCGCTGCAGATGTTCCATCGCTTCATCCAGGTTTTTACAGATAAACACCCCTTTGCCGGCGGCGAGACCATCGGCCTTGATGACCACCGGCCACTCTGTATTTTCGACCTTGAGCCAGGCCTCTACATCATCCAGAACCGTATCGCCGCTGAATTCCGTGGAACGGGCGGTAGGAATCCGATACTTGTGCATCAGCCACTTGGCGAACGTTTTACTTCCTTCCAGCCTGGCCGCCCCTTTGGAAGGCCCAAAGACCTTGTGGCCGCGCTCCTCAAGGAAATCGGTAATACCGTCCACCAGCGGCTGCTCGGGTCCGACGACCGTCAGATCGATCTGTTTCACTTCGACCAGCTCCGCGACCGCACCGAACCACGCATCGTTCGATGCATAATCGCCGGGCTTCAGGGCGATATTCTCCCCCAAAAGCCCGGTTCCGGGATTACCGGGTGCGATATAGAGGTTGCCGAGCAGCGGGGATCCGCTCAATGACCATGCCAGTGCGTGCTCCCTGCCGCCCGAGCCGAGTACCAATACGTTTTTTTTATCCATATTGTGCCTGTTACAGAACTCAGAACTCAGAATACAGAGTACAGACTTCATTTTTCAGGGTTCAGAGTTCCTGTCACAAGGCTTGGGAATAAGTTCCCCTGTACTCTGAAACCTGTATTCTGTATTCTGTACTCTGTTTCCTGAGTCCTGCCTTCTGTTTCCTGTATTCTGAGTTCTGAGTTCTGTATTCTGTATTCTGATTTCTGAGTTCTGTCCTACTGTTTAGCGGAAATAGCTACCAGTTCGGCGAAACTGTCGGGCTTGAGGCTGGCTCCGCCGATGAGTCCGCCGTCCACGTCCGGCTGTTTGAGCAGCTCGTCGGCGTTGGCCGGCTTCATGCTGCCGCCGTAGAGGATGCGCACGCCGTCGGCGATATCCTGACCAAACAGTCCGGCCACCTCTTTACGGATAAAAGCGTGCATCTCCTGGGCCTGCTCAGGTGAGGCGGTTTCGCCGGTGCCGATAGCCCAGACAGGCTCATAGGCGATAACAATTTTGGAGGCGTCGGTCGCGGAAAGTCCGGCCAGCGAACCGGCGGTCTGGGTTTTGACGACATCAAAATGGCGATCCTGCTTGCGCTCGTCCAGCACTTCGCCGACACAGACGATCGGCGTAATACCGTCGGCCAGCGCCTTTTTGACTTTCTTGTTGATGATCTCGTCGTTTTCACCGAAATATTCGCGTCGTTCGGAGTGACCCAGAATCACAAAGTCGCATCCCAGTTCATTGAGCATGGTACTGCTGATCTCACCGGTGAATGCGCCGTTATCCTCAAAATGGATGTTTTGCGCCCCGATTTTCACGGCACTGCCGGATTTCCGGGCCGAAAACGCCGCCGGAAGTGATACAAAAGGCGGACAGACTGCCGCTTCGACCCCCTCAATTTCTTTCTGGGCGGCGTCATCCAGCTGCTTGAAAAAATCAGCCGTCTCCGCGGGTCCCATGTTCATCTTCCAGTTACCGGCAATTAAAATGGATCTCATAATACTTCTCCGTTATTTATTAATAATTTATTCAGTTCTGATATCAACTCATTGATGCTGCTTCCGTGCAGCTTTCGCACAATCCGCCCGTCGCTGTCGATGACGATGCGAACCGGCAGTTCAAACACATTCCAGCGCTCTTCCAGGTCCGATTCGGCGTAGGCTCCCGCCCTTGCCACGGGCCAGTCCTGATCCCGTTCTTCATAAAAAGCCCCTACGGTTATCGGATTCTCTTCAACGGGAATCGTGAGAAACTGAATTCCCTCGTCGTTAAAAATCCGGTGAGCCATAAGGAGCTCGTTAAAGGTAAACTGATATTCCCGGTCGGTGAGGCCGACCACTTCGATCACGGCCGGACTCCCCGCCAGATCCTCCAGACCGATCGTATTCCGGTCACCGTTGAACTGTAACTCCAGCTCAAAGGACGGCAGCGGCTCTCCGGCAGAGAGATGCTCGATGTCGTATTGCATGGCCGTAAGCCAGTTTTCCACCTCCATATCATCCCCGAAAGCGTCTTCAAAATCGTGCACGCGGTTTCGCGCCTGGTCGGTGCGGGCGCTGTCGTACAGCACTTCAATCCGGTTCATGGCTATCCGCCTTCGGGTCTCCTGCGTAGTACTTTCGGCCTCCAGTGAATCGGACCAGACGATGGCCGCATCCAGCCCCTCCTGCCTGATTTTGGCCAGAAAACCGTAGCGGGATGCCAGCTGCCTCACCCATTCATGGTCGCCATATTCCCGCAGGCGGCGCATCAGCTCCTCGTCGTTGCGTTCCTCGATCTTGCGAAGCGACTCATCGGCAGCCTCTCTTCCGGCAAGGGTACCGGGCCACCGCTCAAATACTTCCCAATAGATATCGCTCCACTGGTCGAGCATGTCGGGAAAGAAATCCTCATCCACATTGCCCACAGAGGCGTGCGCCAGCATCCGCCCGTACTGTCTGTCGAGGCGATTCAGGGTCTGCAGGGCTTCGTGTTCGGTGGAACGGATCTGCGCCCGGCCGGCAAAGCGGGGCAGCGACCCTTCGACCTGGATGGTATCGCCGGCGGCCAGCACAATGGTGGTATCGGCGATCCGGCGATCGCTGCGATGAATCCGGAGCTGGTAGAAATCCTGACGGGGAAACCGGGCGGTACCGTCAAAATGACCGTCAAAATCGGTGACCGCATGAAAGACGGTGTCGGGTCCCGCGGAACCGCCCCGGACCAGCAGGGTGATGCCGCTGTAGTCACGGGTGTCGTCAAGAGCCTCGTCCACGGTAACAGTGCCGGAAATCCGGGTTTCGCTTAGTCCGGGGTCGGCCTCCTCCCGCTCACAACTGCCGCAACCGGTCATCAAAAAGGTGGTCAGCAACAGTGTGGCAACTCCCGATGTTCTGTGCGACGCTGTGGCAAATGGCGGGTTGCCAAACGGCCGAATTATACACGACGCTGCGGCAAAAAGCCGCTGGCCAAACGACTGAATTCTGCCATACACTGTGGCAAAGAGCGGCTTGCCAAACGGCAGTGCGGTAATCGGCACATCAAGCCGGGCGGACCGTGTAATATTCTTCTCAGCCATAATCCTCAATTTTCTTTTCGATCAGCTCCCGGACCATCGCCGGATTGGCCTTGCCCCTGGACTGTTTCATGATTTGACCGACAAAAAAGCCGATCAATCCTTTTTTCCCGCCCAGATAGCGCTTGACTTCGTTGGGATTGTCCTGCAACACCTGTTCAACGATCGGCTCCAGAAAACCGGTATCGGACACCTGGATCAGGTTCTTCTCGCGGGCCAGCGTTTCGGCATCGGCATCGCTGTCGAGCATGGCATCGAGCAGTGTCTGCATGGCCGACGAGCTGATCTTGTCCTCCTCACGAAGCGCGATGAGTCCGGCCAGCTGCTCCGGTCCGACGGTAAATCCGGTGATGGTAATCACGCGTTCGTTCATGATGCGCCGCACTTCGGTGATGATGAGATTGGCGACCGGCTTGGGCTTGACCCCGTGCTTCAGCACTTCCTCGAAATAATCGGCCAGCGGACGATCCTCGGTCAGCACCGACGCATCAAAATCGGAGAGCTTGAATTCACTGATGTAGCGCTGACGCCGTTCTTCCGGCAGTTCGGGGATCTCCAGCCGGATTTCCTCAAGCATCTCGTCGGTGACAATGACCGGCGGAATATCCGGCTCCGGAAAATAGCGATAGTCGTGCGCCTCCTCCTTGGTGCGCATCTCACGCGTCTTCATTTCGTCGGGGTTCCAGAGGAGGGTCTGCTGGATGACCTCCCCTCCCGAGCGCACCACCTCTTTCTGCCGCTCCACCTCATAGGCAAGCGCCCGCTCGACATTGCGGAAGGAGTTGAGGTTTTTAATCTCGGTCCGTGTGGCAAATTCCTTCTGTCCCACCGGGCGGATGGATACGTTCGCATCGCACCGCAGGCTGCCCTCCTCCATGTTGCCGTCGCAAACGCCGAGATACCGGACGATCTGCCAGATCTTGCGCATGTAGGCACCGGCCTCCTGCGGCGATCGGATATCCGGCTCGGAAACAATCTCCAGCAGCGGGGTTCCCGCCCTGTTCAGGTCGATGAGCGTGTTATGCGGGTCCTGGTCGTGAATCGACTTGCCGGCATCCTCTTCCATATGGATACGGGTGAGGCCGATGCGCCTGGTGCGGGTTCGCGGCCCGCCGGATTCATCCTCCACTTCAATATCCAGATAGCCGTCATAGCAGATCGGAGTTTCAAACTGGGAGATCTGATACCCTTTCGGCATATCCGGATAGAAATAGTTCTTGCGGGCGAAA
>SLOL01000081.1 GCA_007132495.1 Balneolales bacterium
ATCCACCCCGCGTATACGCAGCCCCGTGTACCCGATTCCGGCTCCGGCATCCGAGGTGCTGATCACCGATGGAGCCATCCCCAACAGTTCCGGAATATCTTTTCCAAAATTCCGTTCCCGGATCTCTTCCCGTTCGACATTGGTGTAGGTGACCGGAGCACGATCATCGACCCGAAACGCTTCAATCAAAATATCTTCGCTGACAATGGCGGCCGGAACCAGGCTTAAATCAAAATGCCGTTCGCCCGACCAGTTGGCCATCACCCGGCGGCTTTCGTATCCGAGATAACGGATCTCAACGGCGCGCTGCCCTTGTCCGGTCAGTTCCAGCTCAAAAAATCCCCCGGTATCGGTTGTTGTTCCGTGTCCGGTTTGAACCTGATAGACAGCGGCACCGGAAAGCGGCTCGCGGGTCCGGGCGTCTCTGACGGTTCCGGTAATGGTTTGGGCGAAAACCTCCGGCAGACCGGAGAATATCACCAGTATTAAAACAAGCATGAAACGATTCATAGCTCCTCCAAATTTGTACATATTTTCAATTTGAAGGCGCTGTGTACAACAGATGAGCTGTTTTTCCGAACATACCGGAAACAATGCATGCTCCTGGTAACTGTCGGAGAGGTTTCCCTACGCCGGCATTAACCGGTTCAGGTGATCGGGGTATGATCTCAGCCCGTGCGTACAAGCACCCCCAACCTGTTGGTTGTAATAAGTGGCACAAATTACGGAAGATGACGGTAAAATGCGAGAAAATTTCCCGGAATCGGTCCTGAATATAATATAGTGGTGTATAATATAGTGGTGTGGCGGACCTTTCAGATCCTCCATCGGAACCGGAAAGAGAGCAGCATGAGCAGGGTGGTGGTGGTTGCGGAGATCAGGCAGTAGATACACAGAGCCTGAATCAGAAAAAACATCGCATACATCAGCCACATCGAAAACAGGAAAGCGGGAACCGTGATGTAAGGCATTAGACGGAACAGACCGGATTTTCGCGTATCCAGCCATACCACACCCCAAATCAGCATGACGGCATAGAACAGCGCCCCTCCCAACGCTACAGGAAACGGTCCGATGGTGGCATACTCGCTCATGGCTACCTCATCACACCCTTCCACTACGGCACAGGTAAGCAGTCCGCCTATATAGTGGGATGCCGTCAGATAAACCGCATCCGCAAAGCCTATAACAGCAATCACCAGAAAAACAACCACCCAGGTGACCGGTGATTTTTCAGTACCAGCCATAACGGAAATAATATTTAAGCAGCCTCCCGGTCTTCGACAAACCGGCGACGGAGAATTGTCAACCGTTTACAAACGGGATTCGATCATCTCGCGGTATTCGTCCATACTGCTCGGATTCTGAATCATCTCGCCGTTGATAAACAGCGAAGGTACCGCACGCACACCAAGCCGCTGTCCGTCTTCATAATCGGACCGGATGCGAGCCATCAGATCGGGATCTTCCAGATCTTCGTCCAGTTGGGTCATATCCAGATCAATGGAGTCGGCAAATTGCCGGAAGATTGATTCAGCATCATTGGAACGAGACCAGCGTTGCTGGTTGATATAGATCAGATCGTGCATTCTCCAGAACTTGTCCTGCCGGCCGGCGGCCTCGGTGTAACGTGACGCCAAATTGGAATGCTCAAAACTCGACAACGGAAAATGGCGAAATATGAAAAGAACATCATCTCCCATCTCCTGACTCAGCTGGTCATCCATCGAGGCGTAAAACCGGCATGCCGGACACTGGAAATCGCTGTATTTCACAACAACCACATCGGCATCGGGATTGCCTTTGATCCAGTCATTATCCCGGGGGGCCAGGATTTCGGACTCCGCCGTCCCGCTGTTCTGTATAGCCGCCGAAGCCGGAGCCTGGTTCGTATCGTCATCAGCAACACGCACCATTACTATGATGATAAGCGCCATTGTGGCGAGAAGTCCACCCCAAAGGGCATAACGTTTGTTCATAAACAGGATTTTCTTTTTTTTAATTGATTACCGCAAAACTACAAAAACTCTGAATGGATTCAACTACAGAAATAGCAGAAGTCTTAATGAAAAACAAGTGCATTTCTTATGTGCTCCAGCTGACCGGGAATGTCGGCTTCCGGCCTCACATCCACAAGATTTCCGTTGATCACGACATAGACCGGCTCATCTCCGTCATATAATACCAGATTTGCCGGACTTTCCGGCAAGGTGCCGGATTGCCGGGATTTCATATTACCAACGATATTAAGGGGAAAACCGGTATAAGGTTTTTCCGGCAGGCCCTCCACCCGGACGGCTGTAAAACCCAGCCTCAGCAAATCGACCGCCCTGGTCCGGTCCAGTTCCGCAGCGGCAGTAACGGCTTCGGGACTGACCGCTCCGGCTACACCCCTCAGTCCGGTCATATCCCGTTCATCATACCCGTTACAGCCGGAAAGGTCGCCCACCTCGGTGATTTCACCGCGTTCGTAATAGTCCAGAGCCCCTTCTGTGTTGCATTCAATGCGATTCATGCCGATATCAACTACGAATTTGCGATCACCGGAGTGGAGGGTTACGTTTCTCAATATGGTGTCATAAAGCCGGAAACGGTTCGGGGGGATGGCCTCGTAGCGATCAACCGGACAAGACTCATAATCCGCCGTGGCAATGGATCGCAACGCCTCCAGAAGCAACACATAGTTCAGTTTCCGGATACCCTGTTTTTCGGGATCATCTTTCATTCCGCCGCTCTCCACAAGGATGGCGCTGGTGCCCCATTTCTGAATCTGATCGCCGAAGGCGCGAGGCTCGTATTCATCGGAATAGGTGGCGACATGGCCCGGAATAAATGCCTGCAACATGTCGGATAACCCCGCGATAACCTGCATGCTCCGTTTCCGGACCGGATTTACACTGCGTTCAGCATTGTAAGCAGGTGCCAGGAAAGCAATCACCGTGCTTTTGGAGGTTTCGCCCACCGAATAACGGGTACTCTGGTCGTGCAAATTAAATCCGAAGTCGGCATTCAGATCATGCCGGATCCGCTTGAGCAGACGGGACTCCGGACACTGCCGCTGCAATGCATCGCGGTTCATGTCAATTCCGAGGGGTGTATGACGCTGAAAAAGATCGGCGGCATCGGGATTCAACATCGGGACGGCATGAATGGTCACATTCCGGAGAATGGCGTTTCGCCACTCATCATGCTCATCCCGGGCGGTCAAAAAACGAAACAGGTCGAAAAGAGCCATTGTCGCGGTCGGTTCATCGCCGTGCATCTGGGACCAGAGGAGAACCGATGTGTCGCCGCTTCCCATCCTGATCCGGTAAATGGTGCGCCCCCCGGTCGACTTGCCTTCCCTGATCAGATCAACCTCCGGATGCTCTCCGATTTCGTGCAGTAACGGCACGATATCCTGATACTTGAATCTCCTGTGGTACAGTGCCCGTTCCCTGTAGCGGTCATAGGAATCAAACAACCGGTGCGCAAACATATCGGAAGAAGGTTGTGCCGGTATCCCGGTTGATGGTTCCGGCATCTCCCCGGACGACGGGTCCTGCTTCTTATCGACTGATGAGTCTTGCATCTCTCCGGACGAGGGATACCGCATCTTACCAGGCATTGGGTCCTGCTTCCTTTCGGGTGAACGTTCCGACATGTCAGGGCTGTTATCGTGAATATTCCGGAAACCGGAAATATTGTCAGAAATTCAGCTTTTTACAACAATTGCTGATTAAATCCATTACATTTTCAGCATTATATCGTATTACCACGTGACAACCAATCTCTTTATCCGGATTCTATAGTATATGACTTCCCGCTTTTTCTGGTCGATATTCACTGGACTGTTTCTGTGCACATCCGGCATCATAAGCTACACATATGCAGCCGATTCCCCTCCGGAATACCTGCCGGGACATATCATTGTCAAACTGGAAGATGATCAAACCTTTTTCCGGCACTATGACGATACGGGAGAGGCGGGAAAAAAGCGCCGTGACAGAGGCGGCGTATCCGGAGACCGGCCGGACAATCCCGCTGCAATGCTTGAAAACCGGCTGCAATCGCACGGGTTACAGTCGATGAAACCGGTGTTTCGCAGCGGTGCGGCATCGGCGGTAGCCGCCAGGGCCCGGGCACACCCCGGCGCCTCGCCCGACCGGCTGGAAGAACTTGCCAGGGGTTTTGAGCGCACCTATTACATCCGTTACAGCTCCGGAGAAGATCCGCTTCAACTCTCCGGAGAGATCGGCCAAATACCCGGAGTCGTCTATGCCGAGCCGCATTATGTCCACCGGACCGCCCAGGCCTACACACCGAATGATTCGCTCATCGGGGCAGCAGGGCACGACTATTTTGAGTACCAGAACTTTTACAATGCCTGGTCGGTATCCACGGGATCACCGGACGTCGTCATTGCCATTGTGGACAGCGGCGTCTATTACGATCATCCGGATCTCCGGAACAAACTCTGGGAAAATCCGGAACCGGGCCGGGCGGATGAATACTTTGAAGGATGGGAGATTGTCAACGACACTATCGGCTGGAATTTCTGGGAGAGCGGCGACATTTTCAATGGCGAGGAACCCGAACAAAATGCCGATCCGGTCGGCAATTTCTCCAGCCACGGCACGCATGTAGCCGGAACAGCGGCCGCCGACACCGACAACGAAATCGGTGTGGCCGGAACCGGCTTTCACTCACAGTTCATGCCGGTCAAGACAGGCGGCACCGAACAATATCCCACCACGATCGCCTACGGCTACCCCGGTATTCTCTACGCGGCCGTTAACGATGCCGATATCATCAACTGCAGCTTCGGGGGCACCAACTTCTCCGAATACGGAAAGGAGGTGGTCGAATATGCCTTCGAATCGGGTTCTCTGGTGGTGGCCGCCGCCGGCAACGAGGGAGACGATACCGCCTTTTTTCCGGCCGCCTATGACAATGTGCTGACGGTGGGATCGGTTAAGAGAGAGTACAACGATGTCATCTCCCATTTTTCCAACTACGGCTACTATGTGGATGTTTTTGCCATGGGCGAGGGGGTGCTGAGCACCTTTTTCGACTATGACGAAGACGAGGTAAGCTGGGATCCCCGATACGCACGCAACACCGGTACCTCCATGGCCGCACCGGTAGTAAGCGGACTTGCCGCACTTATCAAGGCAGAAAACCCGGAATGGTCACCCCAGCGAATCGCCTCACAAATACGGACCAACGGCCGGTCCATTGACGCCGAAAACCCCGATTCCAAATACGACAACAAGCTGGGTGCCGGTCTCATCGATGCCCACGCGGCACTCACCAACCACAATCCCGGCCTCTATATCACCGATTTTTCGTTTGAAGCGGCCGACGGCAGCAAACTCAATATCGGCGAAAGCGGAACGCTCATACTCAGCGGATTCAATTACGGTGAGGCTACGTCAGGAGCCACAATGGAAATTGAATCTCAGCAAGAAGGCTTCACCATCCAACCCGAATCACAAAACTCAGGAGTGGTACCCACCGGTTCGGAATTCGAGGTGTCCTTTGACGTGACCATCTCCCGGGATTTTCAACTTGACCGGGTTCCCGAGTTCCGTCTTGACATGACCGATGAAGCCCTGGGGTACCACGACTTTTTCATGTTCAGATATGAACGGCTGCTCTACGAGATTCTTGACATCAACGAAATCGCCGTGTCCATCTCTTCCGACGGCACCATCGGATTTCTGGACGCACTGACATCCTCCGGTGGCATCGGTTTCATTCCCGGCGAGTTTAATAATGTCCTGTTTGAAGGCGGACTGATGATCTCGGCGGATGTAGAAAGCAGCTTTTCCAATGATGACGAGCCGGTTATCATCAACCAGGTCCGCGACTCTACCGATATCACACGTCATTTCCTGCCGGAGGATAACCTTCGTTTTTCCCGACCCGGAGAGTTATCCGACATTGACGGCAAGGCTCACTTCCATTCAAATCTTCATCCGGTGGCCGATGAACTATCGATTAAAATGCAGACCTATGCCTTTTCAACAAGCAGCCTGGAAAAAACCTTTTTCATCAGATACACCATCACCAATAACAGCAATTCCACTCTTTCCAATATGCATGTCGGGCTGTTCAATGACTGGGATCTCCATCTGGATTTCGAAAATGACCGCACCGTATATA
>SLOL01000129.1 GCA_007132495.1 Balneolales bacterium
CACAGAGCACTCCATACAACATGAGTTTATAGTTGTATGCCGTCAAAAGCATGGGTGTCGCCGGTCTCTTTTTACGCTTCCGGTATCGTTGTCTCTTTTTTTGTTTACTCATGATGTGGCGGACTCACAGTGGTTTTAATCGATGGTTACGCCGGACCGAACACCCGGAGTGTTTCTTTATATCCGGTCATACACAATATTTGCTTACTCCGGAACGCTAAAAAGATATGCGCTATTGGCTTGTTTAGCAACTTTTTTAGCGTCGCTCCCGGTAGCTTTGTTGCAAATATGACACCTGATATCTACCTTAGAACGCAATGTTCTCCGGCATTTCACTCATCATGCTGTTCCAATGACTCATTCTCCCGTATCCGTTGCACTGATCCAGTCACCTTGCAGTGAGGATATCGAAAGCAATATTGAAAACACCACTAACCTGATCCGTCAAGCGGCGGAGCAGGGCGCCAATATCATCGTACTACAGGAACTGTTTGCCTGGCCCTATTTTTGCCGCGAGATAGACGACCGTTATTTTGACTGGGCGGAGCCGGTTCCCGGTCCAACCAC
Source organism: Balneolales bacterium (assembly GCA_007132495.1). Lineage (GTDB taxonomy): Bacteria > Bacteroidota > Rhodothermia > Balneolales > Natronogracilivirgulaceae > SLOL01. The sequence goes on from SLOL01000129.1 coordinate 568, forward strand.
CCGCCGACTGGAAAAGCCGGCCGCCGATCTGCAGGTGGTTATCGTCGCATCACTTTTCGAAAAACGTAACCCCGGTATCTACCACAATACCTGTGCCGTCATCGATGCCGATGGCACGTATCTCGGAAAATACCGGAAAATGCATATTCCCGAAGACCCCGGTTTTCATGAGAAGTACTATTTCACACCGGGCGATCTGGGATACCGTACCTTTGACACCCGTTTCGGCCGGATCGGCATACTCATATGTTGGGATCAGTGGTTCCCCGAAGCCGCCCGTATCACCGCCATGATGGGGGCCCGGCTGTTGATCTACCCCACCGCCATTGCTTCGCTTCCGGAAGAGGCCGGAGAAACGGCTCTGCGATACCGCAACGCCTGGCAGACCATCCAGCGCAGCCATGGCGTAGCCAATGGTTGCTATGTCGCTTCCACCAACCGTGTTGGTAACGAAAGCCAGCTCGCGTTCTGGGGACACTCCTTTATCAGCGGCCCCTTTGGTGAGATACTGGCGGAAGGAGGACTTGACGAGCAAATTGTGATGTCGGATATCGACCTTTCCTCACTGGACCGTCACCGAACCACCTGGCCGTTTTTCCGTGATCGCCGGCCCGACAGCTATAACGCGATTCGCTCCATGTGGCTGGATGATGAAAACGGTTAAAAATCCGCGGAGAGATGGAAATGCACTTTCCCGTTATGAAGCGGGTCATCAGCGGAGACAGCATAGGTAAACTGCAGTAAACCGATCGGTGTCCTGTACCGAAATCCGAAACCGCCGGAATAGAGCCAGTCCGACAAGCCTCCGATATTCTCCCCGACCATGGCAGGTCGTTCGTATACGCCTCCCGCCCCGAATACGAAGGCATGAGAATAGGGATCCAGCAGATAACGGTACTCCACATCGCCCCAGGCCGATCTTGACACCCGGAATTGCTCCTCCCGATAACCGCGTATCGATTGTGCTCCACCAAGCCGAATCAAATCCGTCTCGTTATACTCAGGCGACTCTACCGCAGTGCCCAGTATCCGAAAAGCGGTCACATGCCGCGGCAGTGGACTGTAATAGGTCTGCAGCATCGCCTGTACGCGCTGCTGCATCATGCTCCCCTGACTTTCAAGCTCCTCCGCGCGCGAGTCGGTCACTCTGCGAAAACCCGATTCCAAATAGAGCTGAAACGTCATTCCCGCCGTCGGATTTGTCCGGTTGTCGGTATTATCATATAAAAACCCGACTCCGGCAGACCTTGTAACTCCGTCGAGCACCCTCATCGGCAATTCCGGATTGGTGTTTGCCGAGGCATTTTCCTGACGCAACCGAACCGAAAACCTGCGTTCCGGCGTCCAGTCATAGTAACCGTCTACATGCCACTCCCGGACCTGATAACTGGTGTCCTGCTGCAAAAACCGGAAACCCATTCCCCCACCGGCTGGAACACCTCTAATCCATTGTCTTCCAAAAGATGACTCCATTCGTGTTACCATGTTTTCGAGACGCTCAAAAGAGAGGTTCAGTTCACTGCCGGGCCATCCCACATTGCGTATAAGCAGATCACCCCGGCCAATAATGTTGTATCCTTCCACCTGACCGGGGGCATATCCGAACATTACATCCACATTGTTGGCCCGCCGCTCCTCAACATCAAAGTAGATATAGGCTTCACCATCCCTGAGGCGTATATCCCCCTCACTGACATCATGAAACAGACCGGTATTAAGGAGATTTCTGCGGCCCTTGCGTATAAGTGCCGGTGTGATGCGCTCGTCCGCCCGGATTCCAGAAGCGGTTTCGATATAGCCGGGCTGGTTCTGTTCCAGTCCTTCCGTGATGACACCTGCCGAATAAAATGGTTCACCGGTTCTGAGAAGTACCTCAACGGAAACCTCACAGGACACCGTATGCACTTCAAATTCCGAGATTTCAGCCCTTGTCAGCGGATAACCAAGCGTTTCAAAATGATTTACAAACCGGCGAAGCTCCGCTTCCAGGGCAGTGGCTGCGTACGGGTCGCCCGATCCGTAAAATGCGGTGAATCCATCCAGCAGGTCCGGATCATTATCCACCATCTCTATATCAATATTTGCAATAGAGAACCCGCAGCCGGGTGAAGTGTAAATCCTGAGTTCCTGTCGATCCGGTGACGGTGGAATAACACTGTCTATCTCGGCATTCAGATAGCCCCCGGCGGCATAATAGCGGGCAAGCAAAGAATCCACATCCGTGATGCGGATCGTATCATCCAGCACTCCGGGAGGGTCGACCGGTCTTCCGTTTTCATAAAAAACGACCTCTGCCGCTCCCGGTGGATGGAGCGACTCATTACCGGAGACAACAACGGTATCGAGCGTGTCGTGTGTGACGCGTGTAACAGGCGTGTTGCGTGTAACAGGCGTGTTGCGTGTATCAGGTGTGTTGCGTGTATCAGGTGTGTTGTGTATCTCAGACGTGTCGCGTATCTCAGGCGTGTCGCGTGTACTGCGTGTGTCGGCCGGCGGGCGATGTGCATTGGCCTGCATACCCGCAAACATTCCTGCTGTCAGCATCATTATCAGGCATATGAACCCCGATCCCGGACGGACTTTCCGGAAAAAAGATAATCGCTTCGGCATGGCGGAGCGGTTCATGAAAGTTGGTCAACGAATAATGTCCCGAACAAAACCGGGTAGTGCAAATGCGGCACGATGTATTTCGGAATTATAATACTGTAACGTTGAAGCCATTTTCGTGGTACCCTGCTCCACCCGCTGAAGTACTTCCGGATCATGCGGACGGATGCCTTTTGAGGCCAGGGCAAATGACCACATCCCGGCCGGATAGAGCGGTATATAAGCCAGGTACATCTCCGATACTTCAAAGGTCGCATCCAGTACCTGAAACAGGTTTTTAATGTCAGGATGATAGGAGGCGACCCAGGGACTTTCGGTCTGGGCGGTAATGACGCCGCTGGGAGTCAGAGCCTTGTAGCAGTTCTTGTAGAAGCGCTCACTGAACAGCTCAACCGCCGGGCCGACAGGGTCGGATCCGTCAATAATGATCACATCATAAGGATCCGTTACATTTTCCAGAAAACGAATACCATCTTCATAACGCACATGCAGTTTTGGATTCTCAAAATCACCGACCTCCGGAAAAAACTGTCTGGCGGCTCTTACTACCGCCTCATCAATCTCTACCATATCCACATGTTCAACAGATGGATGGCGAAGCACTTCGCGCGCAGTGCCTCCGTCTCCCCCTCCGATGATCAACACCCGGCGCGGGGCGGGGTGAGAGAACATTCCCACATGGACAATCATCTCATGATAGACAAACTCATCCATCTCGGAGAGCATGACCATTCCGTCAATAGTCAACATATTTCCCCACGTATCGGTTTTAAAAACCTCGACTTTCTGATAGGGAGTCTGCTCGGAGAACAGGATCTCCTTTATGCCGACAGTGAGACCGGTTCGGCCATTGTAGTATTCATTGAACTGCATTGTTGAAAAATTAAATTTGTGACAAAGGATGTGGCATGTAAAAGGTGTACCTGTTATTCATACCATAATACGGCTCCGGCGAACACGGCGCCACACTCCTGCACCGTATGTTCAATGCCGGTAACCTTGATCTCGCGAAGCTTGCGATTTCGGTATGCAAAGGCGTCTTCGGCCATCTGCCGCACTTTATCTTCAACAACATGGAGAGGGGCTTTCGCTTCGTATTCCATGATCACCCCGGCCTGTGTGATATCATCGGGCAGAGCCACCGCCACAGCGGCCGAAATGATTTCACCCGATAGATCGGAGTCAATATGTGCGTATGCTGTCGGTATCAATCCACCTTTGGGCAGAACCATCCGGCTTCGCTCGCAGGCACCCGGGGGAATAATACTGCTCATACGCACAATATTGGTGTCACCGATACCTGCGGCAAGCAGAGCCTGATCAAAAGCATTAAGTAGCATTCGTCCCTCTCCGGCCCCCTTGACCAGACAAAAGACATTCGGGGTTGGAAGCATCGACATGTATTTACATCTCCAAAATTATATAAAAGGATTTGGCCAATTTAGCCATTTATTACAAGATCCGGAATCCTGTTCGTTGAAAAAGCCAACTCCCTTGTACGGCTGATGGCCTGACGGAGCTGAATATAGCGCATCGGGACTTTCAATTTCCGAATTTCGCTGAATTTTCCGGTTTGAAGAGCAGCTTTTGGCCTTCCGCCACCTTGAACATACCACGCTTCATTTCCATTGCCGATGTATTGCGGGAGCCAAAACACTTTTTGAGATATTCCTGTATGACCCACGGATCGATCGTCTCTCCGCAGGTAAAGATATCAACGGCTGCATAAGCGTATTCCGGCCAGGTGTGTATGGCAACGTGCGATTCGGCAATGACAACCATACCACTTACGCCATGCGGACTGAATTTGTGGAATTTGTGTGAAATAATGGATGCACCAGAAGCACGTGTCGCCTCTAACAGTATGGATTCAATCTGTGAAACATCGTTGAGCACTTCTTCATTGCATTCGTAGCATTCAACCAATATTTGTCTTCCTAATGCTTCCATTGCTCTCAACTCTTACGGGTGTAGTGTTCTTAAATGACTTGCTGTAAATCAACGATCCCATATTATCCGAAACATCCTGGCAAAGTGTGTTGCAATAAACTCAAATTAATGAGGGTCATTTTGTATCAACTACGTTACCTAACAATTTAATGTAGCAATTTCATTCGAGAAAAAGAGAGGATCTCCAGCTTGATTTTTGCAGCAAGCAAAATTAAAAATTTTTTCGCGATTTTAATACGACGTAACGAATTTTTTTGACGGCCGTTCAACATCTATCTGCTCAGTTGTGCCGGAGCTTTCCGCTCTCGCAAACTGAATCTCTGGCAAATCGTGCTGTCACCCGCCGGCGTTCCCGGCGGTTATGAATCGATCCGTTAACGGGTCATCTTTTTCACCGTCATCAGAAGAATCGCTTCCGGAGTTTCTTTACTGAATCCCTTGATGGACCTGTCGGCATCAAGCAGTACTTCAAACAGCCATGGACAGCTCTCAAGGGGATATTGGCGACTGGCCTTTACCAGTTTGTCGTAGTAGAAGCGGCTGTTAACCCCTACAGTCTCGCGAATCTGGTCGGGTGTCAGACCTTTTCGCGCCAGGCGTTGTATATGCCATATTTTTCCGAATGTGGTATACAAAAAACCGATCATCTTGATGACTTCTCCCGGTGGAGAATCCGCTTTCCGGAGTATCTGATGTGCAATAAACATCGCCTTGTCGGTTTGTCGTGCAAACAACGCATCGGAAAAATCGAACATCGTGTATTCCCGTGACAGTCCGACGACCTGGCGCACATCCTGCTCGGTAATCGGTCCTTCGTCCTTGCGGTAATTTTTCAACTTCTCGATTTCAGCGGTCAACTGCTGCAGATTATTTCCGACATGGTAACCAAGCAGTTGGGCCGCGTTGTCCTCGAATTCGAGCTGATGCTCTCCACCGGCCCATTCTGTTATCCACTGCTGAAGACGATAGTCGGGAACAGGTTCAAATGTATGCCAGGTCAG
>SLOL01000050.1 GCA_007132495.1 Balneolales bacterium
CACGGAGTCCGTCCATCAGCTGCCTTTCCATCGCAATCAACCCTTTACCGTTTTCCGTTTCGGGGGGATGGGGATCGTGTTCATCGGCGTCCTGGCCCCGGAATCCATACACCCCTGTCGAGCTGATCATCACCAGACGCTTTGTCGCCGAGGTATTCATATAGGAGACCAGTTCATCACTCTGCTGCTGCATGAAGCGGACCCGGTTCTCCACCCCTGGAGGGGGAATACTGAGAACAACCGTGTCGACATCAAAAAACGATGTGACATCATCACCGTTGATATGGGGATCAAGCCGCAGAAAGTAGGGTTCTATGCCGGCCTCTTCCAGCATCGGAATCTTTTCCTTGGTCATGGTGCTGCCGCGTACAAAATGTCCCTGTTCAAGCAGTCGCCCGGCAAGTGGAAATCCCAGCCAGCCGCAGCCCAGTATGCTGATGCGATGATATTTCGTTTGACTCATTACGTAGTGGTTTTAAATCTGAAAATTGGGAACCGGGTTATTCCGTATTTTCGATGTTGTGTGCCATATGGCTTCCGGAGGTACCGATATCCCGGTGTACCCGTTCGGCAAGATCAAATGCAGCATTAATGGAATCACCCACCGAGATACCCGTGCGATAATTACCGGAGAGGTAGAAGCCGGAGTGGTCATGCTCCGCCCGGTTCATCAATTCAAGCAATCGGCCATAGCCCACCTGGTATTGCGGAATGGCTTTGGACCAGAGTATACGGTGTTGATATAACGGTTCACCGGTGACACCCAGTAAAGAATGCAGTGCATCGATTACCCGTTTTACCTGTTCCTCCTGCCCTTTTTCTGCGATTTCAGGTTGCCGCATGCCGCCCAGATAGGTGGTCAGTGTGACATGATTGCGGTCAGGTGCCCGGTTCGGGAACAGGGATGAGGTGAACAGGGTGCCAAGTATGGAGAAGTTTTCCACACCCGGAACGAGCACGCCGAATCCGTCAAGCGGGTGGGCAATATCTTCACGACGAAAACCGAGCGTAAGCGACACAACCGGCGGATGAGCAATTTCGGTGAGCGGAGAAAGGAATAGGGCCAATTCCTCCGGTATCTTTATATCCTGCAAACCGTAAGCGGTGCCGGCATAAATCAGGGCGTCAAACGTTTCAGGCGGATTATCGGACCCGGTTAATGTAACTTTCCAGTGTCTCCCACTGTCAACAGCGGATATTCCGGTTACACGGGATCCGAACCGGACAGCATCTCCCAGATGGTCCCGAAGTGTTTCGGGTAGAACCTGCAGCCCCCTGTCAAAGGAGAAGATAGCGGCTTTGTTTCGGGGGATTTCATCCGAGCCGACCGGACGTTTGACACCTCCTTTCAATTGTCCGACTATCAATGATCCATGTTGTTCCTCCAGCAGGGCGAGTCTGGGAAAGGCGTGTTTTACCGATAACAGTTCGGGATCTCCTGCGTAAATGCCGCCGACCAGCGCATCTATCGGCCAGTTCAAAAACTCCTCACCCAGCCGGCGCCGCACAAAATCGGCCAGACTTTCGTCGGGGGCGGACTCACCTTGTTTTCTTCGGACAAGGGGTTCACGGAGCACGGCCAGTTTTGCGGATCGGCTTAAGAGAGGGGTGGAAAGCAACTGCCGGAAAGAGGCAGGAACAGCTACCATCTTGTGGTCACGTACGATATACCGTTTTTGGGCAAGGGAGCCGGGATAGATGCGGCGATCTTCAAGGTTCAGTATGGATATCAGCCGTTTGATGCGGCCTGAAGACTCTATAATGGTATTGGGTCCCCATTCAGCTATCCATCCCGCTTCATCCCGGGCGGTACGCATCGCGCCTCCGGCCTGATCGGAGCCGTCAAATACGGATACGGAATGTCCTTTTCTCCGGAGCAGAAGAGCAGTGGTCAGTCCACTTATGCCGGCGCCGATAATGCCTATGTGAGCCATGTATCAAATTAGGGTTTTCCGGTTCAGGATATGGTTATACCTGCCAGGGCACAGCCCTTACCATTTCTACCGAAAGTAAGCTATTTTTATCATCCGGTCATATCCGAATTTGCCGCAGCAGTTTTTTTTTATCAATGCTCGGCAAATGTGTATTTTAAAATAATATCTGGAGTCATGTTTCCTCCATTTCTATGGCCGATAATGAGGTTTAGTCGATTGTCGTCATTAATAAATCCGAACTACAATGAGTTTACCACCCCTCGAAGAACAGACGTTGCCGGCATTATTGAAGCGCAGTGTCACCGATCACCCGGACCGCCCGGCACTGGGGTATGCCGGCAGCAAGGCTATGACCTATACCGAGATGGCCGACAAAGTATCCCGCGTCGCTTCTTATCTTAGGGACAAAAGAGTTGAATCAGGCGATCGTGTAGCGATTCTGAGTGAAAACGGGCCGAACTGGGGCGTTGCCTATTTCGGAATTACATCCCTGCAAGCGGTGGCTGTCCCCATCCTCAATGATTTTCATCCATCAGAGATCCACCATATTCTCAGACACAGCGGAGCCTGCGCGCTGATTGTCTCGGAAAGGCTCTATCACAAGGTTGAGGATTTTGATCTCAACAGTTTCAATACCGTTATTCTGATGGATAATTTTTCGGTCATTTCACCGGATTGGAGCAAGGAGCGGTTGAGGAAACTGTATTCCCAGGGCAGCAGAGAACTTCGCCGGATCAAGCATATGGCCCTGCAAAAGGTGGGGCTGATGTCTATGAATGTCGAAGAGGACGATCCCGCTTCCATTATCTACACCTCGGGTACCACCGGCCACTCCAAAGGAGTGGTGTTGACACACAAGAATATTGTGAGCAATGCGATCTCCCTTGAGAAAGTGGTTCATGTGGATCATCGGGAGCGTCTGTTGTCCATTCTGCCGCTGCCGCATGTCTATGAATGTACGGTCGGACTGGTCATGCCGATGTTGATAGGCGCATCGGTCTACTATGTTACCAAGCCGCCGACAGCAGCCGTCCTGCTGCCGGCTCTCGAACAGGTAAAACCAACGGTTATGCTCTCGGTTCCGCTTATTATTGAAAAGATGTTCAAGGGACGCATATTGCCGGAGATTCAAAAAAAACGGCTTGTCAGGGGGGCCTACAAAATTCCAATGGTCAGGAGACTTATCCACCGCAAGGCAGGAAAGAAGCTGATGCATCTTTTTGGCGGATGCTTGAAAATTTTTGCTATTGGCGGGGCATCGGTAGCTCCGGAGGTTGAAAAGTTTATGAAAGAGGCAGAGTTCCCGTATGCGATCGGATACGGGTTGACGGAAACATCCCCCATGGTTACTGCCAATTATGGCAATACACGACTCTATTCGGTAGGTAAGACAATGCCGGGCATGGAGGTGCGCATTGACTACAGTCGCAGCAACCATTCGGAAGAATCCCCCCGGGGTACTGAATCGATTGAAAAAAGCGATAAAAATACAAAAGATCAGTTTGCAAAGACCGGGCAGAACACCAGCGACGGGGAGATTTTGGTTAGGGGACCCAATGTGATGAAAGAGTATTTCAATGATCCGGAGTTGACGGCAGAGACTATTACGGATGAAGGGTGGCTCCGCACCGGAGATCTCGGAGCATTTGACCGGGAGGGTTACCTGTATATTCGTGGCCGGCTTAAAAATATGATCCTGGGTCCGAGCGGTGAGAATATCTATCCGGAGGGAATCGAATCGGTGCTCAACCGTTCCGAATATGTACTGGAATCGTTGGTGTACAAACAGAACAACCGGCTTGTGGCCCGGGTTCATTTGAACTACGAAAAGCTGGATGAAAAATGTACCGCACGCGGGCTTTCCCAGTCCGAAATACGGGACTTCATAAAAAAACTGTTGATCTCCCTGCGGAAAGAGACCAATGACAGTGTCGCCTCTTTTGCAAAGCTTGCCGAGGTGATCGAACAGACGGAGCCTTTTGAAAAGACCCCGACGCAAAAGATCAAGCGATATCTTTATGTAAGCGAATCCTGATCCCCCCGCCTGTTCTGTTTTCTGATCACTACCGAATGACATGGCTGCGCAGTTGGTCCTGTAATCCGTTACCTGCAGACCTGTCGGTTGCCATTGCATCCGGATATGCTCTCCGCAGAATTATGCTGCGGGGAGCTTGGGTACGTCACCTTCTGTACGCTGTAGATCTGTTGCGCCTGTTCTCTGTTAATGGTCCTCGGTACTGATCGGCGTCGGATCCTTTCCAACCATATAGCGTTTGATTTTCTGAGTGGTGGTCTTGGCAAACTCCTCTTCACGGACAATGAAGTTCTGAATCCGCTTGTAGGAGGTCAGCTGCTTGTTGACCTTGTTGATTTCGCGCTGAATAAGTTCTCTGACCCACTCTCCGGTGATTTCCCGGTTTTTGGATTCCGCGCGGGCAATAAGGGCCTCCCCGTCGACTACGATCTGCGCCTCGATTTTTTCATGGTAGTCACTGACGGCTTTGCCATAGACCATCGACTCCTGTATGTAGGGGCTGCGGTTCAGTAAATCTTCCAACTCTTCCGGAAAGACATTTTTTCCGTTGGCGGCAATTATCACATTCTTTTTACGTCCGCTTATGTGCAGAAAACCGTCGTCGTCAATATATCCGAGGTCTCCGGTACGGAACCAGCCGGCATCAGTGAACGTATCCCGGGTGGCCTGTTCGTTTTTGTAGTATCCGGGCATAATATTATCTCCATGGGCCAGGATTTCTCCGACTCCGTTCTCATCCGGTTCGTCAATTTTGATTTTGACTCCGGGTATGGGAAGTCCGGCGGCATCATCCTTAAATGCATCCAGCCGGTTGAGCGTAAGGATAGGGGCGGTTTCGGTCAGACCATATCCCTGAACAAATTGGAAACCCAGTTTGCGAAGCCCTTCGGCCACTTCCGGATCGGGGGCGGCGCCGCCGGCGATAAACAGGCGGATATTGCCTCCGAATTTCTCATGAAGCGACTTGAACAGCGTACGTTGTGCCTGTCTCCAGCCCAGCTTATTCAACAGATTACCCGCACCCTGCATTGGCGGTACAATAATCCTGGTGATCGTCTTCTCTCTGATTCCCTTCCGGATGTTATTGTACATCTTTTCGTACAACAGGGGTACTCCCAACAGGATGGAGGCTTTACTCTGCTTCAGGTCTTCAGGGATTGTTTTCAGCGAGCGGGCATAGTAGACCGAACAGCCCTTATAGAGCGGACACAGGAAACCACAGGTACACTCATAGGTATGGTGAATAGGCAGTACCGACAGGAACCGGTCTTCCGGATAGAGCCGGATCATCTGCACCATGCCCATCAGATCGGCGGCAATGTTTTTTTGAGTGAGCATCACACCCTTGGCCCGGCCTAGTGAGCCGGAGGTAAAAACGATGATACTGAGCTTGTCAGGTTCAATTTCCGGCATCTCGCGAAATTTTGCGGCGGGCACATCATCCATCATGGCTTTCATTGACAGGAACTCACCTTCCTGACCGGGCAAATCCATGTGTATATAATGTCTGATTTTCCGAAGTGATTTGTGGACCGACTCGAAATGGGACTCCACCGATGAAGAAAATACGACGGCCCGGGCATCGGACTCATGAATAATATTCAACACTTCGGTTTTTCCAAGATTGCGGTCCACCGGTACAATTACATAGTTATAGCAGACTGCCGCCAGGTACGCTATCCCCCACTGCACCCGGTTTTCGCTGATCACGGCGATATGTGACCGCTCCTTCAGACCGAGCTTGTGAAGGGCGGTACCAAAAGCACGCACATGTTGCAGCAGCTGTTCAAAAGTTACACTGGAGATGGGTGTCGGGTTGAAATCGGTAAGCGCCTGGCGTTTGCCGTACTGTTTAACCGATTGCAGCAGCATGTCCTGGATGGAATCGATGCTTCTTGTCTCAAACAGGGGGAGATCCGTTTTCATAAATAGCGACGATTGAGGTGGAAAAAGTGTAATAGATTTCGAATAAATGTCCCACTTCTGAAATCTATGATATCAATCGCACATTTAAAACATCAATGCCGGGCGACGGGTATCGGCATCAAAAGGAAAAAAAATAACGCCGTACGCCAAATGCGCATCAAATTCTTTCAGAGTCACAGGCTGAATCTTCAGGCCGGAATAAGAATTTGAAAGCCGGAATA
>SLOL01000205.1 GCA_007132495.1 Balneolales bacterium
TGACACGGACTCTGTGACTGTTCACCATCTCTTATCAACCATTACTGAATACAACCCAAAGCAACGTATTATAATAAGACCATGAGTATTTCTGCTGCCGATGTAAAAAAACTGCGCGACCAAACCGGCGCCGGCATGATGGATTGTAAAAAAGCCCTCGCCGAATCCGGTGGCGATATGGATGCTGCTGTCGAATTTTTACGGAAAAAAGGACAAAAAGTATCTGAAAAGCGGGCTGACCGGGAAGCCAATCAGGGAGTCATCGTATCTCGGGTATCTGATGACCGGAAAAAAGCTGTTGCGGTCGAACTCAATTGCGAAACCGATTTTGTTGCCAAAAATGAGGAGTTCGTGCAAAATGCCAATGATTTTGCCAATATCATTTTACGTGAAGAGCCCGGTGACCTTGAAGCCCTGCTTCAACTGAAGATCAATAATATTACGGTTTCCGACTTGCTCAAGGATCTTGTCGGAAAAATCGGTGAAAAAATTGATATCAACCGATTTAAAGTGATTAATAGTGAAGGGCAGGTATTTGATTACATGCATCCCGGCAACCAGCTTTGTGTATTGGTTGAATTTAATGATGTGGTTGAAAACACCGAAGTGGCCAAAGATATTGCCATGCAGGTAGCCGCCATGAATCCGATTGCCGTAACCCGTGATGAAGTTGACTCCTCGGTACTCGAATCGGAGAAAGAGATTGCTAAAGAGCAGTTGCTGAACGAAGGCAAGCCCCCGGAAATTGCAGAAAAAGCAGCCATGGGGAAAATGCGGCGCTTTTTTGAGGAGCGTGTACTGCTTGAACAAAAATTTGTTAAAGACGGAACCCTCAATGTTCAGGATTACCTGAAACAATCGGGAACGCCGCTTGTCAAATCCTTTGTTCGCCTTCAGCTCGGCGAGCAATAATACCATATTGTTTATCAGGCTGCCCCGGGGCAGCCTTTTTTTTATCCCGGAACAGCCGGCCATTTGTAACAGAGAGGCGATTCCTGAACTGAAGATGACCATCTGAGTATACACTGAACAAGGGGTGACATTGTGAAACATTTCAACAGAGTCCTATTGAAACTGAGTGGTGAATCACTGCTGGGAAAACAGGGGCATGGCATCGATGGCGAAGTCCTTTCACGCTATGCCGATGAGATTCAGCGGGCCGGGCAATCCGGCACCCAGATCGCTATTGTTATTGGTGGCGGCAATATCTTCCGGGGCGTTAAGGGAGCTACCGAAGGCATGGACCGGGTACAGGGTGACTATATGGGCATGATGGCCACCATGATCAACAGTATCGCCCTGCAGGATGCCCTGGAGCGGAAAGGCATTCATACCCGTCTGATGTCCGCGATTCGTATGGAACAGATCGCAGAGCCTTTTATTCGCAGACGCGCCATCCGGCACCTTGAAAAAGGACGTGTTGTCATTTTCGGTGCGGGAACCGGTAATCCCTATTTCACCACCGATACGGCCGCCTCGCTGCGTGCCATTGAAATCGAAGCCGATGCCATCCTCAAGGGAACCCGGGTTGACGGCATTTTTGATTCCGATCCGGAGAAAAATCCCGATGCTCGCAAGTTCAGCACCATCAGCGGTGACGAAGTTCTGAAACTGCAGTTGTCCGTTATGGATCTTACGGCATTCACGCTCTGCCGGGACAACAAAATCCCCTTCCTCGTCTTTAATATGGACAAAAGTGATAATCTGAATCGAATCTTAAACGGGGATGATGTCGGAACCCGGGTACACTGGGACTGAGTTCTCTTTTTTTTTTGTCAATTTGTTATATATTTCGCATCTGATTCAACATGTTATTTCACACTATCTTTCAGATGTTATGATACCGGAACTTCAACCATATATTGACGAGGCAAATGAGCGCATGGAAGATGCTCTTGCCTATCTGAAAAAGGAACTCGGCCACATTCGTGCCGGAAAAGCATCTCCGCAACTTTTGGAAGGCATCAAGGTGGCTTATTACGGCACGCAAACTCCGCTTAACCAGCTTTCCAATATTTCAGCACCTGATTCCCGGCTGCTGACGGTCGAACCTTTTGACAAATCCTCCATTAAGGAAATTGAAAAGGCGATCATGGCTTCCGGACTGGGCCTGAATCCCAACAATGACGGCACTCTGATCCGTATACCGCTTCCCGTTCTTTCCGAAGAACGGCGTGCCGACCTTGTGAAGGTGGCCAAAGAGAAAGCAGAAGAAGCCAGAATCAGCGTCCGCAATACCCGTCGTGAAAAGAAGGATGAAATCAAGGATAAGGTAAAAAAGGAGTCTCTTCCTGAAGACTCCCGGTTTGAAGCCGAGGAGGAGCTTCAGAAGCTCACCGACACGAATATATCACGTGTCGATCAGATGCTGAAAGAGAAGGAAGAAGAGATCATGACGGTTTAATCCACCTATCGGAGTTTTCTATACATGTATCTTGCCGAACTCGAACTACACGGTTTCAAGAGTTTTGCTCACAAAACAAAAGTAAAGTTCGACAGCGGCATCACTGCAATCGTCGGTCCGAATGGTTGCGGGAAGTCCAATATTGTCGATGCGCTTCGCTGGGTTTTGGGTGAGCAGCGCCCGTCGCTGCTGCGTTCTGCCGCCATGAGCAATGTCATTTTCAACGGTACGGCTTCTAAAAAGGCGCTCGGCATGGCGGAAGTCGCCGTAACCATCATCAATAACCGGGGTATTCTTCCGACTGAGTTTTCCGACATTACCCTTACCCGCAGATTGTACCGATCCGGCGATAGTGAATATCTCCTGAATAAAAAACCCTGCCGGCTCAAGGATATCACCGATCTGTTCATGGATACCGGCATGGGCGCCAATGCTTACTCTGTCATTGAGCTGAAAATGGTCGAGGAGATCCTGAATGACAAGAACAACGACCGCCGAAAGCTCTTCGAAGAAGCGGCCGGGATCACCAAGTACAAGGAGCGCAAAAAGCAGACCCTGAAAAAACTATCCGACACTCGAGCCGACCTGCAGCGCATGGAGGACATCCTGGTAGAGGTCCGCAAAAAATCCCGTTCCCTGCAGGCTCAGGCCTCACGGGCCGAACGTGCACAGAAATACCGCGTAGAGCTGGATTTTCTGGACAAGGCGGTTTCCCGCCAGGAATACGATAATGTACGCAGCGAACTCAATCCCCTCCTTGAACGTATTGCAAGTGCTACCTCTTCCAAAGAAGAGCTGGAGCGCAGACTGGGACACCTCGAGCAGAATGAAAATGAGGCCCATGAGGAGTTGGTCAAGAAGGAAGAGGTGCAAAACGAAGTCCGGAAAAAGCTGGGGCAGATCAGCCACTCCGTTCAGGAGGCGCAAACAGGAATCCGTATTACCAGGGAAAAGATCACCAATGAGGAAAATGTCATAAACCGCTACGAACAGGATGTATACCAGGCGGAAAACGACATCAAGGATCTGCGCAAAAATCTCAAGGCCAATCAGGAGGAGCTGAAAGAGGCCGAGTCCCTGCTGGATTCCGTCCAGAAGGAGCGTGATGCCGCTCACGCATCACTGGAAAAGAGCCGGGAACAGGTAAAAGATGTTCGAAAAGAGCTGGAAGAAGTCAACCGGCGCCACAGTGAAACCAACGACCGCATCAATGAACTGCAAAATCTCAAGATCCGCCTGGAATCACGGCTTGAGAACAGCGCCGATCAACAGGAACGGCTGAAGAAACAGAAGGCGGAAAACCGGGAAGAGATGGAGTCGTTTGCCGGCGAAAAAGACAAGCTGGAAGGAACATATGAAGCGCTGTTTACCGAAAATGAAGAGGCCGAAAAAGCGCTGAAAGATGCACAGGCGAAGCAGGAGCAGCTACTTGACCGGATCAACCAGCAGAAAGACGAAATCCGGAGTCTGCAAAGCCGCCAGGATGCCTATCATTCCGAGTACCAGTTGCTGAAAAATCTCAGCGAATCGTCGGACGCTCATCCAGCCGGTGTTCAATATCTTCGCGAACAACGCGATGACTACACTACGCTGGAAATTCTCAGCGACATTTTTTCAAGTGACGAGAAACACTCCGCTGCGATAGAGGCGGTACTTGGCGAAGCCGCCAATTTTGTGGTCACGGCGAATGAAGATGAGGCGGTTCAGGCGTTCGACCGGCTTCGTAAAAAGGACAAAGGCCGTGTAACCATCATCCCCCTCAACCGCATATCCGCGGACAATACCATGGCTGACGCTTCACTGGCTCATCATGTCAGATGTGAGCCGGAATTTGATGCTTTGAAAAAACTGTTCTTCGGTAACGTCGTACTTACAGGGTCACTGGATGAGGCCGCAAAAAAGGCCGCCGGCAACAATGTCATTGCCGTCACCGAGGACGGGGATGTGGTCACGTCCGATGGTTTCATGTACAGCGGAAGCAGCAATAAAAATGCCGGTATCCGGATCGGTCTGCGTGAAAAGGTGCAGGACAGAATGCAAAAGGCAGAGGCAATGGCCTACGAGGTAGAAAAAGCGGAAGTCCATCTCGAGGATCTCAATGAACAGTACCGGAAATTTGACCTGGAGCATTATCAGAAAAAAGTCAAGGAGACTTCTGCACAGCTTCAAAAATATGAAGCGCGGATCGAAACCTTTAAAACCCGTTCGGATTTTTACGAAAAGAATGCCCGGGATCTGGATAAGCGCCTGGAAGAACTGACCGAAGCTACCAGCAAGGCCGGGAAGGAGCTGCAGAAGATTACACCGGAACTGGAAGAACTGACCACACGCCTGGAAAACATTGTCCGTGAGGAAGTCACTCTAAAATCACAGCTTCAGGAAAAGGAGGATGTGCTGCAACGCACCCAGACCCGCTATAACGACATCGCCCTTCGGCACCAGAATGCCGAAAATGCGGTTTCCACTCTGAAGCGTGATATTCAGCGTTTTGAATCGGATGTACAGGCTATCAAGGACAGGCTTCAACAACGCGCCGACCGTGCGAAGGAGAGCAAGGACCGGATTATTGCCTTGCGGGAACAGATTGAAACAGCCGAGGAAGAACTCCGGGAAAAACTGGTGGACAAGGAGAAAACCGAAAAAGAGCTGGAGGAATCCGAAGAGGCCTGTTCCCGTCAGCGCGGCAAAATCAACCTTCTTGAAGACGACCTCAAAGAGGTCCGGCGGAAAAAAGACTCCAATCAGGAATTGATCCACTCACTGGAATTGGCAAAATCCAAGCTGGAGATGGATCAGAAGAATATTACGGACCACATTTGGGAAACCTACAATCTGACCATCGATCAGATTGATGAAAAGTTGCCCGAAGATACCGACATCTCGACAGCTCGCGAAACCATTTTCACGCTCCGCCAACGGCTCAAGAATATCGGCGATGTCAATCCGCTGGCCATTGCCGAATATGAAGAGGAAAAAGAGCGTCTGGAACATTTCGAGAAACAGATCAATGACCTGGAAAAAGCCGAAGAGCAGCTGATCGAGACGATTGATAAGATCAACCACAATGCCCAGGAGCGATTCAATAAAACGTTCAAGGAGATCCGGGCCAACTTCCAGACCGTCTTCAACACTCTGTTTGAGGAAAATGACCACTGTGACCTGATCATTGATGAGTCGGCGGAAGATCCCCTGGATGCCAAAATTGAAATTATTGCCAACCCGCGCGGCAAGCGGCCCAGTGTAATCGAGCAGCTTTCGGGCGGTGAAAAAACGCTCACTGCAATCGCGCTTCTTTTCGCCATTTATCTGGTCAAGCCATCTCCCTTCTGTGTGATGGATGAGGTCGATGCCCCTCTGGACGATCCCAACATCCTTCGTTTTACCAAACTTCTGAAAAAATTCAGTGACCAAACCCAGTTTGTGGTGATCACCCACAATAAAACGACCATGGAAAAATCCGAAATGATGTACGGAGTGACCATGCCGGAAGTGGGCATCAGTAAACTGGTGGGCGTCCGGCTGGATGAAGTAGCCGCCTGATTCTCCCCGGCAGTCCCGCCCCTTTTTTTTATATGAACCAATAAACAGTTATCGGATTGAGCGATCAAAAAATCATATTCTCCATGAACGGCGTAGGGAAAACCTACGGCCCCAATCAACGTGTCCTCAAAAATATCTATCTCTCCTTCTTCTATGGTGCCAAAATCGGAATCATCGGAGCGAACGGTTCCGGTAAAAGCACCCTGCTGCGCATTATCGCCGGACTGGATGACAATTATGAGGGCGAGGTCACTTCCAAAACCGGTGTCACCTTCGGACACCTGCCTCAGGAACCCGAGCTGGATCCGGACAAAACGGTAAGAGATATCGTCGAAGAAGGTGTACAGGAGCTGGTTGATCTGGTTCGGGAATATGACAATATCAGTGAAAAATTCAGCGATCCGGAAGCCGATTTTGATGCACTGATAGACCGGCAGGCGAAACTACAGGAACTGATTGACCAGAAAAACGCCTGGGATCTTGACAGCAAACTACAGATGGCCATGCAGGCTCTGCGCTGTCCGCCGGAGGATACCCGGGTCAATGTCCTCTCCGGTGGAGAACGTCGCAGAGTGGCCCTCTGCCGGCTTCTCTTGAAGGAGCCTGATGTACTGTTGCTGGATGAACCGACCAACCATCTGGATGCCGACTCGGTCAACTGGCTGGAGCAGCATCTTGAGCGATACGAAGGTACGGTTATCGCTATTACACACGACCGCTATTTTCTGGATAATGTGGCCGGCTGGATTCTGGAGCTTGACCACGGTGAGGGAATTCCATTCGAAGGGAACTATTCCGGTTGGCTGGAGCAGAAACGCAAGCGACTGGAGGTTGAAGAACGGCAGAACAGCCGTCTTCAGCGGACCATTGACCGGGAGATGGAGTGGATCCAGACCAACCCCAAAGGGCGGCACACCAAAAGCAAAGCACGTATTACCGCCTATGAAGACCTTTTATCCTCCAAAGAACAGGAAAAAAAGCGGGAAGAGCTGGAGATATATATACCACCCGGACCCCGTCTCGGGGACAAGGTGATCCGGGCGCACGACGTCGCCAAGGCCTATGGTGACCGACTGTTGTTCAGCAATTTGGAATTCGACCTGCCGGCCGGCGGCATTGTCGGGGTTATCGGTCCGAATGGGGCCGGAAAGACGACCCTGTTCCGCATGATTACCGGCAAAGAGCAGCCCAGCAAGGGGACATTCGAGATCGGTGAAACCGTCAAAATCGGATATGCTGATCAGAGCCGGCCGCTGGATCCGGATAAATCCATATGGGAAGAGATCTCGGACGGTGAAGATACCGTAGAGCTGGGATCCAAAGAAATCAATTCCCGTGCATATGTGGCCCGTTTCAATTTCAGTGGTGGAGATCAGCAGAAAAAGACCGACCAGTTGTCCGGAGGTGAACGAAACCGGGTCCATATGGCAAAAACCCTGAAAGAGGGCGCCAACCTGTTGCTGCTTGACGAGCCGACCAACGATCTGGATGTCCAGACACTCAGAGCCCTGGAGGATGCGTTACTGAACTTTGCGGGATGTGTGGTCGTTATTTCTCACGACCGTTGGTTTCTCGACCGGATTGCCACACATATTCTCGCATTCGAAGGTGACAGTGTGGTACGGTGGTTCGAAGGAAACTACCGGCAGTACCAGGACTATCGCCGCGATGTGCTGGGCATTGACGACCAGCCGAAACGTATTCAGTACAAAAAGCTGAAAAGAGAATAAAAGGGATATGCCCAAGGATTTTCTTATTCCGGACCTGTACCAGTCCGAAATCATTAAGACGGTAAAAAACGCACGCCAGATTCTGGATCCACGCAAAAAAGACCGCAAGCCCAGTATCCTGGACTTCGGTCCGGTGCGTTTTCTCATTCCCCGACATTTCGGTTTCTGCTATGGTGTGGAGAATGCCATTGATATCGCCTATCGGACCGTGGAACAGCACCCCGGCAAGAATATCTACCTGCTCAGTGAAATGATCCACAATCCGACTGTCAACAAGAATCTTGAAAAACGGGGAATCCGTTTCCTTTTTGAAACCGACGGCACCGAACGTATTCCCCTCTCTTCACTGACGCCCGATGATATCGTGATCGTTCCGGCATTCGGAACGACGCTGGAGATGCAAAAGAAACTCGAGGAGCAGGGGGTAAATCCCTATCAATACGATACGACCTGCCCATTTGTGGTCAAGGTGTGGAACCGTGGCAGACAACTTGGTAAAAAAGGGTACTCGCTGGTCATACATGGGAAGCACCAGCATGAAGAGACACGTGCGACCTTTTCACACAGTGCGCAACAGGCGCCCTGTGTGGTGGTATTGAATCCGGAGGAGGCTCAGGTTCTGGCTGACATTCTGCTGGAAAAACGGCCATTGTCGGATTTTGATCACTATTTCGGGGAAAAAAGCACCGAAGGATTCCACCCGCTTGAGGATCTGAAACATTTCGGCGTAATCAACCAGACTACGATGCTGGCTTCCGAGACCCGGCAGGTGATGGAGATACTGAAGGGAGCGGTCGAGAAGAAGTAT
Organism: Balneolales bacterium; assembly: GCA_007132495.1. GTDB lineage: Bacteria > Bacteroidota > Rhodothermia > Balneolales > Natronogracilivirgulaceae > SLOL01. The sequence goes on from SLOL01000205.1 coordinate 8,483, forward strand.
GGAGCGTCCGATGCCGAAATGCATTTTGCCGATACCTCCGACACATTATGCTATGCCACCAACGAAAACCAGTCGGCCACCTATGCCCTGCTCAAGGAGCGGGCCGATATGGCGCTGGTAGTCGGGGGGTACAATTCGTCCAATACCATGCATCTGGTGGAGCTGCTTGAAGAGCGCTTTCCCACCTATCACATACGGGACGCCTCGGAGATCACGTCCCCCCGTGAAATCCACCACTATAACCAGTGGAAGAAAGAGATGCAGCAAACCCGCAGCTGGATACCCAAAGCTGCAGAGCCGATTACCATAGCCCTGACTTCAGGCGCCTCCTGTCCGGATGCCCTGGTGGATGAGGTACTGCTGAAGCTCACCTCCTACTTTGAAGGCTGCAGACCTGTTGAGGAGGTGTTGGAGCCGTTTCGTGAAGAGGCCGCCGGGGAGTAGCTCTTAATCACCGATCACATGAAAATAGGAGACCCGCTGGGGTTGAAATGACCGCAGCCGCAGGTCAAGATCATCGGTGGTCGGCCGGACGGTAGGAATCATATATCCGGTTGTATCCCGGAGTATATCCTCGTAGTCCACAAATGCTTCATAGGGGACAATATCCTGCGCCTCACTAAAACTCTCAATAGGTACATCATAGCGAATGGTAATGACCGATGGATTGAAACGGATCTGCCGGTCTTCCGGAATGTTCCGGGCTCTGACATAGACCCGGATCTCTCCTTCGGTCAATTCAGTGACATCGAATGAGACACGCACCCTGTTGGTATCCAGGGCAATCTGCATATCCTGATCAGCCAAAGCCACTTCGCGGCTGAACCCGTTCTGCACATTTCGCAATCTTATTGTCGTAGTCGGCCAGTAGCTGATCGTGTCGAGGATCGACTCCGCGCCCGTGACGGTTATGCTGTCCGGGCTTACCCGAATGTCTCCCACAATTTCAAACCGCGATTCAAAATCCACCTCGAGTTCAGAACGAACGGGCACCCTTTTACTAACTCTGGGCTCCACTTCCACATTGATGTAGGGGGGCACCACCTCATGAACGGTCAGATCCGGATAACCCGAAAGCTGATCCTGGATAATGCTCGAAATATTCACCATTCCCTCATCATAGGCGATAGTAATCCGGGGGGGATTGCGCCATATGGGCAGCAGATTCCACCCCTCTCCACTTACACTCACACGGGCGGATTCCGGAGGCTGTTCCGCAAAGGCCATCTCTTCGCTCTCTCCTTCTACCACCAGTGGTACTTCCAGTGTAATCGTATAATCCCTTCCCAAATTAATCAACAGCCACATGACAATGGCAATAAAAAATCCCACCAGAAAAACAGACAGAATTTCACCCTTGTGAAGATAAGTGGTCTCACTCTCCGTTGGTTTGAAAATTTTCGTATACCAGCGACCGAAAAAACTGTTATTTGCCATTGCTGTCTTTTAGTTCTTATAACGACTTACGCTTTTACTACAATATCGCGAATGATTTCTTCATTTACCGCACTGTTCAATTCTTTGGCAATGTTGTTTCTCTGCATATGAATTTCATGGCGCCATGACGGATCCGGCACATGGAGAACGAGTCTACTCCCCCTGAAATTGATGTCCCGCACCTGCTCCCGTATAGCCGGACCGATTTTTTCGGGCCAGAGAGCCAGGATCATACCGCGTTTCAGGGCTACCCTATGGGGGTAATCCTGGATAAAATCATCCACCAGCTCCTTGAGCGCCCGGGGTTGTTTACGTCGATAAGCCATCATCACCTCGTATCAGCTGTTGCATAACACCGTCTTCAATATGATATTCGAATATCCGCTGATCATCAATACCGGTAAACCCTGATATTTTGTCGGGATGTGCCGCCGTAATGAATGACTGTCCCGGATGCTGCAATAACATATTCATTACCGTGTCGGTTTTCCGGGCATCCAGGTCACCGAAAACATCATCCAGCAGAAACACCGGAAGATCTTCAAGTGCATCGGTGTAGTAGTACAATTGCGCCATTTTCAGGGCAAGTGCATATATCCGGTGCTGTCCCTGCGATCCGAATTTGCGCAACTCCATATCATCCAGAAAAAAAACAAGATCATCCCTGTGCGGTCCGATGACCGTAAGCCGGCGTTCACAGTCTTTCTTGACCGATGCCGCCAGTTCCTGTGAATAGGCCGGCCGGATATCCCCGTCCGCAATATTATCACCGGTCAGATCCGGTCCGTCGATACAGTTGGATTTATAGGTCATGGAGGGCCTCATGCCGGAACCCGTCAACTGTTCATGCGCCTGTTCCATGTAGTCGCGGAATTTGCGGACAACACTTGCGCGTTTTGCGACGATCCGGGATCCGGTTTCAACCAGTTGGAGATCCCACGGTTCCAGCATCTGTTCAAGGCGGTCCGGTTGATGACCCAGATCGGTCAGCAGCTTGTTGCGCTGCCGAACGATCTTCCGGTAGCGAATCAGGTCATCCAGATAGGCGGGTGAGGTTTGGGAGATCATGGAGTCTAAAAACGAACGGCGCTCGGCGGGACCTTCGCCTGTAAGTTTCTTGTCATCCGGTGAGACCAGAACCACCGGAACCAGTCCGATCAGGTCGGCATGACGCTCAAGGGGGCTATCATTCACCCGGAGATTTTTTCCATCCCCGCGTTCATAGGAACATGAAATTTCAAAATGACTTCGGATATTCCCCGTAAAACTGCCTTTCACCAGAAATCCGGAATGGCCCTGTTTGACGACATACAGATCCGAACTGCTGGTAAAGCTTCTGCCCATGCACAGATAGTGAATGGCATCCAGTAAATTTGTTTTCCCGGCCCCATTGGGTCCGGTGATAATATTCACATGAGTCCCCCATACCGTGTCGGTGTGTTCATGATTCCGAAAATTGGTCAGGGAGATATTGGTGTTGATCATCGGTCCGGGAGCCGGTAGGATAAACTATTCGATCCGGACAGCTTCCGGTCAAACCGGAATGCTGTCAGACGGGTACCGGACCTAATCGCTCCGGCCTTTCTTGTTGTCAGATTCGGCAGTGCCGGACGATTCGGACACCGCCTGTTGCTCGCCGGTTTCACCGGGATTATCGGCATCATTGCCGTCATTATCGGTTACGGTTTCGTCGCCGTCTTCCTTTTCGATATTCCTTTCTGAATCGTAATCCGGCTCATTCCGCTCCTCTTCCGGGCTATCATCCTTTGGGCGGGCCTCATTAACGATAATGGTCCGCTCCAGAAATACGGTGTTATTCAATTTATCAATGGCTTCCTGTGCCTCTTCATCAACCGCCATTTCGACAAAACCGAACCCCCGGGATCTCCTTGTCTCCTTGTCACGAACAATAAAAGCATTGGTCACTTCACCGAAATTCTCAAACAACTCCTTCAACTCCTTTCGTTTGGTCTTCCAGGCCAGGTTACCTACATAGATATTCATAATCAGACTTTACTATTGGTAAAATGTGGTTTTCAAAGTTAATGTTATATGTGGAAGAACATGGTGGAATATAAAAAAAAAGCAGACTGGTCACGAATCACAGTCTGCTTATAATGGAACAAAAAAACACAACACAAACAAAACGACTCCGTGAATTTGTGTTGCAGTTTTACATACGCATTTACACGTTGAACGAATCCCTGCCGAGGAATTCGGCGCTTTCTCCCAGCTGCTCTTCGATTCTGATCAGCTGATTGTATTTGGCAAGCCGGTCGGTTCGGCTCATGGATCCGGTTTTGATCTGGCCTGCATTGGTAGCAACCGCGAGATCCGCGATGGTAGTATCTTCGGTTTCGCCGGAGCGATGGGATATGACCGCTGTATACGCGTTCTTGTGAGCCAGCTCAATGGTATCCAGGGTTTCGGTCAGGGTACCGATCTGATTCACTTTGATCAGGATGGAGTTGGCTATGCCTTCTTCGATGCCCCGTCCCAGACGCTCGGAGTTGGTTACAAAGAGGTCATCGCCAACGAGCTGCACTTTGTCACCGATGGCATCCGTCAGTTTTTTCCAGGCATCCCAGTCATTTTCATCCATGGCATCTTCAATGGAGATGATGGGGTATTTTTCGACCCAGCTGTTCCAGAATTCGACCATATCATCGGCATTTCTCTTTGAGCCGTCACTCCATTTGAATTCGTAGAGTCCGGTATCGGCATTGTAAAATTCAGCCGTCGCGGGATCCAGTGCCAACAGCACCTCTTCACCGGGTTTGTAGCCGGCCTGTTCAATAGCTTTCAGGATCACCTCTACCGCTTCCTCATTGCTTTTAAGGTTCGGGGCGAACCCGCCTTCGTCACCGACGGTAGTGGCATAACCCATGCCGGTCAGTACTTTTTTCAAATTGTGAAAAATTTCACCCCCGATTCTGAGTGCATGAGAGAAAGAGTCGGCACCACTGGGCATGATCATGAACTCCTGCAGATCCACGTTGTTGTCGGCGTGTGAGCCGCCATTGATGATATTCATCATCGGAACCGGCAGCACCTTGGCATTGACACCACCCACATAACGCCAGAACGGAATGTTCAGAGCGTTGGAAGCGGCATCGGCCACGGCAAGTGATACGCCCAGCATGGCATTGGCTCCCAGTTTCGATTTGTTTTCAGTTCCGTCCAGTTCAATCAGCATATTGTCGATGTCGACCTGATTGAACACATTGAATCCGATCAATTCGTCGCTGATCGTCTCATTGACATTTTCAACAGCATTGAGAACACCTTTTCCCATATAGGCATCACCACCGTCACGCAACTCCACCGCCTCGTGCTCTCCTGTGGAAGCTCCTGAAGGAACGGCTGCCCGTCCCATGGTACCATCTTCCAGAATCACATCCACTTCCACCGTTGGATTGCCCCGGGAGTCGAATATTTGCCGTGCAATAATATCTTCAATAATAGCCATGATAAAGATTGTTATAGTTCATAATTAGCATTTCCGTTTACGGTACCAAGGTACCCTTTTTTTTACTAATTTGGAAGAAATCACATGTGCTATTTTATCGGTTGCACCGGTTGACACGTACTATTTTCATTTACGGAACATCACCCCTGAAATGCCAACACGATATGGATCTTGCTTTTTTATTTGACATAGACGGCACACTGCTGAAAATTCAAAACAAGGCCAACAGAATGGTCATACAGCAGATACTTGATCAATACGGTCTGAGGGAAATGGATGTGAGAAACATTGATTTTGCGGGAAAAACCGACCGTGATATTTTTACAGCGTTACTTGACAATCCCGGGGAAGAGCTTTTTGAAAGGGTCAAACATACCTATCTTAATGAACTGGACAGACAGCTGGTTCCGGATGATATCCATGTCTTCGGAGGAGTCCATCCGGCCCTCGAGTTCCTGAATAAATACAATGCGCGGGTGGGTATTTTAACCGGCAATTTCTCAAAGGCGGCCCATATCAAGCTGGAACTATCCGGACTGGACCATTACTTTGAGTTCGGGGCTTTTGGTGATGATTCCAGTGACCGCAACGAATTGCCTCCGGCAGCGCACCGAAAACTTCAAAAATTCACAGGAGTACCATTTCAGCCTTCAAATATGGTGATTATCGGCGATACTCCCAGAGATATCCGTTGTGCACAATCATTCGGAGCCATCTCGATTGCCGTAGCTACAGGCGGCTATAGCGCCGATGAACTATCCCGTTTCCAACCGGACATGGTGCTCGAATCCCTTCATACCCTGCCTGAGTGGGTTGAACAATTCTGCAATATCACTCCGGGAAGATCTGTTTCGGACTGAGCCTTCATCCGGCAGGCATCAACAGTCCATTTTACCACATCGATCCGAACACCAGCGTAATATGGGGTGTGCCGAAAAAGTACTGTTTATCGGCGGCGGGTACGATAGCGCCCCGGGCCAGCAACTCCTCTCTGGACATCTCAAAATTAAATCCGGGACCGGGACGGTAGGGCTCCATAACCTGAATTCCCGAAGGATAATAGTGGAAATAATAGCCTATACGGATTGTCTGAAGGTTCCCGAAATCTCCGCCCATATTGGCCCCGATGGACAAATGTCCGGCACCGCCCAACATGAACTCTCCGTCGCCCCATCCCTGAAAGGGATCATAATGACGCTGGTCACGGAGGCCGGGGATGCCCTGAAGCCGGAAGTTGAAATCGGTCAAATCATGGTCGTAATAGGGGTAGACAAACACAAAAGACGGGCCGGCAGAAAATTGTGCAAACATGCGGAAATTGTCGGCAAGTGCATTGGCAAACACCCTCCTGTTGACTCCCAAAAGGATCGGAAAAGTGAGCGCCCGGTTGTGTTTGTTCGGGATGACGGTATATCCCCAAAAATCCTGAAAAGTCTGTTCACCTTCGTCTTTGAGGTTGGCAATTTGAACTTCCAGAACTCCTTTAGAATAGCGGGAGAAGTGGCGTCGGTATTCTCCGCCGATAGCAAATCCAAAATTGTTGAGTTGGAAATTGAAGCCGATGCCATTTCTGATATCGAAATCATACGGACTTAACGGATCTTCCCGTTCCGCCAGCTCGGGTTCCACCCGCTCCTGGGAAAACGTGTCCGGTGCACCTACGACCGTCAGGAGACCTGCTAAAAAAAACAGCACTGCAATTTTGCAATTTGTCATGATGATTGACCTCATCGAGGTCACTTTTTGATAAACTGGACGTTTTACACGTAACAGGGTACTTGCGTATGGAAAAAAGTATCGTATTTTCATAATTCAAAAAATACGCATATCGTTTCAGCGAAAATAACGCTGCACTCGAATAAATGGTATGATTTTAATAAATGATCTGAATAATGGCTACAATTTCCAATTTTGAAGTTTACGGGCCCAAGTCCACATTACAGCGAATGGGAGAGTCGATGCATGAAAGCACACCGCATGTTCACTGTTTTGCAAGAGAGACATCAGACGAGCATAAAGTCTGGGTTTTTATATACGAGGACAGTAATACCGCTGTGCAATCCTCACGTTGTGTAACCTGTATTCTGTCGGAACATACGGCTTTCCTGTCTCTGGAGATCGCTGATGTCGGCAAACAGAGTGGTTTCAGAGGCTCTCAGGGACTTGATGACCAGCCTGTATACGACCAGATCCTGGAGTTCATCCTCGACTACAGCAAGCAGTACGGTTTAACCGTTCAGAACACCAAAGAGGCGTGAAACAATCTCCTGAACAAAAGCCGGAATGGAATGTTGTCAGGATGCTGGAATGGGCTACTGCGTATTTTTCCGAAAAAGGGATCCCTTCACCAAGACTCAGTATTGAGTGGCTGTTGTCCCATGTCCTGGACATCAAGCGCCTGGACCTTTACCTGAAGTTCGACCGGCCGTTGAGTCCGGATGAACTGGACCGGTTAAAACCGATGATATTGCGCCGGGCGAAAATGGAACCATTGCAGTATATCACCGGCAGTACCGATTTTTACAATCTGACTCTGCATGTCAACCGGGACGTACTCATTCCCCGGCCGGAAACGGAACAGTTGGTAGAACTCATCCTTCAGAATCACTCTGCAGATGAGCCATTGGATTTTCTGGATATCGGAACCGGTTCAGGGTGCATAGCGCTGGCTGTAAAGAAAGAGCGGCCCGAATGGAACGTGACAGCCATGGACAACTGTGAAAAGGCGTTGAAAGTGGCCGGAGAAAACGCCCGCATCAATGGCCTGGAAATTACGTTCCTCCATGAAGACTTCGAGACCTGGCGGTGTGAAAAACCCATGGATATCATTGCTTCCAATCCCCCCTACATCGAGAAACATGAAGAGTCCGGTCTTTCCGAACAGGTCATAGCCTATGAACCCCGCAATGCCCTTATCACCGACAGCGTATCGGAGGTCTACCGGCAACTGTATCAACTCTGCACACACTGTCTGAATCCGGATGGCGCATTCTACTTTGAGATCAATGAAACGGCCGGTCATAAACTATTAAAAATATGCAACATGCCTCCCTTACAAAGCCGGCTTGTCCGGGACTATGAGAACAGGGACCGATTCATTTTGGGAGGCTTTGAGCAGAACAGGCCTAAGTCATTATAGATCAGCTACTTGACGCACGGCTCATCCAGAGCGCACGATTTTCTCACATTGGATGTGGAAAACTTGTTTAAAACTTTTGCCGGCTCATCGGCCGCTTTCAGAAACCTGAACGCTTTGTGCTGTTTTCGTGACTTTTGTGCTTTTTTCTGCTACATACATATCAAACATACATTGAGGTAAATAGTTGTTAATAATAGATTTATATGGTGGTATACTTTGTGGATAATTTCCCTGTGGCCGGATCAGGTATTATTGACAAGTGATTCAAATATTGCCATCTTGTTTTCGGGTTATGCGGGCTCATTACCGGGCGGTATGTGGATAACTGATAGAGGAACATTAAAAATCAAGCGAAATTATTGCTTATTCAATGGTAGAGGCAGAAAAAAGTCAAAGAAACAGTTTATCTACGGAAAACTTGTCTGCCGCAGAGGCATGGGCGAGTTGCCTGGAAATCATCCGGGACAACATCAATTACCAGAAATACAAATCCTGGTTTCACCCCATTAAGCCGGTTGCCCTTGATCAGAAAACACTGACTATTCAAGTTCCTTCACAATTCTGGTATGAATGGCTGGAGGAGCACTATTACAACATCATGCGATCAACCATAACAAAGATACTGGGAGAAGGGGCGCGATTCGAATATTCCATAGTTCTTGAGAAAGCGGAACAGGAGCATCAGGATCTGGCGGTACGTATGCCTCAACGATCCAGTCCTCCGGTACAAAACAGCTCCGACCAGAACGAGCAGGTACAAAACGGATACGACACCTCCTACTCTGCCGATTCAATCCGGAACCCGTTTGTCATTCCCGGCATCAAAAAGAGCAAAATTGAGCCAAACCTCAACGAGAACTATGTCTTCAGCCAGTTTATTGAGGGGGATTGCAACCGCCTTGCCCGTTCTGCGGCTATAGCCATAGCTGAAAATCCGGGAAAGAACTCATTCAACCCCTTCTTCGTATACGGAGGGGTCGGATTGGGAAAAACGCACCTTGTTCAGAGTATCGGCAACAAAATCCGGCAGGATTACGGAGATAAGTTTTCCATCCTCTATATCTCCTCGGACCAGTTCACCAATGAGTTCGTCCATTCCATCCGGAACAACCGTGCGCGCGAATTTTCGATGTTTTACCGGAATATCGATGTACTGATTGTTGATGACATCCAGTTTTTCAGTGGCAAAGAGAAAACCCAGGAGGAGTTCTTCCACATTTTCAATGCTCTGCACCAGGATGGCAAGCAGATTATTCTGACCAGTGACCGGGCTCCAAAAGATGTGCCGGATATTGAAGAACGGTTGATTTCCCGTTTCAACTGGGGGCTGAGCGCCGATCTTCAGATACCCGACTACGAAACACGTTACGCTATCCTTGAAAAGAAATCCCTGGAAAACGGAATTGAGTTCGACGGAGAAATTTTCGAGTTCATCGCCCACAACTTCAAATCCAGTATCCGGGATCTGCAGGGGGCCATTATTAAGCTCCTGGCAACCGCATCGCTGCAAAAAATCGACAACATTGACCTGCCGATGGCCAAACGGATCCTGAAGGATTTGATCAAGGAGACCAAAAAGCATATTTCCATTGATGACATCCAGCGGCTTGTCTGTGACTATTTCGGCATCGACCCCAACAAGGTCCGGGAAAAAACCCGCAAACAGGAGGTTGTGGAAGCCCGGCAGATCGCCATGTATCTTTCAAAAACCATGACCAAGTCGAGCTTGAAAACCATCGGACTCCATTTCGGCGGACGGGACCACTCTACGGTGATCCATGCCATCAGCTCGGTGGAAGACCGTCTGGAAACCAGTCCGAAATTCGACCAGGTCATTAAAGACATCCAGCAGCGCGTTGAGCTTGCCAGTATGTAACCGGATTTGCCATGGATTGCATCACACTGAAAAATTTAACTTTTCGTGGTTTTCACGGGTACCTCCCGGAAGAGCGGAGAGACGGAAATACGTTTGAAGTCGATGTATTCATCTGGACACCCCTTAATGCAGCGGCCCGGGGCGATGACCTGGCCAAAACGGTTGACTACAGTCAAATTGCCAAAATCGTCAGAGACATCATGGAGGGACCTTCGGTCAAGCTGATCGAAACCCTGCTCTACAATATCGGGGAATCGATAGGTCAATTCTGTCCGGATGCGAAAAAAATCGAAGTCGCCATCCGGAAGTTGCATCCGCCTATGCCGGTATCCTGTGAATACAGTGAAGTACGGAGTCAATGGCCCGGGTAATAATAGCATTAGGTTCCAATTTGGGAGATCGCCGTTCGCATCTGTCGCAGGCCCGACAGTACCTGGAATCTTTGAGTACCACCCCGCTGACCCTCTCATCCGTCTATGAGACTGAACCGGTAGGTGAAGTATCCACACACATGTTCTACAACGCGGTCTGCATGTTTGAGACCGACCTGGAGGCCATGACGCTTCTTGAAAAGATTAAAACGTATGAGCAGGAGTATGGTCGCGATCCATCGGCTCCACGATGGGCAAACCGAACCATAGATCTGGATATCATCGACTATGACCGGCAGAACATAGCCCGGCAGCGGCTGGTCGTTCCCCATCCCGAGTATGAAAAACGGCTGTTTGTTCTGTATCCCCTGCAGGAAGTTTACCCGGACTGGGTGGATGTCCGTTCCGGTCGTCATATTTCTGCACTTATTGAACAGGCTCCCAAAATTGGTGTTTTTAAAACACGGGTAAATTGGTAGCTTTCCGGGTATGAATCAGTTTGACTTTATAGCTGTGGAAGGTGTGATAGGTGCCGGTAAGACCTCACTTGCACGTTTACTGGCAGAGCGGCATAATGCACGGCTGGTACTGGAGCAGTTTGAGGAAAATCCCTTTCTTCCGAAATTTTATGAAGACCGGGAGCGGTATGCGTTTCAGACCCAGCTTGCCTTTCTGGCCAGCCGTTTCCGCCAACAGGAGGCTCTTCGCAACAGGGACCTGTTCCAGGAGATGGTCATCTCGGACTACCTGTTCGACAAGGACCGCATCTTTGCCCGCCTCAATTTGACAGGTGACGAAATGGCATTGTATGACAGTATTTACGGAATCATGAACAGTATCGCTGCCAAGGCCGATCTGGTGGTTTTCATTCAGTCATCGGTGGACCGTTTGATGCAGAACATCAAGGATCGTGGACGCCCTTATGAACGGGAAATATCCCGAACCTACATTGAGGAACTCAACGATGCCTACAACCACTTCTTCCATCACTACGCCCGCTCTCCCCTGATCGTTATCAACGCCAGCGAAGTGGATTTCGTAAACGACGAAACGCACCTGAGTTATATTGAAGATCAAATATTTTTGCAACCCATACGTAGCAGTACTACCCACATTACTCCAAGATAAATCATGCTGCGCATACTTTTAATTATTGTAATCACCTATCTGGTCATCCGCATTGGGCTTCGTCTGCTGCTGACCGAGTCCCCGTCACAGCGCCGATACCGGGTACGCAACAGCTACGGTGCACCGTACCGAAACGACAGTCGCCGGAGATCGCGGGAGGCTCATGGATCCGCCCAATCCCCATTCGGCGATATTGAGGACGCGGAATTTGAAGAGCTTCCCAATGATCCGGCAGATAAGGAAAAATCGTAAACGAAACTTCAAGCGGTTGCAAATGTGACGTTTGAAATCGTATATTTGGATTCTATAAAGAATTGCCCTGGTGGTGGAATTGGTAGACACGCTATCTTGAGGGGGTAGTGCCTTAATTGGCGTGCTGGTTCGAGTCCAGTCCAGGGCACCAAA
>SLOL01000092.1 GCA_007132495.1 Balneolales bacterium
GCCGGTACGAATTTATGAGAACAATGGAACCCGGTTCCGGGAGGTCACTACCCGGGCGGGGCTGTCCGGGACACGGGGCTGGTGGTACAGCCTGGCCAAAGGGGATTTCAATGGCGATGGTACCATGGACCTGATAGCGGGAAACCTGGGTTTGAATCATACCTTCACCACTTCCGAAGAACAGAAATTCGGGGTTTATGCAAATGATTTTGATGATGACATGACCACGGATATCATTTATAAAGTGGATATCGATGGAGTCGAATATTCGTTTTTCGGCCCATTCAAACTTGGAAGGTTCATCGAGCATTTTTCCGGGCAGTTATCCGATCTGAATGCTTTGGCGGAGACGCCGCTTGATCAGATGTTTTCACGGGAGAAGCTCGAAGAGGCTCTTCACTTTGAGGCCGATACCTTTGCCAGTATGCATCTGCAGAATAATGGAGACGGCACGTTTGTTCCCAAACAGTTGCCTCAAAGGGCGCAGATCTCGCCGGTCAGGGGAATCATCGTGGAAGATGTGGATGGAGACGGCATACCGGATCTGTTAATCGCAGGCAATGATTTTAAAACAGACCCGGATATACCCCGTCTCGATGCGGGTAAAGGTTTGTGGCTGAGGGGCGACGGACATAACTTTGAACCGCTTCCCTACCAGGAGAGCGGATTTCTCGCACCCCTGGATGTAAGAAATATCGCCCTTCTGCAATCCCCGACGGGACCGGTTATCGTAGTGGCCAATAACGAGGGCCCGTTGCAAATGTTCCGGACAAGGAATATATCCGACAACAGATAAAGTGCGGATGCCCCGGCGGAAATTTCGCTCCGTGATCAGCGAACCGAAATAATCGCTATCCAGTGATTTTCGCCTGGTGCGGTTAGTTCAAGCGTTCTTACTGTCTGACGATTTTCACGTTCCGCCCACCGGCTGGAAGAAGCGTCGAGCCATTCGATTTCGATGTCATTCACTTCGTCGAATTGGATATCCGCATGACCTCCATTCGGAAAATAGACGGCATACTGTTCTCCGGGTACAGCGCTGAGATAAACTGACCCGGCTTCTCGATTATCAATCAGCTCATTCGCTGGTCCGGCACGAAAAATGTCAAATTTTTCGGTAAACATTCGTGCACTTTGCACATGGGTACGAGCTGTTTCATTGATTCCAATCCCCCACGGAGGTCGGTGAAAGCGGGTGGAAGAAGTACCGCCTAAAATGTTTCGCCAGTAGCGCTCCACAGCATCCTGTGCAGACCCCCAAAAATCAGGACTCCAAATCTCTTCGTTATCGGTGCCATATACTTTGATGTTGGTTATGGGTTTTGGGCGGTCCAGCAGATAGTTGCGGATATATTGGATTCGCTGCCAGTGCAGATCCCCGCTCTGAAAATTGTTTTGTGAGATGTCGACAAAGGTAAAAAGTTCAGAATCCATCATCCGGGCCACACTTTCATCGGTTACATCGTGGGCATCCTGCATGTCGGTCAGTTCGATTTGAATACCTTTGGCACGCGCTTTATCCAGAATGTAATTCGCCCAGTATTCGCCCCACTCGTTCGGCTCACGGGTTTCGTTGTTCATGTTGTACAACACATGATCATACTCCAGTGTATAGGAAAGGATATTGTCAATGAAAGCTTCCTGATAGGGCAGGACCACCTCGTTATGTTCAAGATCGGGAACCGTAGAAAAAAAAGGATGACCTTCGGCGATCTTTTCTTCTCCATCCTCACTCAGGATCTGAATGGTGCGGGAAGCGGGATCGCCATCCACGTAATCAATTTCACCGACCGGGAATCCCGATTCTTCTTCTGAATAATTTATATTATTGGCCGGATTATAGGGATGGCGAATCCAGCCCGCCTGGTCCCGCATTCGATAGTAGTCGTGCCGTTCCCAGAGTTCAATTTCAAGAATGATATTCCTGTTATAGGTTTCTCTGAGCAGTTGTTCCAGGTTTTCCCAATAACGTTGATTCCATACGGTCAGGTCGTATATATTTATCAGGGTATCATCAGTTGCCTCAACAGCTTTGAAAGGCCACAGATCCCGGTGGTCGGGAAAAATCTCTCTTGAAGCCATGGAATTGCGGACGTAATTGCCACCGGCCGTCTCCAGCATTTCAAGTTCTTCGACCATATCCGGGCGCTGAAATATATTGTGGTAATTCGAGGCGCCAAGCAGCATTACCGGCTCTCCGGCGTACTGCCAGTAAAACGGGCTTTCGGCGTATGGTTGGATGCGGTTGTGCTCATTGGCCGGGGTGGCTTCATCTCTTTCGGATTGATTGCAGCTTATTGTGCTGAAAATCAGAGAAAGTGCTGTTATAAGTAATACAGGTAATCGAGCCATAGGTAATGTATTTGATGGTTTTAATGAGTCCGGTATATGGAATACAATTCCGTCTTCATGATACATTTTTAATGCTTTATGTTCCGCATGCATTATAAAGTATTGGAGACTCCAGTTGACAATATATACCTGAATTTTTGTTGAGAGATAAAAATATTCGTATATCTTATGATCATCAGTCTGAAGATCACAGGAGTGAATGTAATAAGAGTCATGGATTTCAATAACATATCATTCATAAAATCCACAAAACATGAACAGACGAACCTTTATCGGAAAAACAGCTTTGGGGACAGCTGCCCTTGCCGGTCCCTTTCATATTATCACACAAGCCCGTGACCGCAAACTGCGGGTCGGATTGATTGGTGCGGGCTGGTATGGGATGGTCGTTTGCGAGGCGGCACTTGAGGCCGGTGGACTGGAAGTGGTAGCGGTTTGCGATGTGGACAGCGAACACCTTCAGAACAGTGCCGATGAACTGGAAAGACTGCAGGGAAGCCGGCCTCGAACTTTCAAGTATTATCAGGAGCTGCTTGATATGAACGGGCTGGATGCCGTCTTTATCGCCACGCCGCCTCAGTGGCACGCCCTTCAGTTTATCGCTGCCTGCGAAAAGGGGCTGGATATCTTTTGTGAAAAGCCGCTTTCCTATGATCCGATGGAGGGACTGGCGATGGTCGAAGCGGCCGAAAGAGCCGGTAACATAGTAGCGGTCGGATTCCAGCGCCGGCAAAGTGAAGCGTTCCGGTATGCCGAAAACTTTATCAACGAAGGCCGGGCCGGTGATATCCATCAGGTTGTTGCCCAGATCCACTATCAGGCACAGCCGGGTGATACTACCATACAGGATCCACCGGCCTCGCTCGACTGGGACGAGTGGTGCGGTCCGGCACCGAAGCTGGACTACCGGCCCAGTATCGGTCACATGTCCTGGCGGCTTGAAAAAGAGTACGGTAACGGTCACCTGGTGGATTGGGGTATCCATCACATCGACGTTATCCGTCGCATTATGGGAGAGGATATTCCGGCCGAATTTCAGGTCACCGGAGGCACCTATGCTCTGAGGGATAAAATCACCACACCCGATACGCTCACGGCTCATATGGCTTTCGACAAAGCTCCGGTGGTTTGGAGGCATCGGATGTGGGGTACGGGGGAACCGGATCCCGAATTCAACAACGGGATTTTCTTCCACGGTGAACAGGCGACCGTATTCGTGTCCGATAACCGGTTCAGAGCCTGGCCCGCAGGCGATGAAGGTGAGCCCGTTGATCGGGAAATCCCCACCGAAGGCGGCATGCAAGTGCGCCATATGGCCGAATTCATGGATGCCGTAAAACGCAGGGATACTTCTGGTATCAGCAGCACGGTGGACGATGCTTTTGCGTCAAGCACCACCGTACAGCTCGCCATGATGGCCTTCGAGTCCGGTAACATCGTGAAATGGGACCGTCAACGTAAAACTATTGTCGATAATCCGGAAGCCGCGGCACTACTGCGGAGACCCTACAGGGATGGCTGGCAGCATCCGGGGTAAAGCGCGTCATTTCAAGCGGACAACATTCAGGAAAATCTTTTATCAGCCTCTTCCAGAAGGGATTGGGTTGCGCTGGCACCGAGCCTGTCGGCTCCGGCATCACGCACGGCCAGCATTCCGTCCAAAGTACGGACACCGCCGGCAGCCTTGACTTTTACTCTTGGTCCGGAATGCTTGCGCATGAGCTTCAGATCCTCGATCGTCGCTCCGACATAATGGTATCCGCCTTCCGGTCGCTTGATAAAACCAAACCCGGTAGAGGTTTTTACGTAATCGGCATTGACACGGGTGCAAATTTCACAAAGCCGGATTTTGTCCGCCTCCCCGGTTATATAGTCGTTTTCAAAGATCACCTTTACAATGGCGTTGTTCTGGTGACATACATCCGTTACCGCTTTGATTTCCTGCTCGACATAATCCCAGTCGCCGCCCAGTGCTTTTCCGATATTAATGACCATATCGATTTCCACGGCACCGTCCCGGATTGCCTGCTCGGTTTCGAATACTTTTACCGAAGTGGCGCTGTTTCCGGCAGGGAAACCGACGACGCACCCTACCAGTACCTCAGACCCTACCAGGATTTCAGCGGCTTGTTTCACGGCATAGGGCTTGACACATACCGAGGCCACATTGTATTGATTTGCCAGTCTGCATTCCCGTTCCAGATCCTCATCGGTCAAGGTGGGATGCAGGATCGAATGATCGATCATTTTGGCCAGTTCGGCTACTTCTTTTCTCATAA
Organism: Balneolales bacterium; assembly: GCA_007132495.1. Lineage (GTDB taxonomy): Bacteria > Bacteroidota > Rhodothermia > Balneolales > Natronogracilivirgulaceae > SLOL01. The sequence continues at coordinate 4,632 of SLOL01000092.1, forward strand.
TGCTGTATTGCTTTGATTGGTCAATAATGGATGTTGAATTACATAATCCGGTTGCACTTGCAGGGTGTTGTATTGGGCTGTATTCCACCCGGATTATCTCCCCTCTGTGAAGAAATATCGTTACTATAGACTACATATGCTATTAAAACTTGAGGTGTCTGTTTCGTTCCGCCTGGCAGTGGTGCAGTCGGTTATCAGCTCATGAACGTTCCGGTTTCAGCCAGGAGGCTCCGAGTGCGGCAATGGATGCAGGCAGCGCCCCGACCAATATAGTCACGACATAGACCATCCATACCGCCGGTAACTGAAATAACCCGGAAATCCGGGGCAACAGCACCGCCGAATTGGTCAGGGTGATATAAGACGCAATGAGCAGCCACAGCAAACCGATGGCGGAAAATACGATCAGAAAATTGTGCCAGGGCTGCTTCTGGCTGAAAACTCCGGCTGCAATTCCGATTACCACGACAATCCACCAGGGCAGGATGAGCTGCAACAGAAAGGCGCTGAAAAATACGGCCAGAAACAGGAACAGGGATGAAATACGCACGGGATCGCGTGTCATAATGACTTGATATTTGATTTCAGCTTCGAAGTGGGAGACATCATTGGAAAGAACGAATTCATCTATTCATCTTTGACTGATCAATAACATTATGGTGTGAAGGGCACCAGCGTAAGGGTTGAAGCGGTATGTTCGGGATTTTCCTCAATACTCTTCCAGAAATGGAGGTCGTAAAAGGTGCCGTCGGTCCAGTCATCTATCGAAACATCATATCCCGGATGACCGGGATTGCCGGATTGTCCGCCCGGATAGTGGCCCCTTGCCCGGATCTCCGGTCCCAGTTCTACAACCATCCGCCAGGAAGGGGCATGGGTAGTGCCTGTTGCGTTGATGGCCTCAGGGGTGCCGCCGGCCGGTACATGATCACGGCCAAACCCGTCAAGCATGGCGATATGACCAACGCGCATGTCACGATGCCGGCCGTATTGCCATTGCCCCGGATCATCACCATAATTCTGTGTGAAGTGTGTAAAGGTCTCGCCGAACGACTCCCGGACCGCTTGGTTTACATCCACCGGAAAGACCTCGTGTTCCTCTTCCAAAAGCAGATGGATGGTTGTTCCGGTGGTCGGCCTTCGCAGGTAAACGTTGAACGCATTAAAGAAGGGATCCCACAGGTGATCAAGCAGCCGCTCTTTCCAGGCTTTGTAGAAGAGAGCGGAATTGCTTTGTGGAGCAAAGCGGTAGTTCCAGTTCCGGAGCTGTTTTGTTACTGATTCCTGTGCATCTGAGAGCTGTCCCGGGTCAAGCCTTTCAAGCAGAAAAGGCAGCAGCTTTTCTGCGAAAAGGGAAAGGTTGTCCATGAGCATATTTTCGAAAAAATCGGGGGTAATCCGGTCAGCTTCCTCCAGGGTAGTGTTGATTCGAACGCCACGTGAGAAATCGGCGTAGAAGCGACCAAGATAATAGGGGTAATCTCCGGTCACCGGCGCCTGATTGGCCGAGCTGACAAACCCGCGTTCGGGGTTGAAGCTCCTCGGAAGATGCTCAAACGGTACAAAATGGTTCCAGTCATAGGCCGGATCGCGGCCGTTGCTAATATAGGCGCCCTGTCCTTCAAAACGAACCGGAAACCGGCCGATGTGGCCCATGGAGATGTTACCGTCGCGGTCGGCATAGGTGAAATTCTGGGTGATGTTGGTGAAATGCCGAAGCGCTTCCTCGAACTCCTCCTGGCTGGTCCCCCGGTTGTATTTGTAGACCGACAGCAGTACGTTGCCCGGTTGGTGGGCCAGCCACTGCACGGCATGTCCGTTCGGAAAACGATCATCGGCGATGGTCTCATCATGGGGCTGTGTTACCGGTCCGTGATGCGTGTACAGGACGGTGTCGATGACCGGCTCGCCTCTCCGGACCCGGATCTCCTCCGGTCGCCGCACGACCGGTTTCCATACCCCGTCATGAAGATACTCCTGCCGGGTCTCATCACGGAATTGAATTTCATAAACATCCAGGGTGTGGGAACCGGCGTTGGTGATGCCCCAGGCGTAAAACTCATTGAAACCGATGACCACCCCCGGCGCCGCCGGCAGACTGACGCCATAGGTATTCACTTCGGGAGTGTGCAGCTGCACTTCGTACCAGATGGAGGGCAGGTTGACACCAAGATGCGGATCACTGGAAAGCAGTGGATAGCCGCTCTCGGTCTTGCTGCCGTCCACCGCCCACGAGTTGCTGCCGATGCCGGGGTTGTGGGCATTGAGCGGCAGTTCCTCAATGATCTGAGGAACAAAGCCGGGTTCGGGTGAAGGCGGTTCAACCGGCTTAAAATCCCAGGCCTGGTCCGGCGGAATGATGGGATCGATCCAGGGCAGCTCTTCGGGGTAAAGCAGCCGGTATATCTCTTCATCCAGCAGAGCACGGGCATGGGTCTGTGCCTGAGCCCGTGTGCCTGATGTGAGCGTTTGCGACATGTTCATCAGCAACAGGCCGGAGTGGAGCGGAGTGAACGGTTCGGGTTCGTAATCCAGGATCTTGAATTCCACCGGATAATCTTCCGGAGCAAGCTGATCAATCCAGGCGTTGTAGCCGTCGGCATAGGCCTGGATCATGTTGGCCGTCCGGGGATCATCCATCATTGCTTCGGCATTTGCTTCGGCGCCGTAGACCATACCGAGCCGGCGCTGGGCGCGGTCATAATCCAGGGCCTGCGGACCAATAATTTCCGATATACGGCCTGCCGCGGCGCGTGACTGAAAGTCGATCTGCCAGAGCCGGTCACGCGCCGTCACAAACCCCTGCGCGAAGTAGAGGTCATAGTCATTCTCCGCAAAAATATGAGGCACACCGCGGTCGTCATACCTGACAACCACACCCGATTGAAGCTCTTCCGATGTTATCTCAAGGTCGGGAACACCTGCCGCCTCCATATTCTGCCAGAAGCCGGCAAACGGATTGAAAAAATGGCCGACCGGCGGGATGGTGCCCAGCCGGATGCTCATCGCCCATGTCAGTATCAAAGCGACGGCAATCAGCAGTATTGATCTGTAAAATCGGGTAATCCGTGGAATATCCATAGTAAGCGATGATTTGCCGTTTTGCCGTCTGAAGGAATGCCGTATTTAGAATGACTGGAAAATGTTGTTATTAATGCAACGAATTACGAATATGAATGTAATCAAACCTGACGATACAGCAAAGAGGGTTTGTTGCAGGAGAATCAAATTCAAACCGAAAACTTACATAAAAGAATGGTCATGTTTATGGAACAGGGCATGGATGATATCACCAGAAGTAAAGTCAGCAACGGGTATTACTATAAAGCAAGGGAACGATATAGCCGCTTTCGGGAAGAAAATACAGCTGACACAAAACCCTGTAACATGGATAATCGACATAACAGCCGGCATCCGATCGCACTTTGTGCTTTCATTGTCCTGTGTATCACACTTGGAGGCATTATAAAGGAGTCATCCGCCCGGGAATTCGACCGTGCGGCCGTCATGGAGTCGGATCTGATCATCAACACGTTTGCCCGCAATACCGTATCGCTGGACGGCAAGTGGGATATCATCATCGATCCGCAACAGACAGGCTATTATGATTATCATCGGCGCCCCCGGTCCAACGGCTATTTCATGAACCGGCGCAATGAAGAGCCCGGTGATTCCTGGGAATATGATTTTGAGCTCAGTGAACAACTGGACGTGCCGGGCGACTGGAACACGCAGATGGAAGAGTTGAAGTGGTACGAGGGGACGGTATGGTATAAAAAGGATTTCCAATGGGAGCCGGAACAGGATGAAAGAGTGTTTCTTCATTTCGGTGCGGTTAATTACGACGCCCGCGTCTGGGTGAACGGACAGGAGGCGGGCCGTCACATCGGAGGATTTACCCCGTTCAATTTTGAGGTGACCGATTATGTTGAAGACGGCGACAATTTTGTAGTGCTCATGGTCGACAACCGGAGGCACCTCGAGGGAGTGCCGTCGCTCAACTTCGACTGGGCCAACTACGGCGGTATCACCCGTTCGGTTACGCTGATCCGGACCGAATCGTCCTTTATCCAGGACTATTTTGTGCAGCTGGCACCCGGTCAACCGGACAGGATCGAGGGCTGGGTTCGCATTAACGGTCAACCGTATGAACAACAGGTAAGCATCCGCATACCGGAAGCCGGCATCGAAACCCGTGTCCGTACCGACGAGGACGGGTTTGCATACTTTACTATCGATGATGTGGAGCTGGAACGCTGGCACACCGATAATCCGCGTCGCTACAAGGTGGAAATGCTCTCGGAGACCGACCAAATCAGTGAGAAGATCGGTTTCCGGACCATCGAGGTGGACGGCACCGACATTCTGTTGAACGGTGAATCGGTTTTTCTGCGTGGAGTCAATATTCATGAAGAAGCTCCCTTCCGGTCCGGCCGCGCTCACAGCAAAGAGGACGCCCGTATCTTTATGGACTGGGCCGAGGATCTCGGGTGCAATTTTGTGCGCCTGTCGCATTACCCGCACAATGAGCATACCGTCCGGGAGGCTGAAAAGCGCGGAATACTGGTGTGGTCGGAGATGCCGATCTATTGGAGATTGCAATGGGATAACGAAGAGACCCTGGACAATGCCCTGAACCAGCTTTCCGAAATGATTCACCGTGACAAGAACCGCGCTGCGATCGTGCTTTGGTCGATGTCAAACGAGGTTCCTTTCAGTGATGCCCGGATGAACTTTCTTGAGGAGATGATCGATCTGACACACAGTATTGATCCGACCCGTTTGCTGACCGGTGCCCTGCAGGCCCGTGTTCCGGATGGCCGACCCGACACCTGGCTTATCGATGATCCGGTGGGTGAGCTCCTTGACGTATTGAGTGTCAACCAGTACATCGGATGGTACGGCGGTCCCACCGGTTCAAAAGATCACATTCAATGGGAATCGGTGTATGACAAGCCCCTGATCATGAGTGAGTTTGGCGGCGGAGCCCGTCAGGGATGGTATGCCGGACCGGAACAGCGATGGTCGGAAGAGTTCCTTGTTAATCAGTACGAGACCACCCTGGAGATGCTGGATAATATCGATATTCTGCGCGGTACGGCCCCCTGGATCTTGATGGATTTCCGGTCACCACGCCGCCCGCTCCCCCGCGTCAAGGACGGTTTCAACCGAAAGGGGCTGATTTCGGACCAGGGCGTCCGGAAGGATGCATTTTATATCATGCAGGAGTACTATCGCCGGAAGCTTCAGGATTGGTGAGGAAACCTCTTGCCGGGATGAAAATCACACGCCTCTGGCTTGCTGATTATTAAGGCAGCTTTATTAGAATAAAAAACTCCTGCCCAGACTATTATGGCCGGGCAGGAGTTCCTGATTAATCACTTCGCAGTTTTATCTGCTGTCTCAGTTTGCTATTTGTTGAGACCGTACCGCTAAAGAGTATAGCCATCCCGGTACTCTCTGTCCAGCCATTCATCGGCTTCCGGATCGTCGACAAAACGTTGTTGGTCGGGGTTCCATCGAACCGGACGATCCAGGAAAGTGGCGATATTACCCAGAACTCCGACGGAGTTGCTGCGATGACCTACTTCTATCGGAGCGATGGGATCTCGCCGGTCACGTATCGCCTGCAGGAAGTTCGCAAGGTGCGGACTTGCCGTTTCGTACTCTTCTTCATCAACCTCGGCATCCGGAGGCGGCATCAGGTCGTCATCGGATGCGCGGAACTGACCGCGGTGCACTTCGATCCATGCGTCTTCACTTTGGAAGCGTAACCCGAAGTTTTCATCTTCGGTGAAAGGCTCATTGGCCATGAGCAATCCATTATCATAGATAAAATGGACGTAGTCGTTATCATTATGTCCTGCTGGGATGATTTCTACCGGACCGCTGTCCTGTTTGCCAAGGGCCCATTGTGCGATATCAAAGTTATGAGCACCCCAGTCGGTCATGTATCCGCCGCCGGTTTCTTTGTACCAGCGCCATCCGCCCCAGAACTCCTCGTCCTGTCGGGGATCAAGGCTTATCGGGGGATTCAGATCCGGATTGTAATGCACATAAGGGTTGGGGCCGAGCCATTTGTCCCAGTTCAGGTCGCCGGGCACCTGTTCTTCAGGGAGGTCGTAGGGATCTGGCGGGGGACCGACCCAGGCATTGACTTTGGTAAGGTCGCCAAGGCGGCCATTCTGCACCAGCTGTACGGCATGCTGGAAGTAGGGATCGGAGCGCTGTTGACTGCCGACACCGAGAATCACGTTGTGATCTCTTACAACATTTGATACTTCAATGCCTTCCCGGATGGAGAAAGTAACCGGTTTTTCAAGATAAATATCCTTTCCGGCACGGCAGGCATCCATGGTCTGAAATGCATGCCAATGATCCGGTGTGGCAATGACCACTACATCAACATCTTCCCGGGCAAGCATGTCCTGGTAATCTTCCAGGGTGCTGATTTCCACACTATCGCCGGCCTCTTGTTGATGCTCCCGTACCAGCATTTCAAAACGTTCGCGCTTTCTGCCGTAAACATCTACACCGGCAACTATTTTTACGGCAGGATCCTGGTGAAAACCGTTCATCAGTGAGATAGCTTGCCGGCCCAGCCCGATGAAACCGAGTCGAACACGGTCGCTTGGGGCGACCTCACAACCTTTCATCAGTGGAAACATGGACAAACCCGCTGCCCCGACCAAACTTGTTTGAAGAAACTTGCGTCTGGTGAATTTATTCATAAGATATAATAGATTTTGTTGGAAGTTAATTTCAATATCAGATTATCATTGGGGAACAAAACGTAATATATAAATCCAAAGATAAACCGGCATAATTTTTCTCGATCAGAGCGGTAAATAATTCGATTTTATGATATACTGACCAATAAGCCTGTACGCAGATTTTATCGGTATAAAAACGGAGTGAAACACATGATCAGATGTAAAATTCAAATCTTGTTTATCCTTGTATTTTTGTTCTTTCTAACGAGTATCACATCGGCCCAGTTTGTCGAGTTATTTGAAGGTGATCCCGCTTCCGGGTGGCAAACCCGTACCGGCGACGGCGGTGCAAAGAGCGAGATTCACTTCCGCGACGGTTACGGAAGGATTATTGTTGATGGCACCGGTGACGATCGCAATGTCTGGTGGGCGATTATGGAGACCACAGTCTCCGGTGACCTGGATCTTGAGTTGCTTGCCCGATCCGGTTATGAGCTCCGTGTTGAAGCGCGCATCCGTTCCAGTCATGCCCCGCGAAGAATCAATCTGCACTTCAACACGCAGCGGACCACCGACTTTCATTCGCACCTGATGGAATTCGATATACCCGATGCCGGAAACTGGCACACGATCAGTATGACAACCGACGGCTTTGACGGCAGACCGGGCGATACCGTGAACAGCCATATAGCCCTGATGGACTGGGGCCGGCAAATCTATCACCTCGATGTTGACTATTTCAAAGTGGATGTTGTGAATAAGGAAGAAGCAGATCCTGACCTCGGGGAACAGGTGGTCTATCCGCCCCCGACAGTCCGGCCTGACAATTTCACCTATTCAGAACCGGCTTTTCAGGCAGCCATGATCGACCGGCGATATCCCGGGGTAACTCTGTCGGGATGGCGTGACGGCGACCGGACTGTTCTTACCACCGACGATACCAAAACCATTATTTTGCGATGGGATCTGGAACCGTATCAGGATCGAACAGCCGTCGATTACGGAATGCTCGAGCTTCATCCATACGCTTATTATCAGGCGACCGGTACGGGGCTGCATGAATTTGATCAAGTGAGGCTGGTCGAGATTCTCGATGGCGATCCGGAATGGATCCGTGAGGAGGTCACCTGGAAAAGCTTTACCCTGGGGCGCTGCATCGACGAGGTGCTCAACACGCAGATGATTGTCGATATCGACATGCCGGAGCAGGCGGGAGAGGAGGTGATCCGGCTTGCTATTCCCCGGCCGGTGATACAGCGCATGCTGGATGGCCGAACTCAGGGCATTGCCATCTATCCGCTCGGAGCCCTGCACGCCTCGTTTTATTCGGGTATACAAGATCCGCAAAAAGAGCCCCGGTTGTATATGAATCTGCTGAATAACTCTCCAAATAACCAGCTAAATACGCGATGATGTCATCAAAAGAAATACTTCGGTCAATCAGGAAATATTAGCGGAGTTCTGTTGTTATCCGATTAGTAATACCGGTTTTAAGCCGGTTATCTCACCTTGACGAAGACCCATGCGAAAAATCGTTATTGCATATTCATTATTGCTTGCAGCGATGACCGTTGGTTCATGCTCCGACCAGCCGCTCCAGGAGGGAGAGGCGAGCTGGTATGGTCCTGGTTTTGACGGCCAGCGTACCTCCAGCGGTGAAATATACAATGCCGGGGATTCCACGGCGGCGCACCGTACATTGCCTTTTGATACCGTGGTAAGGGTGATTAATCTGGAGAACGAAAAAGAGGTGAATGTCAGGATAAACGACCGCGGTCCTTATGCCGAAGGCCGCATAATCGATCTTTCAAGAGCGGCTGCGGAAGCGCTGGATATGATGGATTCTGGCGTCGCCCCGGTACGACTTGAGCTCGTTGAAGCCGCCGGCGAGATTCCGGAAGATCTTGATCAGGAGTTGTACACCATTCAGGTCGGTGAGTACAGTACACCCCTTTATGCCGAAAGACTGGCGGACGAAATCGGTGAAAAAGCCCGGATGGAACAGGTTTTTTTGTTCGGACGCACCCGTTATTTGGTTTATTACGGCTATTATGACAGCATAAGCAGTGCACAGCGGGAACTTGAAAACCTTAAGGAAGAAGGGTACGAGGGACTGGTCAAACAGATCAATTGACAGTCGGCAGGGAAAAAGCCACATAAGTGTCCCCGGACCTGGTGCCCATCTTGCCACCGCCTGCAGCGATTACCACATACTGGCGGCCGTCAATTTCGAAGGTGGATGGCGTGGCATACCCCCCGGCGGGAAGATCGGTCTCCCACAGCAATTCACCGCTCGTTTTGTCAAAAGCCCTGAATTTCTCATCCTGCGTAGCCCCGATGAACAGCAGTCCGCCCCCGGTGACAACCGGTCCGCCATAGTTTTCGGTTCCTGTGGGTGGAATCCCTCGTTCGGTTAACTCTTTAAATTCGCCAAGCCGGATATTCCATACATGTTCGCCGGTGTTCAGGTCAATGGCATTCAGCGTTCCCCAGGGAGGCTTTACGGCGGGATATCCTTCCGGATCAAACCATCTATTATAACCGGTATGAGAGTACAGCACTCCGGGGGCGCGGGCGTCGTCAATTCTTATGTTTTCTGCTTCGGCAGCATCCGGATCAGTGAGATAGGTGATCAGTTGTTCCATTTCATCTCCCGCCAGGTGCCTGAAACCAGGCATGATCCCCTGTCCTTCAAGGATCACCTCTTCCAGCCGGCTGCGATCCATGCGCTCTCCGATATCGGTCAATTCCGGCAGACCGGCGTGCGGATTTCCGGTACGGTCCGAGCCGTGACAGGCCGTGCAGTTCATCGCGTAAACCCGTGCTCCGGGAGAGAGGGGAGTCGATTCATCATTTTCAAGCGGAACCATCTCCAGGACCCAGGGCATCTCATTAGCATTGACGTAAAGTATTCCCGTACGGGGATCGAAAGCGGCGCCGCCCCATTCGGCTCCCCCGTCGAAACCGGGAAAGATCAGGGTTCCTTCGGTGCTGGGTGGATCCCACATATGCCCCGTCCGGATTTCACGGTAGCGCTCCAGCAGCTTCTCATGCGCACCCGGGGTGATATCGGAGACATCTTCTTCACGGAACTCCTGTCGGACAAAAGGATCGGGTTTAACAGGTGCAGGCTGGGTCGGCCAGGTCTCTTCGCCCCGAAGGTCCGAAGGTGGAGCCTCGATCTCTTCGATCGGAAACAGCGGTTCGCCGGTTTCCCTGTCAAGAACAAATACATATCCGGTTTTGGTGACCTGTGCAACAGCATCCTTTACTTCTCCGTCCCGTTCTATAGTTATCAGATTGGGAGCGGCGGGCGGATCGTAATCCCAGATATCGTGCCGGACAAACTGGTAATGCCATATGCGCTCGCCGGTAGAGGCGTCCAGTGCAAGCAGGGAAGTTCCAAACAGGTTTTTTCCGATGCGGTCTCCTCCATAGAAATCATGCCCCGGAGAGGCGGTCGGAACAAATACGATGCCCCGCTCCTTATCCAGGCTCATTCCCGGCCAGCTGTTGGCGTTGCCGACACGGGTCCAGGCATCTTCCGGCCAGGTATGGTAACCGTAATCATCAGGGTAGGGGATCGTACGGAAGATCCATTCGATTTCCCCGGTTCGCGTATTAAATGCGCGGATATGGCCGGGTGCCCTGTTGTATACTCTGGAACCATGAATCAACAAGTCCTCATGTACAATACCCGGTGAGGTAGCGGTTATTTCGAGGTCCATGGCATCACGGTCGAGACCAACAACAAAATCAAGTGATCCGCCATCGCCGAAATCCGCAGCCGGCTCACCGGTGTCGGCGTTGATACTGTAAAGCCGGGGGCCTGCGACATAATAAAGCCGTCGGTCGCCCTCACCGTCACTCCAGTACGCCAGACCCCGGTTTACTCCCCGGGAGCGCGGTTCTTCTCCCTCAAAGGGATCAAACATCCACAGCTGTTCTCCTGTTGCGGCATCCAGCGAAAAAGCCTTTTTCAATGGTGTGGTTCCATACAGAATCCCGTCAATGATGATGGGATTGACCTGGATTTCCGTACGCTCTCCTTCGACCAGGTCACCGGTCGAAAAGCTCCAGGCTACTTCAAGCCGGTGTACATTATCCCGGTTAATCTGATCCAGCGAAGAGAACTGGGAAGCCGCATCGTCGCCAAGATAGGTCTCCCAGTTCCGATAATCTTCCGGGTTATAGTCAAGCGATACTTCATCCGGTTGATCGGAGCATCCATTGATCATTGACAGAGTCAATAGAGTTGGCCATAAAAATTCGCAGGGTTTTTTCATTGAAAAAAGTGGAGTAGATAGAAGGAAAAAACCAGACCGGTCTGCATGACGATAGCGAGGCCGGTCTGGACGCCGATAACCGGATCGATCTGTTTTAAATGTTATTGGGGGTCTCTCCAGATACCGTCTTTGAAGCGGATCTCTTCATCAAGCTCCCGAATCCAGATATTCCGGAAACTGACCCGGTCACTGTGATCCTGCAGGTGGATGCCGGCCGGACCGTGTTCCTCGTATGAAGGGGGACCGATATATTCCGTGTTGCCGAAAATTTCAACGTTATTTTGTATCAGAACGCCGTTCAACATGACCGTAATGTAGGCAGGTTCTTCCACATCACCGTTTTCATCGAATACCGGCGATTTGAAAAAAATCTGGTAGGTCTGCCATTCGCCCGGTCTTTTGGCAGGGTTGGCCAGCGGGATATGTTGCTTGTAAATACTTCCGTTCATTCCATTGGAATAGGTAGGATTTTCCCAGTTGTCCAGAACCTGGACTTCATAGCGTTCCTGCAGAAAGATTCCGCTGTTGCCACGTCCCTGGCCTTCACCGTCGATCACTTCCGGAGCACGCCATTCGATATGCAATTGAATATCACTGAACTCCTGACGGGTGGTGATGCCACCGGTGCCCGGATTAACGGTCATATGACCGTCTTCCACTATCCACTGAGGTTCGGATCCGTCGGCACCAACCCAATTGTCAAGGGACGTCCCGTCGAATAGTATGACGGCATCTTCCGGAGGTTCGCCATGCACATCCACAGGTTCAACTACAGGCGGCTGTGGCTCCCAAATCTCGGTTAATTCGGGATCGGTGATTTCATTGGTGTTCTGGCAGTTAACGACCGTTGCCATTAGCAGTAAGATAACAGGTAAGATAAAAGAAATTGATTTCATGTGTTTATAATTTATGATTTTGACGTCACATGTAATGTCCATGTCGAAAATAATCATGCTCATGGGTGTTGGATAGCCGACATGGCCATTTCATATGTTTATTTTTTTTTGTCTAAGGACTTATGTAATGTCCATGTCGAAAATAATCATGCTCATGGGTGTTGGATAGCCGACATGGCCATTTCATGATATTTATGGTCTTGTTTTAATCATCAGATGATCTGAAAGAATGAAGTAATCGGGAAAGATAATTGCATAAGTGTCTTCAAAATAGATCGTTTGTAGGACATAGTAAACAGCAGTTTGTCCATTCTCATAGTCCATCGATACGACGAAGCGATAACGGATAATCGGCTGTCCCTACGGCCCGGTATGAAACGGGATATTGGCTGCGGCCACGTTGTTGTGCCGGTCATGGACATAGACGAACAACCGGTAATTCCGTCCGGCATCATCCGGAACCCTGAAAGTGATTTCATCACCGGCTTCATTCCGGGCAATGATGAAATCCGGTATGGAATCGGGTTTTGCTTCTCCCTGTCCGGCATAGGCGGCAAATTCATCAAGCTCGGGTAACAGTTCCCAGCTGATCGCTATCGGTTCGCCGGCAGGATCTTCGGCAGCCACCCGGGCCTGTTGCCGGCTTCCGGCCGCGAGAGATACATGGTCAAAAGCAGTCAACCCGTTAATTTCGATGGCCGATATCCGTGGACTCCGTTTATCAGGCCATTCTCCGGTCCATACATATTGCATTACTTGTACGGCCTCTTTGGCACTCCCGTCATCATGAAACATATTATACCAGGTATGGGTCCGTTCCATGCGGTTGTTCGTCCACAGGAAGGCATAGGAACCGATACACAAAGGGTCGGAAGCGATGACATGTTCATATCGTTCCCGGTATAAAGCCGCCTTTTCAGTACTGGTTTCTTCGATGACAGCGCCCCATTGGGTCGTGGGCACTTCCCAATGTCCGCTGGGACCCCACTCGGTAACCGCATAGGGTTTGTTCCAGCCATATTCCCGCAGCCAGCCGGGGATATCGACAATGTCCCGGTAAGCATTGACCCCAAGCAGATCCAGATCGGGCGCCCGCTCCATCAGATCGGCCAGCTTCTCTCTTTTTCCGGTGCCGATTACGGTCATCACCGGTCGACCGGGATCGGTTTCTTGGATCATCTGCGCCATGTCATTGAGGCTATCCCACATCTCCAGGTTATAGTCGAGGTTACCCGGAATATGATCCAGCTCATTTCCCAGCGCCCAAAACATGATCGACGGGTGGTCGCGATACGTTTTGACAATATCTCTGACCCGTTCATACTGTTCCTGAACGGCAGCTTTGTCGCTGTAATCAAATCCGTCACGTTCTGCACTTACGGGCAATCCGAAGAGCACATACAGGTCGTACTGTTCTGCAAGTTCCAGTTTCTCATCGACATTCCCGGTGTTATAACCGACCCGGATGGCATTACCACCATGTTCAGCCACTTTGTCGATATAGCGTGTGCCGAGCGTACGGGCTCCCTTAACGAAAAACGGCGATTCGTCCACATAGAGGGAAAAGCCCTCAGAGTCTTCGCGCAGTTCGAATGACGGTTTCAGCCGGTCGGCGGGGGTATGATCCTGCTCACCACAGGCTATAAATAACAGCGGAAGGATAACCAATAAACAGCAGGCTTTTTTCATCTGTTTATAATTTTTGTTTCAAGCGGTCACATGAACCGAAGGTCACGAAGTGAAATGACATGACCGTAATTAATCATACGCCTGTGTGTCCGGGCGGATGCCCGGTCATGTGCATTTCATGCAAGCAAGCTCTGGTTATTTTCAAAATCACCGGTGTCCAGACAGCAAGTGTTATATAGTGGATGCTCTTATAATGAAGTGGATCCGGAAAACCATAGTCTCCTCCCTGAAGGTAACTTATGAGTTTATCAAATGGTAATGTAATTAAACATAAGCAAAGCCTGCAACCTTGTTAATCAGGAAGGTCCGACGGAGCAATAGACAAAGATTTTCAGTGCATGATTCTTACATAAACATTTTGTTATTTTGGAACAGCTGAAAGCACGGATTAAATCTTCTGACGGGATAAGGGTATGAATGAATTACTGAATCGCATTGAAGCGCGTCTGGATGCTACCGATGAGTATGAGCGTGAACCTGTTCCGGAAAACAAGCTTAAGGGCTGGCGCGCTTTTCTCGGAATGTATGCCGGTGAACACACCGCGGGCACGGAATTTGTCATTGGAGCCCTGTTTGTCGCCCACGGCGTCTCGGCGGTGAACCTGGTGTCGGGCCTTGTCGTTGGGAACTTACTGGCGGTATTGAGCTGGGCCTTTTTGTGCGCACCGGTTGCCGTTAGAACCAAGCTGACACTCTACTGGCAACTGAAAAAAATCTGCGGCGGCAACCTGGCCATATTATATAATATCGTGAATGCCGTCATGTTCTGCTTTCTGGCCGGAGCCATGATATCCGTGGCGGCGACGGCAGTCGGACTCCCGTTCCAAATCCCCATGCCCGGACTGGATGACTGGATGCCGACCAGTGTCGGCTGGGTTGTCACCGTTTTCCTGGTGGGGATGGTCATTACCGTGGTCGCTATTGCCGGGTATGATTACGTCGCCCGCTTCGCCAACATCAGCTTTCCCTGGATGTTCCTGGTGTTTATTGCCGCCGCGCTGGCCGTTTTGCCCGACCTCGGTGTTACTTCGCCATCGGAATTCTGGACGGTTGCACAGGAACGCATCTGGACCGGAGAACCGGCGCCCGGACTCACACAATTTACGTTTTGGCATGTCGTCTTTTTCTCCTGGTTCGCCAATATGGCCATGCACATCGGCATGTCCGATATGTCCATACTCCGGTTTGCAAAGAAATGGCAAATGGGCTTCTCTTCGGCTGCAGGGATGTTTTTCGGACACTTCCTGGCCTGGATGTCCTCAGGCATCCTCATGGCGGCCGCGGCAGGAGCCGTTGCTCCGGGACTGATCGCCTACAACAGCGCCGGTGTCGCCGGTGCCATTTGTGTGGTCATCGCAGGATGGACCACCGCCAATCCGACCATCTATCGCGCCGGACTCGCCTTCCAGGCGGTCACACCGAACTGGAAACGCTGGAAAGTGACCCTGTTTACCGGACTGGTTACGACCATCATCGCCTGTTTCCCCGCACTTGTGATGAATCTGCTCGACTTCGTAGCGCTCTACGGACTGATACTGATGCCGATGGGAGCTGTCATCTTGCTGGATGTTATGTTTTTTGACAAATTGAATCTTGTCAGTAATTACGCGGAAAAATCAGGCATCACTTTTAACTGGGCGGCCGGACTGACCTGGTTTCTGACACTCGGGCTCTGCCTTTTTATCTATCTGTATTTCGGAGTGGAAGTCTTCTTCCTTGGTCTGCCGGGATGGTTTATTGCGGTCCTGATTTATATTGGGCTTAGCAAACTGTTTCAAAAAAAGCTGGAGCCGGCAACACAGCCGGTTTGAATAACCTGAGAAGCATTGATAACAAGTACATTACAGGCGTATGATGCCTGTGTAATATCTATTATTGAAATATTATGGATGGCGACATGAATACCAACACAACCTATTTCAAACAAGTCGAAAACAAGTGGGACAAAAAGGCGGCCGACAACATGGATCCGCTCGAGCGCCTGGTCTATCGGTCCAACCTGCTGGGCAGCGATTCTTACATCAACAACACCGGGGGCGGAAACACCTCAAGCAAATTGAAGGAACAAGATCCCATCACCGGCGAAGAGGTGGAGGTGATGTGGGTCAAGGGATCCGGCGGCGATCTCCGAACAGCAAAGAAAGCCAATTTCTCCTCCCTCTACCAGGACAAGCTGCTGGCCTTGCAGGAAATCTATAACGGATATAAGGATAAGGGCCTGAAGTCGCCGGCCGAGGATTCCATGGTGCAAATGTATCCCCACTGCACGTTCAACCTGAATCCCCGGGCTCCGTCCATCGACACCCCGCTGCACAGCTTCATTCCGCACAAATTCGTCGACCACACCCACCCGGTTCCCGTCATCGCTCTGGCCACCGCCGATAACGGCAGGGAGCTGATGAAAAAAATCTATGGCGATGAAATGGCCTGGGTGGAGTGGATGAGGCCCGGTTTTGAATTGGGACTGAAACTGCAGCAGGTGATCCGGGATAATCCCGGTATCAAAGGCATCATTCTGGGTGGACACGGTCTCATTAATTGGGCGGATGATGATAAAGAGTGCTATGACATAAGTATTGATCTGATCAATCGCGCGGCCGCCTGGCTCGCCGAAAACGATCCCGGAGATAAAGCTTTCGGAGGGACGAAATACAAAGCGCTGCCGGATAAAGAACGTCATGAGATGCTGACCGGTATCCTGCCGTTTCTGCGCGGACAGATCAGCCGGCAGAAAAGATTTATCGGAACGGTGCAGGATGATGACCAAACACTGCAGTTTATCAATTCAAAGGAGGCTCCGCGACTCGCCGAACTGGGTACATCCTGCCCCGACCATTTTCTTCGGACGAAAATCAAGCCTCTGTATGTGGACTGGGATCCGGAAAACGGAAATCCGGACGATCTGAAAAGCCGCATAGCATCCGGACTCGAACAGTATCGAAAGGACTATGAAAAGTATTACAATGACCACAAGGATGCCGACTCACCTCCCATGAGGGATCCCAATCCCACAGTGGTGCTGATTCCGGGTCTGGGAATGGTCGCATGGGGCAAAAACAAAAGCGAATCCCGGGTTACCGCGGAGTTCTACAATGCAGCCATTGGGGTGATGCGGGGGGCCGAGTCGGTGGGAAATTATACCGCACTTCCAAAACAGGAAGCTTATGACATCGAATACTGGGCGCTTGAGGAGGCCAAACTCAGAAGAATGCCCCCCGAAAAAGAGCTTTCGCGCCAAATCGTGGTGGTTATTGGCGCCGGCAGCGGCATCGGTAAAGCCATGGCTTCCCGGCCGATCAACGAAGGCGCAACGGTGGCTGCCCTCGACTTCAACCGCTCAGCGGCTGAAGATACCGCCAAAGCGATTTTGGACCAGGTTGGAATGGGCATCGGCGTTGCCGGATCGGGAATAAGCGGATCCGGTGATATTATCGGACTGCCGTGTGATATTACCGACCGCGAGTCGATCGGAAACGCTCTGAACAAGGTGTTGCTGGCCTACGGCGGCATCGATCATGTGGTCGTTACGGCGGGCTACTATCCGACGCCGGACCAAAACGGCCGCGTTGCCGACGAAGACTGGAAACGCAGTTTCGATATCAATGTAAGAGGAAATTACATGGTCGCGGATGAAGCTGCCGGCATCTGGAAAGACCAGGGGCTGGAGGGAAGCATGGTCATCACCACTAGTGCCAATGCGGTAGTGCCCAAGACCGGAAGCATGGCCTATGACACCAGTAAATCGGCAGCCAACCACCTCGTAAGGGAACTTGCCATGGAACTGGCGCCCAACATCCGGGTCAACGGTGTCGCACCCGCCACCGTCGTGGAGGGAAGCAGCATGTTTCCGCGGGATCGGGTGATCGCATCCCTGAATAAATACGGCATTTCATTTGACCAGAATGACGACACCGAAACACTCCGGAACCGGCTTGCCGGATTTTATGCCGAAAGAACGCTGACCCAAAAACCGATATCGCTGAAGCAGCAAACCGATGCGATCTATCAGCTGATCAGTCCCACACTGGAAAATACCACCGGACACATCATTCCGGTTGACGGGGGACTGACCGAAGCATTCCTGCGATAATCTAAACACATTGATAATATGAACCTGATCCTCAAACTGCTCTCTTTTATCGGACTGGTGCTGACGGTCTTCCCGGCAGTACTCGTTTTCACGGAGAACCTCTCCTTTGATATGCACACCACCCTCATGATGGTGGGAATGCTGCTTTGGTTCGGGACAGCTCCGTTCTGGATGAAAGAGAAAAAGCTTTAGCCCATGATTTATGCAAATACACGCTGAACAAATAGAAGAGCACAACAAAAAAGCATTACCGGACCACCGGGATGCTCTGGCGTCAATGGCAAGCCGTCTGGAAGCTCAAAAAACAGATCCGGAGAGGATTATCCGCCAACTGTCCCGCTTTCAGATAGCCATACCGAGCTGGGCTCTGGGAGCGGGGGGAACCCGTTTCGGGAGATTCCCCATGGGCGGTGAGCCGGGTTCGCTCGAGCAAAAGATTGAGGATGTGGGATTGCTGCATGCACTAAACAGATCGAGCGGGGCCATATCTCTGCACATTCCCTGGGATATCCCGAAAGATACCGCTGCCATCAAATACCTGGCGGATGAATACAATCTGGCTTTCGATGCGGTCAACTCCAATACCTTCCAGGATCAGCCCGGACAGGAATACTCTTATAAATATGGTTCGCTCAGTCACACCGATCCGGCGGTCCGCAAACAGGCGGTTGACCATAACGTGGAAGTGATCCGCTACGGTGAGGCGCTGGGCTCAAAAGCCCTGACGGTCTGGCTGGCCGACGGGTCAAATTTCCCCGGACAGCAGAACTTCAGAAAGGCTCTGGATCGAACCCGGCAATCGCTGGAAAGTATATATGCCGAAATGCCGTCCGACTGGAAAATGCTGATCGAATACAAACCCTATGAACCGAATTTCTATTCTACAGTGATTCCGGATTGGGGTACCTCTTTACTGCTTGCCGGCAAGGTTGGTGACCGCGCGACCACACTGGTGGATCTGGGACACCATCTGCCCAACACCAATATCGAACAGATCGTCGCCACCCTGATGATGGAAGGCAAGCTGGGCGGTTTTCATTTCAATGATTCCAAATATGGCGATGACGACCTGACCACCGGCTCCATCGACCCGTTTCAGCTTTTTCTGATCTTCACCGAACTGCTTGAAGAAGATCATGCTCCGGAGGAAGTGTTTTCACGGATCAGCTGGATGATCGATGCCAGTCATAACGTCAAGGATCCGCTCGAGGATCTGCTTCAATCCGTGGAAGGCATCAAAACGGCCCTGGCACAGGCGCTGTTGATCGACCGGGAAGCGTTGAATGAGGCCCGGGCTGTAAATGATGTTACCATGGCTCAACAGGTACTGCAGGATGCGTTCCGGACCGATGTCCGGCCGCTGCTGCGCGAATCCCGGATACGGAGCGGAGCGGCCGCTGATCCGCTCAGACTGTACCGGAAACTTGAAGTGAGAAAAAAGCTGATTTCGGAACGCGGGGAGGACT
The DNA here is from genome assembly GCA_007132495.1 of Balneolales bacterium. Classification (GTDB taxonomy): domain Bacteria; phylum Bacteroidota; class Rhodothermia; order Balneolales; family Natronogracilivirgulaceae; genus SLOL01. The sequence continues at coordinate 23,772 of SLOL01000092.1, forward strand.
CGGTGGCGACCGGTTTGTAATCGGTTACCTCGCCCCGGCGGCCAGGTCTTGTTGTTTTTGCCACCGGGTATTATCGTATTCACTTGTACTACACCCGAATGTTCTGCTTTTACAGCAGTACCCCGGCAAACTTGATATGGATTACTGATTATTATGACCACGTCAATTCCGGTAACGGCCATTTTTGATATCGGCAAGACCAACAAAAAGTTTCTGCTTTTTGACCGGCAGCAATCCGTCGTTTACCGGGATGAGGTAACGATTGACGAGATTGAAGACGATGACGGGCACCCCTGTGATGATCTCGGCCGGCTGGAGGAATGGATCAGGGAGACGTTTCAAAAAGCAGCTGCAGACCGGAAGTACCGCATCACAGGATTGAACTTCTCGACCTATGGAGCTACACTGGTCCATCTGAATGACAGAGGAGAGGTCGTTACCCCGCTCTATAATTATCTCAAGCCCTATCCCGACGAGCTGCTTCAGCAGTTTTACGATACCCGGGGCGGCCGCGAACGGTTCTGTGTGGAGACCGCTTCACCGCCTCTGGGCATGCTGAATTCCGGCTTGCAGCTCTACTGGCTGAAGCACTGTAAACCCGGAGTATTCCGGGAAATCGCCTGCAGCCTGCACTTCCCCCAGTATCTGAGTTATCTGTTTACCGGTCGCCTGACCAGCGAAATGACCAGTATCGGTTGTCACACCGCTATGTGGGACTTCCACAAGGACTATTATCACCGCTGGATCCATGAGGAGGGACTGACCGGTTTGCTTCCGGATATCAAGCCGGTATCCACCACGCGCCAAATTGACTACGATGGTACGCCCATCGCAGCCGGCACAGGCATTCATGACAGTTCGGCTTCCCTGACACCCTATTTACTGTCGGCCGAAGACCCGTTTATGCTGCTCTCCACCGGCACCTGGAACATTGCCATGAATCCGTTTGCAGACCGGTCACTGACCTGGGAAGAGCTGGAAAAAGATTGCCTGCTCTATATGAATATTTCCGGAAAACCGGTAAAGGCCTCCCGGCTCTTTCTCGGCAGCGAATACGCCCATCAGATCCGCAAAATGGGTGAATATTTTAGCAGAAACCCGGATCAAATGGACTGCCGCCCCGATCCCGCTCTGTTTCGCCGGCTGGCTGAAGAAAATGATCCGAAACGCAAACTGAAGCTTGAAAAAGCGTATTCTCCGGCGCTCCATTCACCGGATATGGAAGCATCCTGGGATCTGTCCGTTTTCGACTCCTACGAGGAAGCGTGCCATCAATTAATGCTGGATCTGGTTGCCTTTCAGGTAGAATCGCTGCACCTTGCAGGAAACAGGGAAAAGACAAATTCCGGCGATTTGGATATGAACGAATCCGGAAAAAAAGTAGATTCACAGGAAATGACCGGGAATGGCAAGAACAGGATGGAGGAGGGGTACGGCAAAAAAAGTCCGAATACAAATTTTGAGCGGATTATCATTACCGGTGGATTCAGCAGCAACGAGTTTTTCACCGGGTTACTGGCCGCTTTTTTGCCACGGACAGCCATTTATACTGCCGATTCAACAAACGCCTCAGCATTGGGTGCCTCCCTGGTGATAAACGACACCGGCCGTGATCCCTCTTTTGTACGTAACCTGCTGGGCCTGGAGCTCCACCGGCCGTTGGGCAACCTCAATCTGGAAGGGTATTCATGAACATCTCGCTTTTCGTAGCCTGCTTTAATGATACACTGTATCCGGAGACCGGAATAGCAACGGTGCAACTGCTGGAACGGTTGGGACATCAGGTGGATTTCCCCCTGGAGCAGACCTGCTGCGGGCAGATGCACTACAATACCGGTTATCAGGAAGAAACCGTTTCACTGGCAAGACATTTCGTCGATATATTTTCGGATGCGGAAGCCGTGGTAGCACCATCGGCATCTTGTGTCGGGATGATTCGCGAATTTTACCCGAAACTGGCTATCCTTTCGGGAGATCGAAAATTGATCCGTGACGTGGATGATTTGTTGCCCAGAGTCTATGAGCTTTCCCAATTCCTGGTCCATAAACTTGGCGTTGAGGATGTGGGGGCTTACTATCCGCACAAGGTCACCTATCATCCCACCTGCCACTCTCTGCGTATGCTGCGCGTTGGAGATGCCCCGCAGCGCTTGTTGAAAAAGGTAAGAGGTATTGATCTGGTCGAGCTGCCGGGGGCGGAAGAGTGCTGCGGCTTCGGCGGGACCTTCGCCATTAAAAACGCCGATACCTCGATGGCCATGCTTACCGACAAGATAGCCCGGATCAAAGAAACCGGCGCCGAAATCTGCACGGCCGCCGATAACTCCTGCCTGATGCATATCGGAGGGGCACTGAGCCGGCAGCGTGAAGAGATCAAAGTGGTGCATCTCGCCGAAATCCTGGCTTCCACGGAATCCGGTTCCTCACACAACGGCTCCTCGAATTCCACTTCCAGGATTTCCGGTTCCTCACACGCCGGTTCCACGGACCCCGGTTCCGGATATACCGGTTCTGAGCCATCCGGCCCCGCGAACTTTGGCTCCACGAACCCTTAATACCGCGACCATCTATGGCATCGTCCCAAACCGGCATCCAACCCCCATTCGAAAAAACAGCCAGATCGTTTCTGGAAAACACCCAGCTGCGAGGCAATCTCGGGCATGCCACCCGTACCATCCGGGACAAACGGCAGGGAGTGGTGGATGAGATGCCGGACTGGGAAGAACTGCGCGAAGCCGGCCGGCAGATCAAACAGAAGGTGATGCAGAACCTGGACCATTATCTGCTCCAGCTCGAGGAATCGGTTACCGGGGCAGGGGGTGTGGTTCACTGGGCCCGGGATGCCGCAGAAGCCAACCGGATAATCCTCGATCTTATAAAAGAGCGGGGTGAGACGGAAGCAGTGAAGGTAAAGTCGCTTACCACGGATGAAATCGGACTCAACAAGGCGCTGGAGAAGGAGGATATCCTGGCGCTGGAGACCGATCTTGCGGAGTTGATTGTACAGATGGCCGGTGATGAACCATCGCACATCCTGGTACCTGCCATCCATAAAAACCGGACGGAGATTCGTGATCTGTTTCGTGAAAAACTGGGAAAGCCGGATTTGACCGACAATCCGGCCGAACTGACCGAAGCCGCACGACGCTATCTGCGTAAGAAGTTTCTGAGTGCGAATATCGGGATCAGCGGATCCAATTTTGCCGTTGCCGAGACCGGTACGGTGGCGGTTGTGGAGTCGGAGGGGAACGGAAGGATGTGCACCACCCTGCCTCAGACACTTATCTCGGTCCTGGGTATCGAAAAAATCATCCCCACCTGGCAGGATCTTGAAGTATTTATGCAGCTGCTGCCCCGATCCTCTACCGCTGAGCGGATGAATCCCTACAACACCTTCTGGACCGGTACCACGGATGGGGACGGCCCGCAGGAGTTCCACCTGGTACTGCTTGATAACGGCCGCACACGGGTGCTCGCCGACCCGGCGGGACGCGATACACTGCACTGCATCCGTTGCAGCGCCTGTTTGAATGTCTGTCCGGTCTATGAACGCACCGGCGGTCACGCCTATCACTCCGTCTATCCCGGTCCCATCGGCGCCATACTGACCCCCCAGCTGCGCGGTCTCAGTGATAAAAGCGCGGCATCCCTTCCCTACGCTTCCAGCCTGTGCGGAGCCTGCTACGAAGTGTGTCCGGTCAAGATCAATATTCCCGAAATACTGGTCCATTTGCGCGGCAGAGTGGTACGGCATAATAAAAGCAGGGGTGGGATTCGTGGTCGCGTTAATCCCGAACGGTTGGGTATGAAGTTGCTGGCATGGACCCTTCGGAGCCGCAGCCGGTATGAAAGAGCGCAGAAAGTGGCCCGGAAAGGGCAGCGATGGTTTATGCATGACGAGGTGATCTCCAAACTTCCGGGAATGCTTTCCGGCTGGACCGACAAGCGGGATCTCAGGCCGGTTCCCGAACAGACATTTCGTGAATGGTGGAGGACACGGTCATGAATAATACAGCCAAAGAAGCGATCCTGCAGCGAATTCGTGCCGCCCTGGGCGACGAGCAAACCGGATGGGGCGCCCGGAAGAAATCCGCCCGGGAAGATACACGTAATCTGAAAACAGAACGCGGCTACCGGACCCATAGCGAAATGAATAAGCAGCAGCGTGTCCGATTGTTTGTCCGGCATGTGGAGGAGTATAAAGCAAGGGTTAGTGAGATATCGGAACAGGAACTGCCACAGACTGTTGCGGACATATGCAGTGCCGAAAAAGTAGAGAAACTGGTCATTCCACCCGGGTTGGACGAAAAATGGCTCCCCGGACCGGAAAGCGGCTTGACATACCTCAGCGATGAGCCGGACCAGCTGTCACATGATGAGCTTGATAACAGTGATGCCGTTCTTACCGGCTGTTTCCGGGCGGTGGCTCAAACCGGTACCATTGTACTGAATGCCGGCCTCGGTCAGGGACGCCGAGCCCTTACACTGATTCCCGATTTCCATATCTGTGTGGTGCGACGGGAACAGGTGACAGGTATTGTGCCGGAGGTATTCTGGGAACTGGAGCCCGTGATCAGAGAGGAGGGAGCCCCGGTTACTTTTATTTCCGGTCCATCAGCTACCTCTGACATCGAACTCGACCGTGTGGAAGGGGTGCACGGTCCCCGAAGGCTGCATGTTGTGATAGTGTAAACGAAATGATCCGTATCCGAAAACCATAAATAATATACCCATGTCAATGTGCAGAAACCCGCAGGAAAGAATCGTTTTGTCAACCGCTTTCGCATGTGTTTTATCAATAAGTTGTGACAGCGAAACGACCCGCACCGGATCAGAACAACCTCAAAGACCCAATATCCTTTTTGCCCTTGCCGATGATATTTCATACCCGCACATGGGGGCGTATGGTGCAGATTGGATCCAAACACCGGCATTTGACCGGGTCGCCGATGACGGGATACTGTTTAATCGTGCTTATGTTACAAACCCGAAATGTGCTCCTTCCCGGTCCATGATTCTGACGGGCCGCAACTCCTGGCAGCTGGAAGAGGCGGCCAATCACTGGCCCTATTTTCCGCAAAAATTCAGGGTATACCCTGAAGTGCTTTCGGAGCACGGTTATCATGTCGGAAGTACCGGCAAGGGATTTGCTCCCGGAATCGCCGAAACGGAAACCGGAGAACCCCGGCATCTGGCGGGGCAGCCCTATAACGAGATCAGAACGGATCCGCCGACCACAGGGATAAATACTATTGACTATGCCGCCAATTTTGAAACGTTCCTGGCCCGCCGTGAAACCGACGAGCCTTTTGCGTTCTGGTATGGCGGCTATGAACCGCACCGATCCTATGAGTACCGTTCGGGCATCGAGATCGGAGGAAAATCATTGGATGACATTGACGAGGTTCCCGATTTCTGGCCTGACTCCGAAGAAGTGCGTATCGACATGCTCGACTATGCCTTTGAAATTGAATATTTTGACCGACACCTGCAAAGCATGCTCCGGCTGCTGGAGGAAGAAGGGGAGCTTGACAATACCATTGTGGTGGTTACATCGGACAACGGCATGCCGTTTCCGAGAGTGAAAGGCCAGGCCTATGAAACATCAGCGCACATGCCTCTTGCCGTGATGTGGCCGGACGGAATCGAACATCCCGGACGTGTGGTAGATGATTATGTGAGCTTTGCCGATTTTGCCCCGACATTTATCGAACTTGCCGGCCTCGACTGGGAGGAGACGGGCATGCATCCCACAGTCGGAAGAAGTCTGTCGGACCTTTTGTACTCGGATCGTGGTGGTCAGGTCAATCCCGAACGGGATTTTGTGTTGCTTGGCAAAGAACGCCACGATGTGGGCCGGCCCTATGACTGGGGCTATCCGATCCGTGGCATTGTAAAAGACGACATGCTGTATTTGCTCAATTTTGAACCCTCACGCTGGCCCGCCGGAAACCCGGAGACCGGATACCTTAATACCGACGGCAGCCCGACAAAGACCTTTATTCTCGACAACCGGGAGACCCCCGGAATGTATCATTTCTGGAGATGGAATTTCGGTCATCGCGTTGAGGAGGAACTCTATAATGTATCTGAAGATCCGGGCTGTATTCATAATCTGGCCGGCGATCCGGAGTATGACGAGTTGAAAAAGGAGTTGAAAGGATTGATGTTCCGTGAACTGAAAGAGCAGGGGGATCCGCGGATGTTCGGCAGGGGCTATATCTTTGATGCCTATCCCTACACTGATGAACGGACCCGGAATTTTTACCACAGATTTATGGATGGAGAAGAAATGCCGACCGGCTGGGTGAATGATTCGGATTTTGAACCGGAGCCGCTTCCCGTACAGAGACAGTAAACGGGTTGCTGATTTCTGTTTGACAGAATAAAAAACGCAGCATCATGTAACAATAACTTATAACCGGCTTTGCTATGAAATGCCCCATTACTCCAATTTGGAAAATCAAATATATCCGATTTACTTTTTTTCTGATCATCTTCTTTTTTCTGTTGCCGAAAATTTCATTTCTGTTTCAAAATGTGGCTTCGGCAAAAAGCAAGTCCGGTGATGAACGACCAAACATTTTATGGATTTCTACGGAAGATCATGGTCAGGAAATTGGAGCCTACGGCGATGAATATGCTCACACCCCGAATATTGACCGGCTGGCGGATGAAGGGATCGTTTACCACAATGCGTTTGTCTCCTCACCGATCTGCGCACCGGCACGATCAGCCATCATTACCGGTATGCACGCTACATCGTTGGGTACACAAAACCTGCGTTCGGATATCGAAATTCCCGATTTCATAAAAACATTGCCGGAAGTTTTAAGAGAATATGGGTATTACACTTCCAACAACAGCAAAACGGATTATAATTTTGACCCTTCGGGACGTTGGGATGAGTCAAGTATCCGGGCACACTGGCGGAACAGGTCTTCAGAAGATCAACCTTTTTTCAGTGTATTTAACCTGACGGATTCACACGAAGGAGGAACAAATAATTATGATCAGGAGCGTTTTGAGCCTCTGGAAGAGAGACGTGATCCGGATCAAGCTGTTTTGCCACCGTATTTCCCTGATACAGAAGAAATGCGTACGCTTTGGGCCCGACTGTATGATCAGGTTTCAGTGATCGATCTGCAAACGCAGGAAATTCTTGAACAGCTTGAAGCGGACGGTCTGCATGAAGATACCATTGTATTCTTCTGGTCGGATCATGGCGCGGGCCTGCCGAGATACAAGCGGTGGCTTTATACAACCGGACTTGAAGTGGCACTGATTGTACATATTCCTTCAAAATTCAGGCATCTGGCAGATTTGCCGCCCGGCAGCGAAAGTGTTCAGCTTGTCTCATTTGTTGATCTGGCACCCACGGTTTTGAGTCTTGCCGGCATCGAAGCCCCCGATTATATGGAAGGGGTACCGTTTCTGGGCACGTATGAAGAAGAGCCCAGAACACATTTTATAGCCCACCGGGATCGCGCCGACGATGTGTATGATATGGCACGGGCCGTGCGGACCAATAAGTATATGTACGTTCGCAATTATATGCCGCACCTTCCATATATTCAAGATTCGTGGATTTTCGGCAACCAGAAGCGGAGTTATGCAGAACTCCATCGGGTACGTGCCGAAGAGGGCCTGCCAAAACACGGCGAAGCGATGTACCGGCCGAGGCCAACTGAAGAACTGTTTGATGTTCAGGCCGATCCCTGGGAACTGAACAACCTGGCCGATGACCCGGAGTACCATTATGTGCTGGAGCAGATGCGCATGCGGCTGGATGAGTGGATTCTGGAAACGCGTGACACCGGTTTTTTGCAGGAGGCGGAAATGATGATTCGGGGGAAGGACTCTACCCCCTATGAAATGGTCCAGGATCCCGACCAATACGACCTGCCTCGCATCAAAGCCGCGGCAGAACTTGTCGGAGACCGGTCGGTACCGGTTTCGGTGCTCACAGAAATGCTGGAGGATGAGGATAGCGGGGTCCGTTTCTGGGCGGCTGTTGCTCTGCGTGAACGGGTGGAACATGATGCCTGGAAGGCGCAGGAGTCGTTGCAGAATGCACTGTCGGATGACTCTGAAGTGGTTCAAATCACAGCGGCCGAAACGCTTTGCTTTCTTGGCCACTGTTCCGACCCGCTGGACATTCTTGCGGAATATTTGCAGGATGACCGGGAGTGGCTCGCATTGCAGGCGGCCATCAGTGTGCGTGAGCTGGGAGACCGGGTAGCACCGATTGAGGATGTGATTCGCGAAACAAGGCTCGCATACAGCGGTGACAGAGGCTCAAGAGGGTACAGTAGCTGGGGATATCCCATGTTTATCGGCTTCGCCATGGATCAGGCACTTGTGAACCTTGGAGGTGACTGGTACCCGGTACTGCATCCTGAATCAGATGAGTACGGACCGGATTGATTTCACATTTCCGGGTGCATAACCGGTTGAGTCACATTTTTTTTGATTTACCTTGAAAAAAGTTCAATTGATCTAATGCTTTTGAAGAGCAGGTGTGATTTAAAAATACAATACCCGATATTTTATCTAATATTATGCCATGTCATTTAAAAATAAAACAGTTATAGTAACCGGCGGTGCCACCGGTATAGGCGAGGGTTGTGTACGGGTTTTTCATCGTGAAAACGCCAATGTGGTTGTGCTGGATATCGACACCAGGTTGGGAGAAACGTTGTGCGAAAATCTTGGCCGTGGAAGTTTTTTTGTGGAATGCGATATTTCAAAAGAACAGCAGGTGCAGCAAGCCATGAAGCAGATTATGGACAAGTATGGCAGGATTGACGTGCTGGTGAATAATGCTGGTATTTTGAAATATGCATCGGTTACCGAAACGTCTGAAGCGCTTTGGGATGAAATCATTAATGCAAATCTGAAAGGTGCTTTTTTCTGTGCCAAACATGCCATTCCCTGTATGCAGGAAGGAAAGGGAGGCGTGGTGATTAATATGTCGAGTGTCCAGGCTTTTACGGTTCAGGAGAAGGTGGCTGCCTATGCCACTACCAAAGCTGCACTGCTCGGTCTTACCCGGAGCATCGCTGTTGATTATGCACCCGACATCCGGAGCGTTGCCATATGTCCGGGTGGAATAGATACTCCGCTGAACCAAAAAGCATTTCGAAATTCACCAGATCCGGAACGGGTGCGGCAGGAAACAATTGATCTGCATCTTGTACAACGCATGGGGACCCCCGAAGAGATCGGTGAGATGGTCGCCTTTGCCGCCGGTGAAAAGGGTTCGTTTCTCAACGGCCAGCCGATCAGGATTGACGGGGGAATAGGGTCAAAAATCGGGGGTTCAGGAGCCAGTTAACGAGTCAGGAGCCACCGGAATGGGATAAACGAGTAACAAATTTCTGCTGTACAAGATGAACGAAATCGATTAAAAATTACAATCCGGCAATTTTCAATTGAATTCTTGAACATATACTCCTGATATGAGTTGGAATTAATAATTTGAGTTGGAACTAAAATCAAACCCTAAATCATATATTATATGAACTTAAACCGCAGGAAATTCATTAAAAAAACTTCGTTATCGGCTGCCGGTATCGGTATGTTTACGGTGTTACCATCTTCGGTATGGGGAGCGAAAGTGGCACCCAGTGACCGGATCAACGTGGCCCTGATCGGATGCCGCAACCACGGTTTTAATATCCTGAGGCATCATCTCAACAACGATGATGTTAACTGTACCGCCCTGTGTGATGTGGATGAAAACGTCCTCAATGACCGTGCGCGGGATGTGGAAGAGGCATACGGGCAAACCCCTCGCAGATACAGGGATTTCCGGGAAGTACTTGAACAACGCGACATCGATGCCGTCATCATCGGTACACCCGACCACTGGCACTGTCTGAATTTTGTCTATGCCTGTCAGGCGGACAAGGATATCTTTGTGGAAAAACCGCTGGCCAACACCATCGCCGAATGTGACATTATGGTCCGGGCCGCCAAACGCTACGGACGGGTGGTGCAGGTAGGTCAGCAGCAGCGCAGCAATCCCGCATTTCATGAATCTGTTCAGATCATAAAAAATGGGGAAATCGGCAAACTTCGTCAGGTGAACATTTGGGCCAACTTCAATTACGGCATCGGCGCAACTCCTGCCGAAGATGGTCCTGTTCCTGCCGGGGTGGATTACGATTTCTGGCTGGGGCCCGCTCCCGAACGGCCTTTCAACCAGGCACGGTTCCACGGTTCATGGAGACATTTTTGGGATTACGGGGGCGGCCTGTTTTCCGACTGGGGGGTGCATCTTATTGATATGGCGCTTTGGCCGGAGGATTTGACCGGTGGACCGCAACGGGTCATGACCTATGCAGACGACACCTCCGAACAGACAGCTATGCGGGATACCTTCGATACCATGAATGTCATCTATCCGAAAAAAAATTATGTCATCCATTATGACATGACGGCCGGAGTGCAGGAAGGTCCATGGGGGAAACTTTACGGGTTGGCATTTGTCGGTGATAAAGGGACGATTGTGGTTGATCGGGCCGGATACGAGTTGCATCCTGAATATGATAACAGCATCAATGATTATAAAACCGAAGCCCGGACAATGAGTGACGCCGGCGAGTCGCATGGTCCTCACGTAAGGAATTTTCTGGATTGTATAAAAACCCGGGAGACCCCTCTGTGTACACCCGAAATGGGATACGCTGCCGCAGTGCACACCCATACAGCGAATATTGCCGGAAGAGTGGGAGAGCCACTGCTTGAATGGGACGATACCAACATGCGCTTCACCAACAGCGAGGCAGCCAATCAGTTGGTTACCCCGGAATACAGAGCTCCCTGGACCCTGCCCGAAATCTGAATATTTAACGAAAAACTTAATCATGAATAGAAGAGAAAGTTTGCAGTCTCTCGGCCTGGCTGCCACCGCTTTGATGTTTCCCCGGATAGGAGATGGTGCGTCGCCGGCAACCGCCTCACAATTCAGGTTTTGCCTGAATACCAGTACCATACGCGGCCAGCAGCTTGGTTTGAAAAATAATATTGATATCGCTGCTCGTGCCGGTTATGACAGCCTTGAACTGTGGGTGGATAATGTAAAGCATTATGTAAACGAGGGCCATTCACTATCAGGACTTTCCCGCTATATCAGGGATACCGGACTGGAAGTGGCTAATGCCATCGGGTTTGCCCCATGGATGTCCGATGATGAAAACATAAGCAACAACGGGCTCATGCAGATGAAGGAAGAGATGGAAATGATGGCCTCCATCGGTTGCACCCGGATTGCGGCACCACCTGCCGGTGATTTTAATGATCCCGGGATAGATCTTTTCCGGGCCGGTGAAAAATACCGGCGTCTGATTGAACTGGGTCGCCAAACAGGGGTGATGCCTCAGTTGGAGTTCTGGGGTTCATCGGAAGTTCTGTACCATATGGGGCAAATCATGATGATGGCCGCCGTGGCAGATGATCCGGATGTGCGCCTGCTGCCTGATGTGTATCATATGTATCGGGGCGGTTCGGGTTTTGAAAGTTTGAAGATGCTTCAGGGGCACTCTATCGAGATCTTTCACATGAACGACTATCCCGGTAATACTCCGGCAGAAAAACTGACCGATGCCGACAGAGTTTATCCGGGCGACGGCCACGCTCCTTTGGAAACGATTTTTGCGGACCTGAAGGCCATGGGAGGTATGAAATATCTGTCACTTGAACTGTTCAACCGGTCATACTGGGAACAGGATGCCCTGCAAGTAGCGAAAACCGGGCTGGAGAAGATGAAAAAATTTATTTAGTGTTGGACCACCCCCGGATCACATCAATTCAAAATCCATAGACCCATCAATTCAAAATGAGGAAATTTCGGAAGTGGATTACATGGGGAATGCCGTTCATCGCCGTGATAATGGTTGCGGGACTGATCCTCTCCAGGGTTTATCAGCCGGAACCATCACTACAGGATCCGGAGGTCCGGATAACTCCCTTTGAAGCCGCTGAGCATATCGGCGTGGTGGCAGAGGTATGCGGCACCGTGGAATCGGCGGATTATATCCCCTCAATCGGAGGCGAGCCCACCTTTCTGAATCTCGGCCGGCCGCATCCGGAGCAACCTTTTACGGTTATAATCTGGGGAGAGGACCGTTTTCGCTGGAGAATTCCTCCCGATGAACAGTATGAAGGCCGCTCGATATGTGTTACCGGGCGCATTGAAACGCATGAAGGCGAACCGCAAATCCGGGCACGAAATCCGGAGCAGATCCGGTAATTCCGGATAAGTTAAACGCGGATTCACTTACTTTGACGGATCTGATTATCATTAATTGCACGATCGGGATGGTATAAGTTTTCGTCGATAAAGCTTGATAGTTACAGGGCATAAATATAAATTAAACAACACATTAAATGTCAGGGAGGTAGAGACAATGAAATGCCCATGACCGGGCATCCGCCCGGTCACACAGGCGTATGATTAAATACGGTCATGTCATTTCACTTCGTGACCTTCGGTTCATGTGACCGCTTGAAACAAAAATTATAAACAGATGAAACAGCGAACTTCTTCCAGTTTCTATCCGGATTTTATGAGTGGTGTTGGAATGATAAATGCATATTCACCACTGTTGCTGGTGGTCATCCTGCTGATCACGGTTACGACCGGTTGTCAGGAGAAGATAGACCAGGTTCCCGGTCTGTATGCCATTACAGATGTAAATGTTCTACCCATGGATTCGGAGTCGGTTTATGAAAATCATACGGTCATTGTCCGCGACGGCAGGATAGAGTCGGTTGTACCGGCTGATCAGGCCGTACTTCCCGACGGGGCACATCTCATTGACGGGACAGGACGGTACCTTATGCCCGGTTTGGCCGAGATGCATGGACATATCCCCGGTTCAGATAATCCGCAATATGCCGAAGATGTACTTTTCCTCTATATATCGAATGGTGTGACCACCGTACGTAATATGGCCGGCCATCCCTACCACCTGGAGCTGAGGGAGCGACTGGAGAATAACGAACTGGATGGGCCCACCATTTTTGCGGCTACACCCTGGCTTAGCCGGAACATCATCCCCGAACCTGACGATGCCTATGAGATAGTGCGTGAATTTCAGGAGGAGGGATACGACCATATGAAAATGGGGAGTGTGCCTTTTGATATTTATCAGGCCGTTGCAGAAGCATCTCATGAAACAGGATTGCCCTTTGCCGGACATATACCGGAGGACGTCGACCTTTTAAGTGCACTTGAAGCGGGACAGGCCTCCATTGATCACCTGGACCGTTACGTGGAGTTTCTGGCGGCGGAGCATCCTGAAGCTGATGAACGGGAATCGGGATTTTTTGGTAGTGGCATGGTGGATCTCGTCAATGAAGACCGTATCTCGGGAGCTGTGGAACAGACTATTGAAGCGGGCGTCTGGAATGTGCCAACGCTGACCCTTGTAGAGCATCTCGCCACGCCTGAATCCCCCGAGGAAATGATAGAGTGGCCGGAGATGCGCTATATGCCCCCCGATGTTCTGGAAGGATGGGTCGAGGCAAAACACAGTTTTCAGGCAAGAGACGATTTTCAACCCGATGCTGCACAGCGACTTGTCGAAATTCGTCTAATGCTGACCCGTGAGCTGTATAACGGCGGCGCCTGGATTGCTCTCGGCTCGGATGCACCCCAATTCTTCAATGTTCCCGGCTTTTCCATCCACCATGAAATGGAGATGATGGTGACCGCCGGACTGACCCCCTTTGAGGTGCTGGAAACGGGTACCCGGAATCCGGCAATTTATGTTGAAATGCCGGATGAATTCGGCACCATTGAAGAAGGGCGCCGGGCTGACTTAATTCTGTTGGAGGATAACCCGCTGCAGGATATCGGCAATGTCCGGGATCAAGCCGGAGTTATGGTACGTGGCGAATGGTGGCCTGCAGAGCGGATCAATGAACGTCTGGATGAAATCGCACAAAGAATGGAGACCGGAATATAGGATTGTCGATTCTGCGGGATGCATTACAGCATGCCGGCGTTACAGTAACGTTACTGTACACCGGCGTCACAGCACGCCGAGGGGAATCGGGCAGTCTATGGCTTCAGAGACGGCACGCAACAGCTCCCGTTCACGAATACTTATCCGGTCGTCGGAGGTTGAGCAGTGAACCAGAGCTGATAAAACATATTTTTTAACGGGATTGGCGGAAGCGGCAATCTCCTGGAGTGCTTTGTCGAGCTTGTCGGGCGTGCATTCTTCGGGCTCCAGTAAGGAGACATCCCCGGGAAGCAGCTTTCGGACCGGCTCCAGTCCGGCATGCCACGCGTCCCGGGAATCACTTTCGGATTCGTGCGCCATTGCCGATAGCAGTATGGAGAGCTCCTGACCCAATGTCTTGAAGTGGTGGTGACGTATTCGGGGCTCTTTTTCATTTGAAAAGGCTGTGTCAAGCTGTCGTACCATCATCTTTTCAAGGGCAAATTCAAACAAACTGACCGACTCATCATCCCGGATCAGCTGTTCAATCGTTTCACGGAATGTACGATACTGCTCATCGCTCATCTGTCGCAATGTCGGCAGGGCCAGCTCCGCCAATGGCAGGAACCATTCACGATCACCCTGCTTCAGTTTCTGAAGGAAACCCTGTGCCGCATTTGCCAGCTGCTGCCCCGCCCGGTCCTGGAACCAATCGGGTACCGTCTCCGCAGCCGGTTCGCGACCGGACAGCAATAGTGCCACGACCAGCGCTTCTGCTTCGAATGGTTCTCGGGCAGCCTCTTTAAGCTTCACCGGGATGTTTTCCAGGAGCTTGCCGGCCCGATCGATCTGGTCGCCGCCCACGGTGCCGATAGCCGCAAGGATAACCTCCGGACGCAAAGCGGGATGCGATTCCCCAATGCCACCCATCGCCTGGCCGATACCACCGGCTCCGGCGGCACTTCCTGCGCCTTTGGCCCGGTCGGCAGCAGCCTCCATCCCGGCAATCCGGTCTTTCTCCAACCGTTTTTTAAGGCGTGCTTTTTTCTTCTGATCTTCCTGGTCGTATGCCGGATCGATGGCACGGATCCGTTTTTCAATCGGGGGATGGGTTGCAAACAGGCGATCAAGTGCCGAGTGAAAGCTGCTGGCAAAAAAGAGGTGGCTCATCTCCATGGAGTGGCCGTCATTAATCTTGCCGCCCTCCTTCGTTTGACCGATTTTTCGCAAGGCTCCGGCAATGCCGTCGGGGTTGCGTGTGTATTGCACGGCTGCAGCATCGGCAAGGTATTCACGTTGTCGCGATATTGCCGCCTGGATCATGCGGCCGAAGAGCATGCCGATGTAGCCGATGATCAGCAGGGCCACACCGAACAGCATGAGAGCTAACGTTGCCTGCGCCCCGCCGCCGCGACCACCGCCGCGTCCGCCGATGCGGGAAAAGGCGGCTGTGCGCATCAGGATCATTCCCATCAGATGCAGCAGCAGAATTCCGTTAAGGATGCCGATCAGTCGTATATTCAACCTCATATCACCATTGAAGATGTGACTGAATTCATGGGCAATCACTCCCTGAAGTTCGTCGCGGTTGAGTTTGTCCAGCGTTCCGCGGGTTACGCCGATCGCTGCGTCATTGGTGCCGAAACCGGCGGCAAAGGCATTGATATTCTCTTCGTTGTCAAGTACATAGACATCAGGCACCGTGATTCCGGAGGCAATGGACATCTCTTCCACTACATTCATCAGTCGGCGCTCTTTGGGATCCCGGGTGGAAGGCTCCAGTTTTCGTCCGCCCAGCATTTCTGCGACAGCCGATCCCCCCTTTCTAAGCTGGGCGACTCTGAAGAGCGTGCCTATAAGTATAATTACAACCAGGGCAATGGATACAGTTGTAAGCAGCTCGGGTTGCCAGAGCTGGTCGGCCAGGGAAGCTCCGGGAGGGGCCTGGCCCGCATAGCCGAACAGTGCCAGAGCCACCAGATAGACCGAAGCGATGATCAGAATTACCGCAATGGCATAAAGGGCAACAAGCTTCCACGTTGTGCGTCGGGCGCGGTCCTGTGCTTCAAAAAAGTCCATAGTTGTCAGCCCGTTACTGTAGTTTGAGCGAAGTAATACAGAATATGCGAATCAGCTTGCAGGAATACATGCAGCAACTCAGAAGGAGACATCCGGCGCTTTCCGCTCTTCGGCCGTCTCAATTTCAAAAAGCTGGGCTTCATTGAAGCCGAACATATTGGCAAACATGATGTTGGGAAATTTTTCCCTGGCCGTGTTGTATTTCATCACGGCATCGTTGAACGACTGCCGCGCGAAAGCGATCTTGTTTTCCGTAGAGGAGAGCTCTTCAGATAGCTGCATCATGTTCTGGTTTGCCTTCAGGTCCGGATAGCTCTCCGACAGGGCGAACATGCGTCCGAGTGCACCGCTCAGCGACTGTTCGGCGCCGGCCAGCTTCTTCATCGACTCCGGATCTCCCGGTCCCTGTGCAGCCTGCTGCTCTGCCTGTTGGGCCTGGTTGCGGGCCTGGATGACCGCCTCCAGAGTTGTTCGTTCGTGCTTCATATACCCTTTGGCCGTTTCTACCAGGTTGGGGATCAGGTCGTAACGTCGTTTCAGCTGCACGTCAATCTGGGCAAACGCATTTTTAAACCGGTTGCGGTAAGCCACAAGCCGGTTGTAAATAGCGACGGACGTACCGATGACCAGGACGAGCAGGACGATGATGATGATCAGTGTGGTCATAACTTTTCGGGCTAACGTATGATATCGGATAAAGGACAAATGCATCCATGGCCGGCATGCCGGTCACACAGAGGCAATATTTGAATAATGCAATGTAACGGGATTTTACGCCATTAAAAAGCCTTGCCACCCGGGAAGTCGGTCATTGCAAAATTCAACGGTCCCGGTCTAAAGATCCCGCATTTTCAACATACGCGATTCCGGGATGTTTCGGATGGCGGCCATGATCCACCGCATTTTTGAGCCGGTGTAGATTTTGTGTCGCCCTTTTTTCCAGGCCTTGTAAATATCCCGCCCGGCGATCGGCAGGGGAGTTTCTCCGAACTTGGAAGTGCGTCCGGCGACCATCTTGGTGGGAACAAATCCCGGCAATACGGTGATCACTTGTGCCCCTGACGGATACAGCCGGTGACGCAACCCGTCAAGGTACACCGTAAGTCCCGCTTTTGAGGCGGCATAAATATAGCTGCTCTGCCGCCCGCGTTCGCCGGCGACCGAACTGAGTCCGATAATGGTTCCTTCGCCTTTCTCTTCGAAATCGGCGGCGATGATTTCAAGAATGCTGACTGCTCCAACCAGATTGGCCTCCAGCATCTGGCGGGCTTTTTGAAAATCCTTCTGACACTCTTTTTGATTATTCAGAATTCCAAAGGCCTGAATGACCACATCCGGACGCGGATCCAGCTCGTCATAAAACCCCTGGTGTGAATCGTAATCACGGGCGTCAAATGCGGCCGTATGGACAGGGATTTTATATTTACGGGACAGTTCTTCGGCTTTGTTATCAGCCTCCTCCATATTCCGGGATGCCAGAATGATTTCGGCCCTTTCATTATTTGCAAATTGTTCGGCGGCGGCAATACCAATTTCCGAATTGCCCCCCAGTATCAGTACAACCATAAAAAGATTACAGGTTTTTCTGTTGGAAAGGTACTCAAGATAAAATAGACCATTATGAGTTCTGTTGGAAGCATTTTTTGTGCAGGAAATTCTGCAGCCAATCAGTCAAGTATGTTTTCCAGGTTTCGGCCGGTTGCGGAGGGAAGTGCGGCACCAGTTCTCGGCGCACAAAGTCGATGGCATCTTCGACCGGAATCAGGCGGTCTTCTTCCTTGTCGATCTGCTCCAACATACTTTTCCTCCTTTGGGAACATTAATAAAATAATTTGCTTGAATATCGGCAGGCTAGTATAGCATCCGATTTCGAAAAAAAAGGTAGCCTGTTATAGAAAATTATTCATCCTGGATAAATCAGCCGCTATCCGATAATTTGCCGGGTGTCAGCAGGACTTTACCGAAGTTCCGGCGCTCCTCAATGTAGCGATGGGCTTCGGCCGCTTGTTCAAAAGTGAAAACGGCATCCACATGAGGCCTGATCCAGCCCTCTTTGGCTCCCTCCAGGATCGCCAGCGCCCACTGCATCACTTTCTGTTTTTCGTTCCAGAGCCGGCCGATATTTACCCCGTACACCCCTTTGTTCTGGTTCATCAGCTGTACCGGTGTGTAGAACGGCATGCGTCCCAGGACGGACAGAAATTTCAATGAACCCGGGAAAAATGACCGTGTAACTTCCGAAACTCCGTACATACCTAGCCTGCCCGTCGGTCGCAGTGCTCTGATACTTTTTTTCCAGTTCGAACCTCCGATCGGGTCGAATATCAGGTCGGCACCCTTTCCGTTGGTGTGTTCGAGAACCCGCTCTACCCAGTTTTCGGTTCGGTAGTCGATGGCGATATCCAGTCCGCGCTCAATCAGACGTTCATGTTTTCCGGCAGAAGCCGTGCCGATTGTCCGCGCTCCCCGACGTCGGGCCAGGTCCAGGGCTGCAAGTCCGACTCCACCGCCGGCATTATGGATCAGCAGCGTGTCACCGTTTTTCAATCCACCCATCTCGGTCAGCTGCCATGCGGTGAGATAATTGACCGGAATGGCGGCAGCCTCGGCCAGCGAAAGGTTATCGGGAACCGGAAAGACCTGATCCTGTGGTACCACAACCGTTTCGGAATAACCATTGAACCGGGTTAGTGCCAGGACACGGTCTCCGGGAGAGAAACGGTTGGATGCCTTTGCCGAAGCATCATTGGGTGCTGATTCTCCGCTCCCGGCAGTTTTGCCTGAAACGTCCCTGGCCGCAGATTTTCCTGTAACATCGCCGGCCGCTGATTTTCCGTCTGCAGTATCGTTGCTTTCAGCTTCCTGCATTTGGGTTCTGTCTATTCCACCCACCTCCAGAATTTCGCCGGCCACCTCGTAACCAACCACTAACGGAGGCCCGGGCGCGTCCGGATAAAGGCCCATCCGAGCCTGGATATCGGCAAAGTTGACACCGGCAGCGGCTACCTTGATGGAAACTTCACGGGACCGGGGACGAGGGTCCGGGTAGTTGCGGATTTCAAGAACTTCAGGTTTGCCTGCTTTCGGAATCGTTACGGCTTTCATTGTGGACTTTTGGTCTTCTGAGATTCAGCGTCTTCGGGTCATTAAACCTACAATAGCGACAAACAGGGATGCGCCAATGATGGACCATAGTACAGGAAAAGTGATATTTCCGGTACGTATATTCAGGAAATCAGGCAGATTAAAGAAGTCGGCAAGGCCCATTCCGATCAGTGCTCCAATAAAACCGATTACAATGGAGAGCAAACAACCGCCGCGACTGAAACCCGAGATAGCCTGGCCTATTGAACCGCAAATACCGGCTATGACCAGCAAAAAGACAAACTCAATAATACTCATATAAAGGGGTTACTGGTTTATGATTGATATTCCGGATATTCATTAAAATACAAGAACTTTAATAAATTACATATCGTACTGCTGGATTCAGGTTACGTGGATATGGAACAGGAGGGCTGGAACGGATACGAACTGATTCGGGAGCTGCCGGATCTGATGATGAAACCGTTTTCGATTATCCATGCTGTTTCGCAACCGACTCCATCAGACCTTTGATGTATCCAAATGCAAAAAGTCCACCCAGATCGTTGTAACCGGGGAAACGATTCTCTTCATAGCCGGTAATGGTGGGCACGTGATCGGGCCGTATCGGACCTCTGAAGCCGACTTCATAATACGTTTTCATTGCTTCATACATGTCGTTTTGCCCGTCGTCATGCCAGGATTCTACAAAGTTGTCGGGAGTTCCCCGGACATCCCTGAAATGAACGAAATGGATGAGTCCCCGTTCCCCGAACCAGCGAATGGCAGCAGGTATATCGACATCTTTGCCCTGACTGGCTATGCTGCCCTGGCAAAAAGTAAGGCCATTGTAAGGGCTGGGGTATAATTGTGTTACGCGCTGAAGCGCTTCTACCGATGTGATAATGCGGGGAATGCCTCGTAAATAGTCCACCGGTGGATCATCCGGGTGCAGAGCCAGCTTGACGCCATACTCTTCGGCGACCGGTACCACCGCATTCAGGAAATACGCAAAGTTATCCCACAAATCATCATGGGTGAATGCTGTACCATACGGAGTGGGCTCCGGGTCGGCGTTTTCCATATGAAAGGCGGTGACCAGTGAACCTCCACGATCCGGTCGTGCATCGTCTGTCCGGGACCAGCTGACAGCGGGCATCCAGTTATAACAAATAATGTCCTGCCCGACCTCGGCACAAGCTTTAATTAGCGAAATAAAACGATCAATATCCTCATCGCGACCCTCAACACCCAGTTGGGCCCTGGTAAGATTAACCCCTTCCAGTACCGTCCAATCCAGCCCAGCATCATCATAGGATTTCCGGGTTTCGGCAAGATCACTACCTCCGCCACCAACACCACCCAATACCCCCATCATTTTTGCCAGTTTCACCCTTTCGGGGCGCCCCCTCACACCACCGTAAAAATAGGCGAAAGACAGTTTCATCCATTCACATTCAGGGTCTTGGATAATAGCAGGACGATCCGAAAGGGCTTGGACGGGTTGACCACCAATTGCCGACAATGCAGCTAAAGAAGCACTTTTTTTAAGAAAATCACGGCGTGTATTGTTCATAATCTCTCATTTTGGTTTTTTCGAAACTGTTCGGAGTTCAAAACATCACAACTGATTTATCGTAAACCGAGTTTTTCACCTTTTTCCAGAAGTTGAACAGACTCCCGGAGGCGTTCCTCTTTCGTCTCCTGACGTTTGGCAACGGTTATCCAACCAATGAACTGCTTTTGATAGGTCGGTGCAAGCTGCCCGAAAAATTCTTTCGCTTTCTCATTTTGATTCAATGCATTTCTAAAATCTTCCGGCGGCTCAAAACTGATATTGTCCGGTTTTTCTGCCGCATTCATGCACAATTATTCTAAATATAATTTGCTAAACGTTTGTTTAATGAGCACTTCGTGTTATATTCCATCATTTTCAATTACGTATATGTTCTCCAATTCAGCAGAGAATTGTCAGGGTGTAAGATAACATGAGATTACTATGAACAGACGTGATATGCTTAAGTATGCGGCATTGTTAACGGGCAGCGCCGTATCCGGTTCTTTTGCTTCTGCGTTTTTATCAGGATGCTCAAGGCCCGGTGCAGTAGATTCCGAACTGCATTTTTTTGATGCTCATCAATTTAAACTTGTGGCGCAGCTGGCCGATACCATCTTGCCGCGAACCGATAGTCCTTCGGCTACCGACGTAGGTGTTCATCAAACCATTGACACCATGATTGGCCTGGTATTTGACAACGATTTTAAAAATGAGTTCAGAACCGGGTGGACGGATCTCGAAATATATCTCTCCGGTCATAACTTCGACAATCTGGACCAGCCGGAAAGAGTTGAACTGCTGCGGGGTTTGGAACTTGGTCGCAACAGTGAAACAGAAAATGCCCGGGAGGCCTATGTGGAGTTGAAACAGCAGGTGATTGCCTATTACCTGACCACGGAAGAAATTGGCAGGGAGCATCTGAACTACCTGCCGGTACCGATCCATTACGGCCCCTGTATTTCCGTTGATGATGTCGATAACAAAGCTTGGGCAATACGATGAATACCATGAACCAATCCAGTCGATCAGAATTTGACGCAATCGTTATCGGATCAGGCATCAGTGGCGGTTACGCAGCGATGGAGTTGTGTAAAAAAGGGTATAAAACCCTGGTGCTGGAACGCGGACGGATGGTACGCCACGGAGAGTATCCTGGTGCAGATAAGGATATATGGGATCTGCCTTATCAAAACAGAGTTCCCAGAGATGAGATTGATAAACACTATTATAAGCAAAACCGTCTTTCATGGTGGGTAAGACAGGATAACAAACACTGGGTCAACAAGGACGATGAATACCCGTATGACGAAGATACGCGGTTTGACTGGATTCGCGGACATCATGTGGGTGGTCGTTCGATCATGTGGGGACGCCATTGCTACCGTCTCAGCGATATCGATTTTGAAGCCAATAAAAAAGAAGGGATCGCCATCGACTGGCCGATTCGATATGCGGATATAGCGCCCTGGTATGATTATGTGGAGACATTTGTAGGTATCAGTGGTCAGGCAGAGGGTCTGAAACAGGTTCCGGACGGAAAATTCCTGAAGCCTTTTCCCCTGAACTGTGCCGAACAGCATTTACGTGAGTCTGTAGCCCGAAAGTACCCCGAACGTGTGGTCACACCCGGACGTGTGGCCAATCTGACCGAATATGACCCGGAGATTCACAAGGGGCATCGCGGGCAGTGTCTTGCGCGTGACCGCTGCTGGCGCGGCTGTCCTTACGGCGCATACTTCAGCAGCCAGTCGGCAACCCTGCCGGTAGCCGAAGAAACGGGCAACCTGACGATTCGACCGCACAGTATTGTAAAAGAAATTTTGTATGATACGGACAGCGGTCGAGCCTCCGGCGTCCATCTGATCGATGCGGAAACCAGGGAAGAGACGGAGATAACGGCACGAATCATTTTTTGCAATGCCGGCACCGTCGGTACCACAGCCATTTTGTTGAATAGTCGATCAGAGTCCTTCCCTCATGGTCTGGGTAACAAGAGTGGCGAACTGGGTCACAATATGATGGATCATCATTACGGGATGGGGGCATCAGGCATATTGCCCAGGCTTGAGGACTCCTATTACTCCGGCCGCAAACCGGTCGGATTTTACATCCCCAGGTTTACCAATATCGACGGTGAATCCCAAAGAGACGACTATCTCCGTGGTTTCGGCTATCAGGGGTCGGCACACCGTATCGACCATTTCCCGGAAGGGGTGATCGGTGAAGATCTCAAGGATATAGTTTTTCAGCCGGGCGCCTGGCATATCGGAATGACTTGTTTTGGGGAATTACTTCCCTATCATGAAAACCGCATGTACCTCAATTTTAACAAAACAGATCAATACGGTATTCCTGTCATTACCTTTGATGCTCGATTGCGTGAAAATGAGGAGAAACTTCGCGAGCATGGGGTACAATGTGCTGTGGAAATGCTGGAAGCTGCCGGTTGCATAGATATTGTTGCAACAAACGAAGCTACTGCCGTGGGTGCCGCCATCCACGAAATGGGCACCGCCCGGATGGGACATAACCCGGAAACCAGTGTACTGAACCGCTGGAATCAGATGCACGAGGTACCAAATGTTTTTGTTACCGACGGCTCCTGCATGACCAGTGCCGGAACTCAAAATCCCAGCATAACCTATATGGCAATCACTGCCCGGGCTGTGGACTACGCGCACAGTCGGCTTTCAGACGGCGAGTTATAAGCGGGTTACAGCTGCATGAGATTGTGTGTTATCCATTAATCATCACTCTGCAAGGGGTCTTGCAGGCACACCCTGGAAACCGATCTGAACAGGCTTAATTCTTCCATCTTGCTCAAATTCAAGTTTTTCAATGCATACTACACGGTGGTTACGGTGGGTTTCATCCAGTGGTCTTCTGTGATAAACAATGTAATACTCATCCTCTCCCGGTATCTGAAGCACGGAGTGATGCCCTGCACCCCGGGCCACATCAGGATCTTGCTGAAGTATGATCCCTTCTCTCTCAAATGGCCCCAGGGGATTGTCTGATATGGCATAAGCTACTCTGTAGTCGGGACCGGTCCAACCACCTTCCGACCACATAAAATAATATTTCCCATCCCTTATGAACATAAAGGGCCCTTCAACATATTCCTCCGGAGTTATCTCTTTGTAAACCGTTCCATCCTCAAAAGGGACCAGCCCCGTAAAGTCATCATTCAGCTTTACTACATTACAATGTCCCCAGCCCCCGTAATACATATAGTATGTGCCGTCTGTATCTTTGAATACGTATTGGTCAATAGGCTGAGCTCCGTTAATAATTTCATTAATCAAAGGTTCTCCCAGAAGATCTTTGTAAGGTCCCTCCGGACGGTCTGACACAGCCACACCTATTCCGCCAACCTCGCCTTCATGCACATCATTGGCTGCAAAAAAGAAATAATATTTTTCATCTTTCTTTATGGATGCCGGTGCCCACATGGCACTGTCGGCCCACTGTACTTCCAATGTATCAATGATGCGTTCATGTTTGGTCCAGTTCACCAGGTCAGGTGAAGAAAATGCATCGAAATAGACCTGCTCATGATAGTAGTCCGAATACGTTGGAAATATCCAATACGTGTCACCATAAACTCGTGAAGCAGGATCCGCATACCATCCGTCGAAAAGAGGATTCCCGGTATAGTTAATTTCTTCACTTTCCTGAGACCGCTTGCAGGCTGTTGTGAAGAGAATAATAGCAAAAAGAGAAAGGAAAAGGGTTTTCATTGTTATTAGCTTAAGTTATACGTTATAGAACGCAGAAAATAATTAAGGAACGTGAAATTGATTAAACAGAAAGGGCGTTTTTTCCCGCAGCACCTCACAGCTCCGCTTTGTCAGCCAAAGCCGGCCTTCCAGCTATGATTCCCTCTTCTTTCGCACTGCCTTCCGGAACCATTACAAGCCAGCGCTGATGCAGTTCCGGAACAGATTCCATGTGATTGAGTCTTTATTTCCGGGGTGATGTCAATTATTCGAACATACTACAAAAAAGGCCGGATTACTTGATCATCCTCCGGGGAAATCTGCCCTGGTTGTTCCGGTCCAAACTGACCGAAGGATAATAACTCTAATTCAGTTTTAAAGAATACCGCCAAATCATAATCTGAGAAAAAACGGGCTATTTCATCATTTACCTGCAAAAAGTAAAGCACGATGTTCGTATCAACCAGAAACTTACTTCCATTCATCGCGGATCTTTTTCTGATACTCTATAGGATTTACTCGAGCTTTCAGCGTACCTGCGAGCAGTGAAATCTGTTTAGACGGACTTTTTTGCACCGCCTTGCGAATACTTTCGCGAATCTCGGTTTTCGATGCACCTTTTTTTATAACTGTTGCCCTTTCAGTTGGTGATTTATGAATATTGCACCCTTATAGAGCATAAAGGAATTTTGACTGCCAGAAAAGTCATGCCAATATTCAACATGGAAATAAAGCAGTCGACTTGATGGTTGTATGCAAATAAAATGTCTCCCAGGGCTTTTACTGGCAATAATTCATAAACCAATAATCAGATCAAGTCAAAATAAAATTCAGTTAATATTTCAAGGTCTTTCTGCAATTACATAATTTTCCATTGTTACAAAGAAATCGTTTATGATCCCGTAAATATCAAACCACTCCCAGATGATAATCTTCCTTTCGTTATCCGGCCTTTCACCCATTCACCGCCAGTGAAAATGGGTGCAGGGTGCTCGTAGCTTTCTGCCCAGTCAGGATTCTTCACTATTGCCACGGCAGCCTGGTCAAAAAGTGGCCTGGCTGGAGGATCCCCATCCATATTATAATACTCAAACAGGTTAGCCGAATAATCACCCCATGTATAGAACTCGCCATCATGACGGCCGATTACAGGTTCGGAGATACGCGGACCCTTGCCCGGCATCCTGTGCAGGATCTGTGCCTGCGTAACTTGCACTGCAGTTGTGCCGGTGGGTTCGCCATAGCGTACTGTTACCATTTCAAACGGTACATCAATATCAAGAATATAATTCATTGAGGGGATATCCCAATCCTGGTTATGCTCTCCCGGTCTTGGATAGTTCGACCCAAGCCAGACTATTCTAATGTTTTCGGCTATGGCGGGTTCCTTTTTCAGTGCAAGTGCGATATTGGTCAATTTGCCAACCGGGATAATTATAAGTTCCTGGTCCCGCTCCCTGAGGGCCTGTTCAATAATAAAATCAACTGCCTCATGTCCGTCAAATTCGGGAGAATCCAGGTTAC
>SLOL01000176.1 GCA_007132495.1 Balneolales bacterium
AAACATCGGTATGAGCGCAATATCCGACGCCAATAACTAAATGTCGCATAATATATATTATGTAAAGTCATGGTCAGTCGATAATCTTTGATCTGTTCTTAAATAATTATAGTGTGTTTCTGTCGGTCCCTCCCTCCGTCAACGACCACATACATCAAGAAATATACCCGTTGCCCTGAAGGTTTTGTCTGAACCGATGTTCAGGTATATTTATTACGAGACCGATGCGCATGCCTGTTTCAGCAGAAGCAAATATCATCAGATAAACCATTCATGGTCTTCCTGGGCCACTGATTCCCGGACATTCTGCTCTATGTTATAGTAGATGGTGCTGTAACCCACAGTAATGATCAGGATGCCACAAGCAGTCATCAGTACCCAGATATACTGCGGCAGTGAAAAAATGGATTGTGGCAGCCAATAAAGGACAAATGTTATAAAAAAGAAGATCATACCCACTAAAATAAAACCATATTGACTATTTATGTACGTCTTATAACTGTAAACAAGAAGTCCGATTATAATGGCACTACCCTGGTATAGAGCTATGATCCACATCTTGAGAATCAACGTCTCCATAATCAGTGGATAGAACAAGATGAGCAAGAGCGGCAGGAAAGTAAATAAACGCGGAAATCGGGAAAATACCGGTTTCAAGTCACGGATCAATGCTGCAGCTGCCGACAATAAAAATGAAATGGAAATGACGGTGGACCAGTCGTTGATAAACTCCGGATCCAGTACCGGGAAAAAGTGTGCCAGGTAGCCGGATATTCCAATGATGGAAATAAATACAGCAGCACACCCCATACAGAAGTGAAAAATTCTTCGGCTGGACGAAAATAACCGGAAAAAAGTGATCGTAGCATAAAAAGAGATAATAAATAGAAACAATACAGAATATCCGGTCATATCACCTGAATAAGGTCAATGGGAATCATTTCCCGGTAGTATTTTTTTCGAGATCAATAGATAAAACCCGATCTGCAACCTGTTTTAATTGCTTGCGCTCAAATAATACCATTTCTGATACCATATCATAAATCGGGATTTCGCGGGTCTCCCCGGCCTTTTCATGCTTTAATGGAACCTTTTGCCGGAACAGTTTTTCCGGTTTACTCCCCAGCATCTCAACAAGTTGATTTCTTCCTTTTGAAATCGAATCAATGATTTGTTCGGTACTCAGATCATCGTAAACGGCGGGATCAAATGTTTGCTCTTGCGAAAAAAAGACATTGATGTCATTATCAGATCCAATATGTTCAGAACCGGATCCATCACTGTCTCCCATATACGGTGAATGCCGGTCATTCAACTTCTCCCGGCACTGTTTCAGCGCCGGGAAATAATAACGGGATTGAACATGTCCGATTCTGGCAATCATATCGATGATGGAATCCTGCCCCAAGGGCCGTTCTCTGGCCGGAACAGCAGATATCATCGGTTTGAGTGCATTCATTTCGTCCTGCAGGTATGCAACATCTGCCAACAACCGGTCACAGTCTTCGGATGTGATCTGACGCATCGGATATCATCAATTATAATGGGTGTATCATATTGTTAATGCATATTGAACAGATGCACTAATCGTTCAATTGCGCTTCAATTCCGTTTGGTGTCCCTCCTCCCTGCGCTGTTCTTCAATCATTTCAACAAGTGAAAGGCTTGTCTCCCATCGTTTATCACGGTTTCGAACCGAGTGAATATTATTCTCTTCATCAAAATTCCAGAACTGTCCGAACTGACGGTTTTTATATTCCCGGAGGTAATCCAGGCGTTCTTTCAGCTCCTCTTTTGAAACCAGCAATTTGGATTTGTCATAGACAGCCTCTTCACGGGAAGCAAACACCAGATCATAATCCTTGCTCATCACAATGGCCTCTTCTGGGCAAACCTCTTCACAATACCCACAATAGATGCATCTCAGCATGTTTATCTCGAAAAAATTTGGATAGCGTTCCTTGGGGTCATCGCTGTTTTCGGAGGCCTGCATGCTGATGGCAAGAGGCGGACAAGCTCTTGCACACAAACCGCATGCCACACATCGCTCCTGCCCGTTGTCCTCAACAAGTACAGGTCGACCCCGGAAAATGGCCGGCGGATCGAACCGCTCTTCCGGATACTGCATGGTAAACTTGGGTTGAAACATCTGTTTCAGGGTATACCACATCCCTTTGAAGATTTCAGGAAGGTATAACTTTTCCAGAAAATTGAGTTTTCGCTCACCGGAAGGGTTGCCGTTTAAAGCATTGGTTATGGGCTTTTCCAGATTTTCGGGCATGAAGGTAACGGGATTATTCTTGTTCCAGTTTATCGGGATTGACAGTAGTAATTTTTCTGCAACTATTCAATAAGTTTAAAATAACGCATGTGGCATATCATTCAAAAAAATCATCATCATAAAACCAGCTCCACACCCCGCTTCATTTTTGTTTGAACACCATGGTCAGGGGTACACCTTTAAATCCAAACGTCTCTCTCATATTGTTTTCAATATAACGGCGATAATTTGCGGGGAGTTCTCTGGGCATGTTCATGAAAAAGGCAAAAACCGGGGGTTTGTGTTTGACCTGTGTGACGTATTTGATGGTCAACTGGACTCCCCGGCTATAAGGCAACGGTCTCCTGGTGGTCAATTCCTTGAGGAACTGGTTCAGTTTGGATGTCGGGATCTTTTTGCTGCGTTCCTGGATCACGATTTCACATTCGTCGATTATCCGGTGGATACGCTGACCGGTCAGGGCTGAAATGGTGTAGACGGGCGCATACTTCATATTCGGGACCTTCCGGTATATGGTATCAATGAAGTTTTTGGCGGTATTGGTCTCTTTTTCAACGCTGTCCCATTTATTAAGCGCGATAACAATGCCCTTGTTGAACTGTTCGGCCATTCTGAGCATCCGGACGTCCTGTACTTCAAAGCCACGTGTTGCGTCGATCAGGAGCACAACCACATCACACTCCCGAATGCTTTTTTCGGTACGAATAAGGCTGTAAAACTCAATATTTTCCTGAACCCGGGACCGTTTCCGCAGTCCGGCTGTATCGATCAGCATGTAGGTTTTATCCCGGTATTTCAGAAGGCTGTTTATCGAATCACGGGTTGTGCCGGCCACTTCGGTGACGATGCAGCGATCATCTTCAAGCAATGCGTTGATCAGGCTGCTTTTCCCCACATTGGGCCTTCCGATGATCGCTATTTTAGGTACGGACTCCTTGTCCTGATCCTCATCATGGTCGGCAGGCATCTGTTCTACAAGCCGGTCGAGCAGCTCCCCCGTTCCCATGCCGGATATCGCGGATACCGGAAACAGATCATCAAAACCGAAACGGTAAAATTCGGATGAACCCAAAGCCTTTCCGGTATTATCCGATTTATTGACGGCCAGAATCACCGGTTTGTCCTGTCGGCGCAGCCGGTTGGCAACAACCTCATCATCGCTGCTAATGCCCTGCTCAACATCCACCACAAAAACAATTACATCAGCCTCACGAATAGCAATTTCTACCTGGTTCCTGATTCCGGTGACAATGGCATTGTCCGTATCGGGAAGATAACCACCGGTATCAATGACCGTGAAATCCCTCCCATTCCAGAAGCTTTCGCCATAATGACGGTCTCTGGTAACGCCGGATTCATCGTGCACGATGGCCTGGCGTTCGCCCAGCAACCGGTTAAAAAGTGTGGATTTACCCACATTAGGGCGACCCACAATGGCAACAACTGGCAGCATAAATACAGTTTGAGTAGGAATTATTTCTGTTTTTCTACGTTCTTTTCAATACATTACCAAGATACGGAACCTAATCCCAGTAATAAAAACGGATATGCTGCAGGTCATACATGATCAGTTCGGAACAATCGGCTCGATTCTGGTTGCATTGCTGGCATTTACACTGCTCATTTTATGGATCGCCGCCATTTCCGGTCTCCATGAATATCCCTATTCCGACAAACGCAAGCTTCTGATTACCGCTTTGTTTATCATTATTCCGCCATATGCTCTGTTGTGGCTCGCCAAGGATATGTACCGTCAGTATATGATATTGAAAGGCAAATTATAACGGCTCACGGGACAGGAATGCCCGGGCTGTCATGGCCGCTCCACCCGGCGCTCTTCGTCAACCTCTATACTGCTTCCGTGTACCCCCTCTCCCTTTTCGTCAAGCTGATTTTGGGGACCTTCTTCCTGTAAATACCATGGTTCGAGAATTTTTTCCGGTATCCGGTTTACGAAACGGGATGGATTGGTGAAAAAGTCGCCGTATCCGGACTCTCTGGTGACCGGATAGGTTATGAAAAGACGCTCGCGGGCCCGTGTACAGGCTACATAGAGCAGCCGCAGCTCCTCATCCAGCGCCGATGCATTATCGACAGCATAACCGGATGGTATAATGCCATCCAGACACTGGATGATGAACACCGTATCCCACTCCAGGCCTTTGGCTGAGTGGATGGTGCTCAATACCAGCGGCGATTCGTCTTTGGTGCTCTTCTCGGTCTCAACAGCCGTGGCATCCAGCGGATCGAGGGTGAGATCCTGGAGTATTTTTTCAATGGTCGGGAAGTTTTCAGCAAGACCGGCAAACGCTTTCAAATCCTTCAGCCGCTTGGGATGATCATCGAACTTTTTTTCACAAAGTGGCTGATAATAGGCTACAAGTTCCGATACGGCTTTTCCCGGCTGTTGCTTCATGGTACGGATCCGGGACAAAACCGAGCTAAGTCCATCCAGCTGTTTCTTATAACTTTTACTGGCCAGATCGGCTTCTCCGGGATCCCGGCTGTTGTTCAAATGCAGCCAGGTAATCAGTTCCCCGGCGGTTTTCGGTCCGATACCTTCAAGCAGCAGCAACACCCGGTTCCAGGCAATTCGGTCGTCCGGATTCACGACAACTCTCAGGTGAGCCAGTACATCCCGGACATGGGCGGCTTCCGCGAATTTTTGTCCACCGAATTTCTGAAACGGGATATTTTTCTTATTCAGTTCCCATTCCAGATCATAAGAGTCCCTGCCATTTCGGAAGAGAACACCGATATCGCCTAATGATATTCCCTGCTCCCGGAGCTGAAGCAGCATCTGGGCGATAAACCGGGATTGATCCCGTTCGGTAGAAGCCTTGACCAGGCCGGGCAGGTCTCCCTCCTCCTTTAACGTATAAAGTGTTTTCTCATACTTCTCAGAGGCTTTATCAAGCAATGTATTGGCCAGGTCGAGAACGGGTTTCCTTGAGCGAAAATTCTGCTCCAGCTTGATGACGGCTGATTCCTCGTAGTGTGACGGAAATGCCAGGATGTTTTTAAAGTCGGCACCACGGAAGGAGTATATGCTCTGTGCGTCATCACCCACGACCATCAGGTTGTTATGCACCGAACTGAAGAGTGATACCAGTTCTGCCTGCAGCGCATTGGTATCCTGATATTCATCAACCATGACATAACGATTACGGGCGGCCACTTTTTCCCTGATTTCCGGTTCACTGCACAACAACCTGCGTGTCTGAACCAGCAGGTCGTCAAAATCCATGACTCCGTTTTCACTTTTGTACCGGTCATATTTCCGGGCTATTTCCTCAATAGCTTCGTGATGCTCCAGAAACTGCGGATATTCTTCGGCAACAGTTTCATATAAAGGGATCTGTTTGTTTATTGAAGTTGATATTATAGCCTGGAGTGCCTGTTTCTGTGGAAACCGCTTGCGTTTGAACTGTTGCAGGAAGCCGGATCGGATATGCTGGATGGTGTCCATGGAATCGGCCTGATCAAGCAGGGTGAATGCAGCGGGATACCCGATGTTTTCGGCATAACGATGAAGGATCTGGTTGCAGTAAAAATGAAAGGTTCCTCCCCTGACCCGGCTGCAGCGTTCGTCCAGCATCGCGGATGCTCTGTCAAGCATTTCCCGTGCTGCACGCCTAGT
>SLOL01000201.1 GCA_007132495.1 Balneolales bacterium
CGTTGGTATTGCAACTGGTTTCCTTCCGACATCTTGTGTATTTTCCGTCCCTGCAATTTATTTAAAAAATCGATCATCATGCATATCGAAAAAATAAAATCACTCTTACCGCACCGTTATCCTTTTCTGCTGGTTGACCGTGTTCTGGAGATTGGCGAAAAAAACATTGTTGCCATAAAAAATGTTACCGCCAACGAGGAATTTTTCAATGGTCATTTTCCCGGTGCTCCCGTAATGCCGGGGGTGTTGCAGGTCGAAGCTCTGGCCCAGGCAGGGTGTCTGTTGACGCTGGAAAATACGGATGAGAATCCGGATGAAATCATTATCGTTTTTTCCGGCATCAACAAGGCCCGTTTCAGGCGCCCCGTTGTACCGGGCGATCAGCTTCGCATGGAGGTAGAGCTTATTTCCATGCGCCGCAACTTTCTGACCATGTATGGAACAGCGACCGTGGAAGGGGATCTGGCCTGTGAACTGGAGGCAACCGCTGCAATCGTACCGAAGGACAAATTATGAGCGCACAAACCAAATCGGCTCCAAAAACGAGAAATACAACGCGGACGATCGTCGAAATGAAGGATGCCGGCGAGAAAATCAGCATGCTTACGGCATACGATTTTTCCATGGCGCGTATCGTCGATCAGGCCGGCATTGATATTATTCTGGTAGGCGATTCGGCCGGCAATGTCATGGCCGGGCACGAAACCACTCTTCCGATAACGCTGGATCAGATGATATATCACACCGAGAGTGTGGTCCGGGGAACCGAACATGCCCTGGTTGTGGCCGACCTGCCGTTCATGAGCTACCAGGTAACCGAGACCGGAGCACTGGACAGCGCCGGACGCATGATGAAAGAAGCCGGTGCCCATGCTGTGAAACTGGAGGGCGGCCGGACGGTGGCGCCGGCTATCAAAAAAATCGTGGATGCAGGAATACCGGTTATGGGGCATCTTGGTCTCACCCCGCAGAGTATCTATAAATTCGGCACTTACAAGGTAAGAGCCACCGAAGACATCGAGGCTGAAACACTGATTGAAGATGCCCGGATGCTTGAAGAGGCCGGATGTTTTGCCGTGGTACTGGAAAAGATACCCTCTTCGGTGGCCGCTAAGGTCACCGGAAACCTTGCCATACCCACCATCGGCATAGGAGCCGGTGATCAGTGCGACGGACAGGTGCTTGTTATTCACGACATGCTTGGGCTGAATAAAGATTTCAGCCCCCGTTTTCTGCGCCGCTATGCCGATTTACACACCGAAATGACCAATGCCATCAGGAACTATCATAAGGACGTAAAAACAGGGGCTTTCCCGAACAAGGATGAGCAGTATTAGCAAGAGTAAGTATAATTCGGATCGGTTAATACTGGTCTGCAACGATGACGGAATATTTTCACCGGGAATCAGAGCATTGGCCGAAGTCGCCAAAGAGTTCGGAGAAGTTGCGGTGATCGCACCGGATCGGCAGCAAAGCGCGGTGGGACACGCCATCACGGTTTCGGATCCGTTGCGCGTGACTCCGTTCCAGATCAATTCAAGGATGGAAGGCCAGGCTGTGAACGGAACCCCGGCCGATTGTGTCAAGCTGGGTCATGGTAATCTCATGAAGCGCAAGCCCGATCTGGTCCTGAGCGGCATCAATCACGGTTCCAATGCCGGTATCAATATCCTCTATTCGGGGACGGTGAGTGCGGCTACCGAGGGAACGATCCTGGGGTATCCCTCCATTGCCGTAAGCTGCACCGAATTCAGTGACTCGGCCGATCTTTCCGGCTCGCAGGAAGCGACACGCCGTGCCATTCGCTATGTGCTGGAGCAAGGACTCCCGGCCGGAATAACGCTCAACGTCAATGCACCCGCCGGTCCGCTTAAAGGGCTGCGCTGGGCCAAACAGGCGAACAGCCGGTATGTTGAAGAGTTCGAGGGACGGGTTGACCCCCGCAACAAACCCTATTTCTGGATTACGGGACGACTGGAAATCCTGGATAAGGGTGATGACCTGGATCTGAACCTGCTTAAAAAAGGGTACGCCACCATCACGCCGATCCAGTATGATCTGACCGCCCATATATTTTATCGGAATCAGGGAAAGGAACTCGAATAAACGGCTGAAGCTTGACCGTTGAAAGGTTAAGACAATGTAAATACCACACCGCCCCGCTGAACACGGGGGATCCATTCTTCGAGCCAGTCCAGTGTGGTGTCCGAGACCCTGACCAACAGCCGCGGACCGGCTGCCTGTCGTGCAAGGCGGGAGTAGGTAAGCATCTGCCGGTCAAATTCAAAACGATCTTCACCGGTGATGATCATTATGCCGCTTGCCGGGTATACCGGAACATCCAGCTCCTCAAGTCTCTTGCTGTTGGCTTCCTCTGTCGAACGGTTTTCACCGGGGGCAAAGGCGAGCACACGGACTTCATTCTGAATACGGGTTACCGCCTCAAGCGAACGAACCAGCTCCGGACTGTCCATGCTACTTTCTTCAAAGGAAGTTTGCGCATCATCAAACCATATCAATACCGGTGTCAAAGCTTCGGGCAGCTCTTCGGCCCATCGGGTCAGCAGGCGGCGGGAATCTGATCGCAGTACGATGCCAACCGGCACGTTGATCTGCTGAAGGCGCTCGATCTGTGAGGAAGTCGGACTCCGGTCAAAATAGACCAACAGCTCGGCAGGATGCGGAATGCGGACAAAGTCCGGATCGGTACGCAGTTCAATGGAACGGATAATGGTGTCGCGATATACCAGGTAGAGCGTCATCTCGTTCTCGGCGACATCCACATGGCCGACCGTCTTTATCTGCCACGGGCGGAGTTGCTTGTTCAATTCGGCATGCAGGTGTGTTTTGGAAACCTGTACCGGCAGATCCACAACATATTGTTTCCGGGTAAAATGATCACCGACCGTATGTTCAATGGTTCTGATCCTGTTTTGCGGCACATTGAAAAGGGCCAGCTCCTGATGGATGAGGGAGTCGGCAATGGCAAGGTCATGAAGATGTTTTCGTTGTTCTGCGGGGTAGAAAAGAAGGACAAGCAGCGCCGCCATACACGAACCGGCCAGAAGCCAGAGGAGTATTTTTTTTTGTAATTCGAGTGACGGGGCTGATAGCGACATTCCGGGATGCAACAGGATAGATAGTAGGAAAATACGCCGGTTTTGCGATGCCGGCCTGAAACACAACAATCAGGCGCTATGATACAAAAATGTGCTGTAAAACGCCTCTTGCGACATCGACTTTTGTACCTTTGAACCGGTTTTCAGAGTGGGGGCCGATCAGAAGTACGCTATTGGTGTCAACAGCAAAACCGGAATTGTCATCGCTCAGGTCATTTCCTACCATCCAGTCAACGCCTTTGCGAATTCTCTTTTCCCTGGCCCGTCCGGCAAGATCTTCTGTTTCCATCGCAAATCCGACCAGGACTTGTTCCCCCGGGCGACCGGACCGGCGGTCTCCCAGCCATTGCAGAATGTCGGGAGTCTGCTCAAGCGGGAGCTCCAGCTTGGCGCTCTCCTTCTTGACTTTTTGCTTGTGCCGCTGAACCGGCCGGAAGTCGGATACGGCCGCCGTCATGATGATGACATCGGCATCAGCACGGGATCGCACGTGATTAAATAGGTCATCGCTCGTTGTGAAAGGGATAAGCTCGATGGAACCGGGAAGCCGGCTGGTGTCCACCGAATCGGCGTGGAGCAAGGTTACTTCGGCTCCGAAAGAGGCTGCCGCATCGGCCATGGCCATACCCATTTTCCCGGTGGATGGATTCGAAAGAAAGCGGACCGGGTCCAGAAACTCACGGGTCGCCCCGCAGGTTACCAGGATACGTTTTCCCTGCAAGAGTTTTGGGGAGGCTTCCGGGGATTTTTCGGCGTGTTGTTCCGCTGATTCAAGCAGTGACCGGATCTGTCCGGTTATGACTTCCGGTTCGGGCAGCCGGCCGGGTCCATGCAAGCCGCTGGCCAGATAGCCGCTCTCAGGTTCCATCAGGTGAAAACCCAGTTCCTTCGCTTGCTGCAGATTGGCACGGGTGGCCGGAGCCTGATACATTTCGCCGTCCATGGTGGGACAGACGAGGACAGGGCAGCGCGCGGCGAGAATGGTTGCCATGAGCATCGAATCCGATAACCCGTGGACGATTTTGGCCAGGCTGTTGGCTGTGCAGGGGGCTACGACGATCATATCCGCCCATTCGGCCCATTGGATATGCCGGGTCCAGTTATCGCTGATACTGTCGGTGGGATCCGGGAATATCCGGATTGGGACCTCGTGACGTGTGAGAGCGGCAAAAGTTTCGACTCCGACAAATCGGGTGGCGGCAGGGGTCATTGTAACCCGGACTTCCGCCCCTTCCTCCTGAAGGTGACGCAGCAGATAAACCGCTTTATAGGCGGCAATGCCACCGGTTACCCCGATGACGATATGTTTGCCGCGCAGCATGGCAGTCAGCCCTTGTCCTCTTCTTCGTTCTCAGGCCCGCGATAGTAAATTTTCTCTTCCAGCAGTTCATCGACGGCCCGCTGGGTGGGATGGTTACGGGCTTCGTACTCCTTGGTGATGCGTTCCTGCTCCTCGTTGAATGTATACTCCTCTTCCTCTTCGAAACCTTCGAAGTACTTGAGTTTCTCATCCAGCTCCATCTTCTCCTGGGCGGCAATCTGCCTTGCCCTTTTCGACAAGATCACGATACTTTCGTAAACATTGCCGGTGGTGTCCTGGATTTTTTCAAGATTAAGCGACTTGACTCCCATAAGTGGTGCTCTATTTGTCAGGGTTATGAATTCATAAAGGAGGTTACCACATCCGCCAGCTCCTTGTAACAACGCTTCAGATCGTCGTTGACAATGACGCAGTCAAAGCGGTCGGCATAAGATAACTCCATGCGGGCCCGCTCCAGACGCAATTGCAGTGACTCTTCGGTCTCTGTTCCGCGTTTTTTCAGACGCTGTACAAGATCGGCATCCGAGGGCGGTTTGATAAAGACGGCCAGTGCATCATCACCGTACTTCTTCTTAACGTTTAACGCTCCTTTTACTTCGATATCGAACAAAACAAAATAGCCTTTTTCCAGTTCTCTTTCAACTCCGGATTGCAGCGTTCCATAGCGTTTACCACCATAGAACTCCTCCCATTCCAGGAACTCCCCGTTGGCGACGGCCTGGTCGAACTCTTCGGGCGAAAGGAAAAGGTAGTCTTTACCGTCAATTTCATGCTCCCTGGGAGGGCGGGTTGTGGCCGATACGGAGAAGGTAAGGTTGGGAAAATCGGCCAGCAACCGCCGGGCCAGTGTGGTTTTACCGGCTCCGCTGGGTGCCACAAGTATGATGATTTTGCCTCTTTTGGATGAGGACTTCGCCGGATTTTCGTTCACGCGATATTTTGTATTTGTTCTCTGATATTTTCAATGATCTCTTTCATTTCCACCACCTTCCGGGAGATGCCGGAGTGATTGGCTTTTGAGCCGATGGTGTTGACTTCCCGGTGCATTTCCTGGAGGATAAAGTTGAGTTTTTTTCCCTGGGAGGTGTTATCCGTCAGACATTCCCGGAAATAACCGATGTGCGAGTCCATGCGTACCAGCTCCTCGGAGATATCCAGACGGTCGGCCATGATCGCTATCTCCTGCTCCATGCGTTCCTCATCCACCCGGCTGTCGTCGAGCATTTGCCCCAGGCGGTCCGAGAGCTTTGTTCGAGCTTCGGTGATGCGTTCATGTTCGTTATCCTTCACATGGCCACAAATATCCTTGAGGGTGCTCAACCGCTCTTCCAGATCTTTTTGGAGGTTGAGCCCTTCGTTCCGGCGCATTTTGCCAAGCTCATCCACCGCA
Source organism: Balneolales bacterium (assembly GCA_007132495.1). Taxonomy (GTDB): domain Bacteria; phylum Bacteroidota; class Rhodothermia; order Balneolales; family Natronogracilivirgulaceae; genus SLOL01. The sequence goes on from SLOL01000201.1 coordinate 5,831, forward strand.
TTCATAACCGCTTCCTCGACCACCTTCTGCTGTTTTTCCAGCAGTTCGGGATCGTTCTCGGCCACATCGAACAACTCCGGAAATGCCAGCAAGTGCTCCAGCTTCACAGGTTCGCTGATACCGGCAATAGCACGAACATTTTCGAGGATCTGAAGCCTGGTTTTCAGTGCATCTGTCCGTACCTGGACCGGTTTCACCTCCTTTTCAGCCGTTTCCAGGTCCACCGTTACTGTGACTTTGCCCCGCTTGATCTTCTTCTGGATCTTGTCTTTAAGCGGTTGTTCAAAGTTTTGAAGATGAGCCGGCAGCTTTACGGAAACTTCAATATACCGGTAGTTGACAGAGCGTATTTCAGCGGCGGCGCGGAACGCTCCGGAGGAGGATTCGCCGCGTCCGTAACCGGTCATGGATTCTAGCATATCAGTATTGGTAAAAGTCTGGTGGTGTCGGGTTTTCGGTTGGGTACTGCTATTCAATCTGTTTCTTCATTTCGCCGGCGAGTGCCTCGGCTTTTTCAAGGGTCTGCGCTTCAGAGTAGATCCGGATGATCGGTTCGGTGTTGGATTTTCTGAGATGAACCCAACCCTCATCAAAATCAATCTTGACACCGTCGGTAGTGTCTATCTGTTCACCGGCATAGTTTCCGGCCACTGATTTCAGCACGGCATCGGCGTCCAGATCCTCCAGTTTTACTTTGGATTTGGTGATGACGTAATCCGGTAATTCACCACGCAACTGCGAGGCGCTCTTCTGCTCTTCGGCCATGTGCTGCAGGACCATGGCTACGCCGACGAGTGCATCGCGACCGAAGTGCAGGTCCGGGTTGATCACCCCGCCATTGCCTTCCCCGCCAATGACGGCGCCGACCCGCTGCATCTCCTTGACGACATTGATTTCTCCTACCGCCGACCGGTGGCAGGTCTGTCCGTATTTTTTTGCAATATCATCGGTAACCCGTGATGAGGAGAGGTTGGTGGCCACCGGTCCGGGTCGCTTTTTGAGCACGAAATCAAATGCCAGTGCCTGGGTGTACTCTTCACCCATCAGCTGTCCGCGTTCATCGACGATAGACAGGCGGTCGGCGTCGGGGTCGGTGACAAATCCGATGTCACTGCCGGATTCACTGACCAGATCACAGATTTCGGACAGGTGCTCAGGCAGTGGTTCCGGGTTATGGGGGAATATGCCGTCGGGGGTGCAGTGGATTTTGGTGACAGAGTGTACACCGAGCCGATCGAGCAGGCGGGGCAGAGCGTGTGAACCTGCTCCATTGACGGCATCGACAGCCACTTTGAAACCGGCATCCTTGATGATATTTGCATCAATGTAGGGCAGGTCCAGAATGGCGTCGATATGTGATTCCAGTACGGTTTCATTGCACCATGTCTGACCGATATCACGGTAGCCCTTGAATATGACACGGTGGTTCCGGGCGATCCTGATGACCTGATCTCCCTGTTTCTGATCCAGAAACTCACTTTTTTCGTTCAGCAGCTTCAGGGCATTCCATTCGGCCGGATTATGGCTGGCGGAAATGACGATACCTCCGGATGCACGGTGCTGCAACACCCCCATGGCTACAGTCGGGGTGGGAACGATGCCCAGCTGAATCACATTGCAGCCGGTGGCCTGAAGAGCGGCGGTAACAATACGTTCGCACAATTCGCCGGTTATCCGGCTGTCGCGTCCGATGACGACGGTGCCTCCCTTCAGCCAGGTACCGAAAGCGGAAGCGTAGAGTGTGAGATTCTGTGGATTCAGGTCCGGACCGAAGATTCCGCGAATGCCGGAAATGGATACCATTAAGGACATACAAGCAGGTATTATATGATTGGAAGTGTCAGCTGTTAAATGAACAGGAGACATTATAACAGCAGGATACGGAAATGCGTCACAAGTATACAAAAATCCACCCAAAAAATCTGTTTGCAATCCTCTTCAAATTACGGGAAGCCGGTTACGCTGAACTGTGATAATCCATCCGTACAGAAGTAAACAGTGAAACATCTTCGTAGAATATTCACACTGTTTCAATAGATTGCCCCGGTAAGTTACAGATGGAAATGTCCTGCACGATACTTATATAGAGTGGATATAAATAAGAGCCTGAGGTCGTCCATTTGGCGAAAAGGAGTCTCAAAAAACTTATATTGATCCCGATTTTTACATAATTATAACTACTGCCTAAAACAAGTATTTACCCCTATGTCGAAAGCAGCCACCTTTTTAAAGTCACAAGTGGGCCGGAAAATTGCAACAGGAGTTACAGGCATAGGCCTGGTCCTGTTCATAATCGTCCACTTGCTCGGTAATCTTGCCTATTTTGCCGGACCCGAAGCCATTAACACGTATTCATATACACTCCATCAGATGGGGCCGATACTCTGGGTTGTCCGCCTGGGGCTTTTGGCTTTCTTTGTTTATCATGTCTGGCTGGGTATCTCGATCTGGCTGGAAAAGCGCCGGGCCCGTCCGGAAGGATACAGTGTGTATGCCTCACGGGGGGGAGCGAGCCGCCAGAACTGGAGTTCCCGCTCGATGGTCGTCACCGGCATTCTTTTGTTGATTTTTGTATTCACCCATCTCTATACCTTCGCTTTCCATGATTTTGCAACGGCTATTCATGACGGGGTGGAGATGCACGATGTCCATCAGCGTCTGACCGAAGTGTTTCAAAATCCGGTCTACACCATCTACTATGTTGTGATCATGGTGTTGCTGGGAATGCATCTGCGTCACGGGGTATGGAGCGCATTTCAGTCGCTGGGGTGGATGTCCCGAAAATCCAACCCGATCATCTACAGCATCGCATTTGTGCTGGCCGTTATCATTGCCCTCGGGTTTATCGGCCTGCCTATCAGTATTTATTTTGGACTGGTTTAACCGGAGTTACTATTATGACTGCAAAAAATAACGGAATATTGGAATCGAAAATCCCGGAAGGGAGTCTGCAGGACAAATGGGATAACCATATCAACAACCTCAGACTGGTGAATCCCGCCAACAAACGCAAGTTTACGATCCTGGTGGTGGGAACCGGCCTCGCCGGCGCTTCCGCCGCCGCATCGCTTGCCGAACTGGGCTATAACGTAAAAGCGTTCACCATACTCGACTCACCCCGCCGCTCCCACAGTATTGCGGCACAGGGCGGTATCAATGCTGCAAAAAACTATCCGAACGATGGTGACACCATCTGGCGCTTGTTTCATGACACCATCAAGGGTGGTGACTATCGCTCCCGGGAGGCCAATGTCTATCGCCTGGCCCAGGTGAGCAACAACATCATTGATCAGTGTGTAGCCCAGGGTGTGCCTTTTGCCCGTGAATACGGTGGACTGCTTGACAATCGCTCCTTTGGCGGTGCTCAGGTCAGCCGGACCTTCTACGCGCGTGGTCAGACCGGCCAGCAGCTGCTGCTTGGCGCTTATTCGGCCATGATGCGCCAGGTGAGCGCCGGCAAAATCGAGATTTATCCCCGTCGTGAAATGTTGGACCTGGTGAAGGTGGACGACAAAGCGCGCGGTATTGTGATCCGCAACCTGATCACCGGCGAAATCGAGCGTTACGCCGGCGACGCGGTGCTGCTCTGTACCGGCGGATACGGTAATGCTTACTACCTGTCGACGATGGCCAAGAACAGTAATGCCACTGCCGTTTGGCGCTGTTACAAGCGCGGCGCCCAGTTCGGAAACCCGAGCTTCACGCAGATTCATCCGACCTGCATTCCGGTCTCCGGAAAGTACCAGTCCAAGCTCACGCTCATGAGCGAAAGTCTGAGGAACGATGGACGTGTCTGGGTTCCCAAAAAGAAAGGCGACAACCGTCCGCCCAATGAGATCCCCGAGGAGGAGCGCGACTACTACCTGGAACGCCGCTACCCGAGCTTTGGCAATCTGGCACCGCGCGACGTGTCTTCCCGCAGCGCCAAGTACGTCTGTGACGAGGGACGTGGTGTTGGTAAAACCGGACTGGCGGTATACATGGATTTCCAGGATGCCATTGAGCGGCTCGGCGTCGATGCCATCAAGGCGAAATATGGCAACCTGTTTGCTATGTACGAAAAGATCACCGGCGAGAATCCGTACAATGTGCCGATGCGCATTTTCCCTGCCGTTCATTTTACGATGGGCGGATTGTGGGTCGACTACAATCTTTCATCCACCATCCCGGGACTTTATGTTCTGGGCGAGGCCAACTTCGCCGATCACGGAGGCAACCGGCTGGGAGCCAGTGCATTGATGCAGGGCCTGGCCGACGGATACTTTGTAATTCCCAACACCCTGAGCGACTATCTTGCGGAAAATCTCCACGCAGAAAAGGTTTCCACCGATCATGAGGCTTTTGACAAAGCCGAGAAAGAAACCATGGACCGCATCAACAAACTGCTCAATGTCGATGGCAAGAAAACGGTGCTTGACTTCCACCGGGAGCTTGGCGAACTGATGTGGGACCATGTCGGCATGTCGCGCAACAAGAAGGACCTGGAGATGGTGATCAGGAAAATCACCGAACTCCGCGAAGAGTTCTGGAAGGATGTGAATATCCCGGGCGAGAACAACACCCTGAACAAGTATCTCGAATATGCTCTGCGTGTAGCCGACTATATGGAGCTTGGTGAGCTGATGGCACGTGATGCCCTGGACCGGGAGGAGTCGTGCGGCGGCCACTTCCGCGAAGAGCATCAGACCGAGGACGGCGAAGCGGTCAGGGATGATGAAAACTTCAGTAATGTCTCCTGCTGGGAGTACAAGGGCGATGACAAGAAGCCCGTAAAGCATGTGGAAGATCTCAACTTCGAGTTCGTGACACCGACCCAGCGCAGTTACAAGTAACCAAACCATCCATCCCAACGACAATTTTTCAAACCAAGCATTAGAGGAGTAGAATAATGAGTAATCAAAACATGACGATCCACCTGAAGATCTGGAGGCAGAAAGACCGCAATACTCCGGGTAAGCTGGTGGATTATACGATGGATGATGTCAATCCGGATATGTCGTTTCTGGAGATGCTCGACTGGCTCAACGAGCGGCTGATGAACGAAGGTAAAGAACCGATCGAATTCGACCATGATTGTCGCGAAGGTATATGCGGATCCTGTAACCTGGTACTCAACGGCATGGCACACGGTCCGCACGAGGCGACCGCCGTATGTCAGCTGCACATGCGCAAGTATAAGGACGGTGATACGATTGTCGTGGAGCCTTGGCGTGCAAAAGCGTTTCCGATGATCAAGGATCTGGTAGTCGACCGCAGTGCGTTTGACCGCATCATGACCGCCGGCGGATATATCTCGATCAATACCGGCGCTCCGGCCGATGCCAACGCCCTGCCGATCAACAAATACGACGCCGATCTTGCCTTTGACTATGCAGCCTGCATCGGTTGTGGTGCCTGTGTGGCGGCATGCCCCAATTCGTCGGCTTCGCTGTTTACCGGTGCCAAGATATCCCAGCTGGCGCATCTGCCGCAGGGTAATCCCGAACGGAAACGGCGGGTGGTCAATATGGTGGACAAAATGGCCGAGGAAGGATTCGGCGACTGCTCCAACTTTGCCGAATGTGAGGCCGTATGTCCGGCCGAGATCTCCATAACGGCCATTGCCGAGATGCGCCGGGAGTATTTCAATGCGCTCAGCGAGATTGAGTAAGAAATCGTCCCGCCTTCGGATGTGGAGAACTTCGGGCCGGGTGTACTTCAAAGCACTAAGCGAGATTGAGTAAGTCGATGTGACGGACGACCTCTTCCAAAAAGCCCGCGAAAACCTCAAAAAATACTGGGGTTTTGATGATTTTCGTCCCGGCCAGGATGAAGTGGTTCGATCCGTGCTCTCCGGAAAGCACACATTGGTACTTTTTCCGACCGGTGGGGGGAAGTCACTCTGCTACCAGGTTCCGGCCACGGTGCTTGACGGTCTTACCGTGGTAATCTCGCCACTGGTTGCCCTTATGCAGGATCAGGTTTTCCAGCTGCAGCAAAAAGGGGTCGCTGCCACATTCGTTAACAGTACCATTTCACGCAGGGAGGTTGAGCAACGTCTCATCAATGCCCGCAACGGTATGTACAAACTGCTCTATTGTGCACCGGAGCGGCTCGAAACAACGATCTGGCAGAACATGATGGCCGATCTTTCGATCTCGATGATTGCTGTTGACGAAGCGCACTGCATTTCAGAGTGGGGTCACGATTTTCGTCCCATCTACCGCAAAATACCGGAGATGATGGGTCCGGTTGCCGGCAGTATTCGATGGCTGGCTCTTACCGCTACCGCCACACCGGAGGTCCGCACGGATATTGTCAATGCCCTGCAGCTCCGGGATCCCGCCATCATCTCCCGCGGGTTTAACCGTCCCAACCTGCAGTGGTGGGTGGTTGAGGATGAACAGAAGAAAAGACGCCTCAAAGAAATTCTGGGCAAAGCCGCCGGCAGCGGATTGATCTATGCCGGCACGCGTGCGGCCTGTGAAGAGCTGGCCGGATGGGTTACGCGACAGGGGTGGCGGTGCGAGGCTTATCACGCCGGACTCACTTCCAATGAGCGCGAGGATATTCAGAACCGGTGGATCGACGGCAGACTTCCGCTGGTTGCCGCCACCAACGCTTTTGGCATGGGCATTGACAAGCCGGACTGCCGTTTTGTGGTCCATTACGATATGCCGGGCTCTATGGAGGCCTATTACCAGGAGGCGGGCAGGGCCGGACGAGATGGTGAGGAGAGTTATCCCATTCTGCTCCTCAAAAGGTCGGATCCCGACCGGGCAAAGAAGAATGTCATGGATTCCTGGCCCGATCGAAGTCAGCTTGAAAAAATATACAATGCCGTGTGCGATCACTGGAATCTGGCGGCAGGGTCGTTGATGGAGGAGGTGCAGAAGATCGATATCGATCAGGTGCAGAAACGTTCCCGGCTGTCCCGCAGGCTGGTTTGGTCCGGCATCCGTATCATGGATCAGATGGGGATCATCAAGCTGGTGCGTCAGGACGAGCCGCAGGTGGGTATCCATTTTCTTTCATCGCGTGAGGGATTGCAGGATTATCTGGGTCGCATGTCCAAAGCGCGCAAACGGGATTTCACCGATCAATTGTCGCGCATGATGGGTCCGGAGGTACATCAGCGCATGGTATATATGGATGAGCGTCTGATGCTGACCCGCCTGCAACTCTCTGCAAAAATGCTTGAAAAAGGTCTGGCGGTACTGGCTGAAGAGGGCATATTAAAATACTCGGTGATCCGGTATGAACCGATGGGGCGACTGTTGGAGGGGCGATACCACCGTTTTCCGTTTTCCGAGGATGAGATCATCCGTCACCGCGGGCGGTTGCTGAAAAAGCTTGAATATATGACCGGCTATGCCCGGACCCGGCAATGCCGGAGCCGTTACATCCGTATCTATTTTGGTGAGGAGCAGGTGCCGGAACGTTGCGGCAAATGCGATAACTGCCGGAAAAGGCCGGCCGGGGGGATTGCTTCCGGTGACATCCAGACGGTTTCTTCACTGCTGCGGGAAGAGCCCATGGACTTCGGGACCTTGCAGAAACGGACCCGGTGGCGGCGCCAATATCTCAAGGAGGTACTTGCTTATCTGGAGCGCGAGGAGATAGTGAAACAGCTCCGGGACGAGGGACAGCGTTATACCGTATTCAGGGAGTAATTAATTTTGTTCAGGGAGTAATTAAATCAAGACGTAATTATCCGCTACTCGTCCGGACGGGCGATCGATTCGGGCGGGGAGCGGTCCATATTCCGAAGCGTGTCGACGGGGGCGCCGTCCGGTCTTGTATCGATGGATGTTTCATCCGGTTGCGGCACATCATACTGCTGATAAATATATTCCTGGCTGAGTCCTTCGAGCAAATTCCGGGCTTCCCTCAGACGCTGAAGCTGGGCATCCATGTCCCGGTGATAGTAATCGTGACTGCGTTCAAATTGATCCCTTGAGATGTCATAATGTTCAAGAATGGCCTCCTGGGTTTCGGTATACTTCTGCTCATTCTCAAAATGGTCGTGGATGGCGGCCAGCAAGTGAATTTCCGCCAGAATGTTGATGTAGGTTTCTTCTTCAATCAGGTCCGGGGGTGGTGATTCGCCGCAACCGGTGGATATCAGCATGGTGGTCAGCAGAGCGGCAATGACAAAAGTAAGTGCCGGGTACTGTTGCTGATTAGGGGAACACATTTTGACCATGTTACGGACTTCCGCGCAGGAAAGGAGATCGATTTGACTTGCCGGATAAATTACTTATTGGGCGGCTTGGGAACAAGCGGCCTCATGGTGATTTCATCAATCAGGAAATTGTCCGGTGTTTCGAGAATATGCGTAATGGTATTGGCAACGTCTTCACCCTGCATCATATTGGGATGAGTGCCTCCGTGATCGTCAAAAAACTCGGTGGCAATAGAGCCGGGGTATACACAGGTAACCTTGATCCGGAAGTTTCGCAACTCCTTCATAAGGGATTCACTGAATCCGCGTATGGCAAATTTGGAGGCGTTATATCCGGAGATATTGGGATTGCCAAGGAGTCCGGCCACCGAAGCGATGTTGATGATATGATTGGTGGCATCACTTTTCTTCATCAGCGGGACAATGAGCCGGGTCAGGCGGAAGACGGAAGTGAGATTGGTCTGGATCATGGTGTCCCAGTCTTCGGGAGCAAGTTCATCCACCGCACCAAAATAGCCGATTCCTGCATTGTTAATCAGGATATCGGGCAGCGGTGATTTCGAAAAAGTCTCATCAACCCAGGCTTCCACTTTCTCATGGTCGTTGATATCCAGCGTTACCGGTGTAAAATGATTTCCGAGCCGTGATTGAAGCTGTTCCAGACGTTCGCTACGGCGTGCCAGTCCGTAGACATGGCATCCTTTTTTTGTGAGCGCTTTACTGAATTCGGCACCGATTCCGCTGCTGGCACCGGTAACGATGGCAATTTTTCCGTTGAGTTGCATGGTTTTATTTCAGTTTAATGATCATTACACTCTGTAACAGTCTGTTCCATCCTGTAAAAATCTGTTGCAGTCCGTGACAGTTCGTTAAAGTCTGTTGCGGTCTATAAAGGTATGTTGCAGTCTCCCGGTTATTCATGAGAACTAACACAAATACCGCTAAAACCATTCACCCTAACCATATATTATGATGGGGACCATTCCCGGTGAAATACCGGATGCCGTTACAATAATTTTCTCAAAATGTCCTGATAACCGGGATAGGCTGTGATGAGTTCATCGCCGGCCATTTCGAAATCTTCAAAATCGAAGCCCGGCGCCACCGTACAACCGGCGAGAGAAAAGTCCGGTACGGGCGCACTTTCAACCGTAACTCCGAACCAGGTTCCGGCCGGTACCATATACTGGTATCGTTCACCGTGTTCGGGATTATCTCCGAGACGAACGGCCTCATACGAGCCTTTCGCCCCGAACATGTGTATGGTCAGCGGCAGGCCGCGGTAAAAATGCCAGATTTCATCCGATTTGATGCGGTGGAGCTTCGACCGCTCTCCGGTGCGCAAAAGATAATAAATGGCCGTGCTGAACGTCCGGGCACCCTTGAAGCGGTCGGGCAGATGTTCAGCCCGTACCTGTTCACCGGACCGGTACACTTCCCGGAAATATCCGCCTTCAGGATGGGGCTGCAATGCCAGGTGTTCGATCCAGTAATCGGAGTGATGAAGCGAGGTATTTCGGGTCATAGGCTTGTCTGATGATTCTGTGTTTAATTAAACCTATTCCTTCCCGAGCTCCTTGGCCCGTCGTGCCGCTTCGTCAACAGCCTTGATCAGTGTCACCCGCAATCCGCCTTCTTCGAGCTTGAGCAGGCCGTCAATGGTGCATCCGGCCGGTGTGGTGACATGGTCTTTCAGAATGGCGGGATGATGATGGGTCTCGGCAACCATACGTGATGCACCCAGACAGGCCTGGGCGACCAGGGTGGTGGATACATCCCGTGGCAGGCCGCATTTGACCCCGCCTTCGGCCAATGCTTCAATTACCATGTAAATATATGCCGGTCCGCTGGCACTGAGTGCGGTTACGGCATCAAAATATTTTTCATCCAATACCAGGGTTTTGCCGACCGCGCCAAAAAGCTCTTCGGCAAACTTGATATGTTCCCCATTGGTTTCATTTCCGGAGGCCAGCACCGTCATGCCGGCCCCGATTTCACACGGCGTGTTGGGCATGGCACGGATTACCGGCAGGGGAAGTACCAGCCCTTCCTGGAGCTGCTTCAGCGTGTAGCCGGCCATGATTGATATCACAAGTTGTTCCGGATGGATGGATTCACGGATGGAGGCGATAACTTTGTGAGCTATCTGCGGTTTGACCGCTAACAGGATGATATCCGCCTGCCGGGCCGCATCGGAGTTATCGGTCGACCCTTTTACTTCGTATTTTTCTTCAAAATGGGCAATGCGCGACGCATTTTTGTCTGATACGAAAAGTTGATCTTTTTGGAGGGTTTTGGTCGAAAGCAGACGGCTGATCAGAGTTTCACCCATTTTGCCACCTCCGATCACCGCAATTTTTTTTTCTTTCAGCATATTGTGAGCCTTTTCCTCTGAAATAATTTGTTATTAGTAAATCCAGGTTCCTGAGCTTGTCATACGTATAAATGGTTGTCCATGCTGGCATTACAACTGCCGGATATCATCTGTAAATAATCATGTTTCAAGCGGTCCGATGGTTTGTATGATATATAATCGTATCATAATACCCCATAGGAACTTTAAAAAACGGACAAAAAGTAGTTCAGATCGTTCAATTCAGTTTGGTTAGACTGTTTATTTCATAACAGTTGGATTATTCAATTCAATCCGGCCAGGCGGTTTATTTCAAAGCGGCCATAGTTGCCAGGATCTTATCACCCATTTCGCTGGTAGAAAGAACATCCCGGGCATGTCTGCTCATGTCCCTGCAATTGAAGCCGGCATTCAACACCTTGCTGATGGCTGTTTCTATATCAGTGGCCGCCTCTTCATGATCCAGCGAGTAGCGGAAAAGCAACGCCACAGAAGCAATAGTGGCCAGTGGATTGGCGATATCCTGTCCGGCAATATCGGGTGCGGAGCCATGGACCGGTTCGTACATGCCGGTGCCGTCACCAAGACTGGCCGATGGCAGCATACCGATGGAGCCGGTCAGCATTGCCGCCTCATCACTCAATATGTCACCGAACATGTTTTCGGTTAAAATAACATCGAACTGAGCAGGATCCCGGATGAGCTGCATCGCACAGTTGTCGACCAGCATGTGCTCCAGCCGTATATCCGGGTATTTTTCCGCAATACGGCTGACCGTTTTACGCCAGAGTTGGGAGCTGGCCAGAATATTGGCTTTGTCAACCGAAGTGACTTTCTTGTTTCGTCCCCGGGCCGCTTTAAAAGCCGCCTCGGCTATGCGCTCGATCTCCGATACCGAATAGCGCATGGTATCTACTCCGACCTCTTCACCGTTTTCTTCCGTAACCCCTTTCGGTTGTCCGAAATAGAGACCGCCGGTCAGTTCCCGGACCACCAACAGATCCACGCCATCAACGATTTCAGGCCTAAGGGGTGAAGCATCCTTCAGTGACGAAAAGACCATGACCGGCCGCAGGTTGTTATAGAGCCCCAGCTCTTTTCGAAGCCTCAAAAGGGCCTTTTCAGGTCGCTTGTCGGCGGGGTAATCATCCCATTTGGGTCCGCCGACTGCTCCCAGAAGTACTGCGTCGGCCTCCCGGCACGCTTTAATGACCTCATCCCGGATCGGAACGTCGTGGGTATCGAGACTGGCGCCTCCGGCAAGGTGCGTTTCTGTTTGAATATCCAGATTATAATGGTCGGACAGCCATGCAATGATTTTTTCCGCTTCTCTGACGACCTCCACTCCGATTCCGTCACCGGGCAGCAGTACAACTTTTTTACTCATATATGTTTTTAATCCAATGTGAAATTAAGTGATCCGTAAAACGGGGTCACAGCATACCATGCTTCGCGGCATATTTGAAAATTCCACCGGCATCGACGATATCGACGACATCGCCCAGCTTTTTCAGGGGGTAACTTTTACCGGTGGTCAGGTTTTTGATAATATTCAGTTCTCCGTCAATTTCAACCTCATCTCCGGTGGAAATATGCTCGATCAGGTCGTCATGGCTCTCATAGGGAATGATGAAGCCGCCGTCAACCGCATTTCGAAAGAAGATCCGGGCATATCCGGTAGCCACAACCGCCTCGGCACCAGCTACCTGAAGTGCGAACGGTGCGTGTTCACGAGAAGATCCGCATCCGAAGTTTTTGCCGCCGATAATGATTTTGTAATCGGATTCGAATTTGTCCGGATCGGTAAACGGAAGTCCGCCTTCCGGAAGTCCGGACTTGTCCTCGGGAACACCGGAAAGGGCAAAACGTCCGTAAAAACGGCGTTCTTCGGGGTCATCCAGACTGTACACCAAATGTTCGGCGGGAATGATCTGGTCGGTGTCGATGTCGTTCCCGACTACAAACGCCTTGCCTTTGATTATTTTACTCATCAGTTACTGTTTTTAAGATTTGAATTCGTTTTAAATATTGAGTGCGACTCGAAGACGAAAACCATTCACGGCTGGTTGCACCATTTACGGCTGATCACAATACCCCGGCTACATCCAGCCACCGGCACTCCCGACAAAAATCAGACCCCAATAATAAACTCTGAGTTCTGTACTCTGTCTTCTGTTTTCTGAGTTCTGTCACACCGTTTCTTCCACCGGCAGATACTCCCGGGGATCGGTGATATTTCCGGTAATGGCCGATGCGGCAACCGTATACGGTGACGCCAGATAGACCTGGGCTTTTTTCGAACCCATCCGTCCGGGGAAATTCCGGTTGGTGGTAGAGATACAGACCTCTTCGCCCTGGAGCCTGCCGAACGTGTCGGACGGTCCGCCCAGACATGCCGCACAGGAAGCCTCGCCCATATGAGCGCCGGCATTCTGAAAGATATCCCAGAGTGTTTCGCCGTCGTACCAGGTGGTTTTGAGATCTTCCCGGATTTTGGTGGTGGCGGGTACCACGTATGTCTCCACACCGACCTCATGCCCTTTGATCACCCGTGCGGCCGCTTCAAAATCGGAGAGCTTGCCTCCGGTGCAGGAACCGATATAGGCGCGGGTAAGCGGGGTGTTTTTGACTTCACCGACCGTCGCCTTGTTGTCCGGTGAATGCGGTTTGGCTACCATCGGCTCCAGTTCGGAGCTTTTATAAGTACGGACACTGTGGTATTTGGCATCCGGGTCGTTGTAGAGCGGTGTGAACTCCTTGTTGGTCCGCTTCCGCACATAGTCGAAGGTAACTTCATCGGGTTCAACCACTCCGTTCTTGCCGCCGCCTTCGATCACCATGTTGGTCAGGGTCATTCGCCCTTCCATATCCATGTTCATCACTCCGTCGCCGGCAAATTCCATGGCGCGGTAGGTGCCACCGTCCACACCGATATCGCCGATGATCCGCAGAATCAAATCCTTGGCCATGATATGGGGCGGAATTTCGCCTTCAAAGATGAATTTCATGGTCTCCGGGACTTTAACCCACAGTTTTCCCGTACCCATGATGAAGCCGGCGTCGGTGTTACCGATCCCGGTTGCGAATTGTCCGAATGCACCGGCGGTGCAGGTGTGCGAATCGGTGCCGAAAAGGACCTCGCCCGGACGGGTAAAGCCTTCCTCCGGCATGGCGACATGGCATACTCCTTTATAGCGCTCTGATCCTACATCATAGTAGTGAGGCAGATCCTGGTCAGCGGCAAACGCACGCAGGATGTCCACGTTCCGGTTGGCGTATTTGTCGTTGGTGAAGATATAGTGGTCGGGGATGATGACGACCTTGTCTTTGTCCCATACCCGGGCATCTTCACCGAATTCACGCTTGAAGATTCCGATGGTAGGCGGACCGCAGACATCGTGGGTCATTAATACGTCTACGTCCACCCATACCGTTTCCCCGGCATTCACATGAGTCCGGCCCGATGCTTTGGCCAGGATTTTTTCTGTTAAAGTCATTGACATGATTACTGACGATTTAAGTATTCTTGCATGGTATCTTTGATAAACTGATTGCTGAGCTCTTCAATTCCCTTGGGGCCCA
>SLOL01000186.1 GCA_007132495.1 Balneolales bacterium
CTTATCTGGGGCTGGATCCCAGAGGCCTTGAAGATGACTACGGGAACTATTGGGAGAATAACCGCAGCCATACGCTCATTCACCGGGCATACGGCATTGAAAATCCGCTGGATTATGCCGGGTATGGCGAAAACAACTGGGGGCTCACAGCGAGCTATTCAGTTGAAGGTTATACCGCACACCGGCCGTACGACAATGATCATGGTGTTATTACACCAACGGCCGCCCTCTCCTCATTTCCCTATGCACCGGATGAAATTATGGTCGTTATGGAAAACTTCTACAACAACCTCGGCGACCGGATCTGGGGCCCTTACGGATTTTATGACGCCTTCAGCATCGAGCATGACTGGTACCCGGAACGCTACCTGGCTATCGATCAGGGGCCCATTGTGGTGATGATCGAAAATCAACGGTCCGGTTTGTTGTGGGATCTGTTCATGTCCGCTCCCGAAGTGCGTGAGGGACTGCAAAGGCTCGGTTTTGAGAGCCCGCATTGGTGATTATTGCCGGCATTTCAAAACTCATGCTTTTTCAAGCGTAAAACAGAACGTACTGCCCTTGTCTTGTTCACTTTCAACCCAGATCTCGCCCCCGTTTTGGGTGATGAAATCCCTGCACAGCATCAGGCCGAATCCCGATCCCTTTTCCCCGTGGGTACCGGAGCGACGGTTTTCAGCTTTCAGGGAAAAGATCTGCTGCTGATCTTCCGGACTGATTCCAATACCCTGATCGGTAACGAATACAACCACGCGGTCCGGTTCTTCCTTAGCCGAGAGGGTAACATTTGTCGATTCGCTCGTGAACTTGATGGCATTGGTGATCAGATTTCGCAATACCGTCTGGATCATGTTTTTATCGGCCTGTACCTGCAGGGTGTTATTGACCCGGTTGATGAGGCTGATGTTTTTCGTTTCGGCAAGTAATTGTGTGGTCGACAGCGCTTGATTGACCAGCTCCTGCAGTGCCACAGGCTCCCGATTAATTTTCTGAAGCTTGCTTCGCGATCCGGCCCATTCCAGCATGTTTTCCAACAGTTGAAACGTGCTGCGACTGGCTTTCAGAATGGCCGCGCTGATCTGCCGGTCTTCCGGATCTTCACTATCATTGTACTTTTCATTCAGATATTCGGAATAACCGATGATGGTCATGAACGGATTCCGCAGATCGTGGGCAAGCACCGAATAGATCTTGTTTTTTTCCGCAATTTCACGGTTCAGTTCTTCATTGCTTTTTTGCAGGTCACCGGTTCGCTGTGCAACCTCTTGTTCGAGCTGCTGATAGTGCAATCGTATGTTTCTGATCCGGAATCCGTGACCGCTCAGTATAATTAAGACAATGAACGCAGTGATGCCGGCATAGAACAGGTTGGTCTGCCAGAAGGGCGGTACGATAACAAGGGTTAATGCAGCCCCCTCCTCATTCCACACTCCATCATTATTGGATCCTTTGACCCGGAAGCGGTAGGTTCCCGGATCAAGGTTGGTATAGGTGGCGTTGCGCTGCCCTCCCACATAATTCCAGCCGGACTCAAATCCCTCCATCATGTAGGCGTATCGGTTCTGTTCTGCCCGGGTGTAGTTGAGTGCAACATAATCGAAGGTAATGACATTTTGTCGATGGGACAGGGTGATGGTATCTACCGTCATCACATGACGGTCCAGTGGAGAATCGGGATCATCGAAATCAACCGGTTCGTTGAACAACCGGAAGCCGGTGATATATACCGGTGGAAGATGCGGATTCATACGGACACTGTCGGGGTGGAACTCATTAAAGCCGTTCATTCCTCCGAAAAGAAGTTCGCCGGATTTTAGTTTGTATGCCCCGCCCCGGGTAAATTCGTACCCTTGCAATCCATCGTGTTCACTGAAACGGATAAAATGTCCGTCATCGGGACGATAGCGAAAGAGTCCGTCTACACTGCCGATCCAGAGATGGCCGTTGTCATCGGCTGCAATGGATCTGAGTTCTATTTCGGGCAGACCGTCTTCCGGACCGAATACCCGGAAATCGTCCGTTTCTGGCCGGTATTTGACAAGTCCGTCCTCCGTTGTTATCCAAATGCGTCCCTGGGGATCTTCGGTGATCTGGCGTGTGACCGCAGGCGGCAAACCGTCAGGGGTGTCATTATAGGTGTTATAGGAGCGGAATATACCCTCCCTTTTGTGTTCCGGGGTGAGTATGCTGATGCCATGCAGTCCGGAGAACCAGATATTGTGGCTGCTGTCTTCAAAAATATGGAGCATGAAGTTTGTTGAAAGACTGGCCGGGTCATCCGGATCCGATGTAAAATGCCTGATTTCGCCGGTTTCCAGATTGTAACGTGTCACACCATGACGAAATTCAGTGATCCACAGATAAGGGTGTTCCCGGTCGAAGTGGGCGTCAAACGGATTGGCGATGATCTTTTCCGGCAGATCGAACTTATCCTCAAAACTAACAAAAGTACCGTTTTCTTCGTCCGTAAGCAGGTCCAGTCCGCCATGATAGGTACTGGTCCAGATTCTGCCTTCATGATCTTTGGTGAGACTCATCACGGCATCGGACCGGATGGAGTGAGGATCGTCAGGCTGGTGTTGAAAGGCATGAAAATGGCCGTTTTGTCTGTCCATGACATTGAGACCGCCTCCGTCAGTGGCGATCCAGATATCGCCGCTTTCATCTTCCAGGAAGTCACGTATCACATTATTGTTCAAACGGTTGCTGAAGCTTGATTCGGTATGGTGATGACGGAATTTGAAGTTGTACCGGTCCAGGACGTTGAGGCCGGTCATGCCGGTACCGACCCAGAGTCTGCCGTCGCGATCCTGATGAAGATGCGAGATGGATGCGAAAGTGAGACTGTAGGGATCTTCCGGATTGTAGGTATAGTGGTGGAACCGGTCCAGCTGCCGGTCGTAGCGATGCAGTCCGCCGTTTTCATTGCCGACCCACAAAACACCCTGCCGGTCCACGTACATGGTGTAGACATGGTTGTTTCCCAGGACATCCGGCCGGCCGGGTTCGTTCATATAACGGGTGAAGGACAGGGTGTTGTCCTCGTGTACTTCAACACGGTTGACGCCGCCGTTACGTGATCCGACCCACAACCGGCCGTCATGATCCAGGGCGATGGCATCGGTCTGATCCGAAGAGAGGGAGCGCGGATCGTCGGGATCGTTGCGCCATGAGGTAATGTCGCCGGTTTCGGGATCGATTTTTTGCAGGCCGTGATCTTCGGTAGCCGCCCAGATGATGTTCTCATCATCAATGGCGATGGCGTTGATGTCATAGGTCAGAAGCGGTACATAAGGAATGAATTGATCCTTTTCCCGATCGTAAAAATAGAGCCCGTTGCGGCCCCCGGCCGCCCAGAGGGTCCCCTGCGAATCTTCGGTGAGCATCCGGACGCGGCGGTAGAGTCCGTCACCCGGTCCCGGTGGGAGATGATAGCGGACAAAGTCGTCGGTCTCGCGGCGGTACCGGCTCATGGCGTCGCGACCGCTGACCCAGAGTGTACTGTGGCGATCTTCATAGATCTCACTGATAAGATTGTCATTGACGGTATTGGTGTCGGAAGTGCTCAAATACATATGGAACCGGATACCGTCATACCGGTTCAAGCCGCTGTGGGTACCCACCCATAAAAATCCGAAGGAGTCCTCCTGGATTGCCGACACATGGTTCCCCGACATCCGGTGGGGGATTTGCTGGAATCTCAGTTCCGGTTTTTCAACCGGGTGGCCTGCTTCTGCCGGTTGCAGCGCTGCAGCCGGTCGCCCCCAAAACAGTAAAAGCGTCAGAATTAATAGTGGTAAGTGAAACAGGTAATTCATTCAGAGTACAACCATATCCAGCCAATGATTTCTTATCAGTCAGAGAAAGGGTTTTTGTTTACTGAGCTTGCATTGCATGCTTTGTTGAAAGGGTACGCAGACAAGGGAGACTTTGGAGGACTTTTAAGATACACTGTTATTATCGGCTGAAAAATTGAAATATTAAACCCGAAAAATGTAAGTCGTTTCAATTCCGGGTTCAGACTTTGACAAAAATCTTCTTTTTGTATAAGTAACTGAGTACCAGGTACCACGCAATGACCCATACGATCGAGTACATCAGAGATGCGTTGATGGGTGAGGCAAGGGGCAGGAAGATATTTTCAAAAATGGCGGCTTGCAGGGGTACCCTGTCACCGGCCACCGGTATCTGTATGAGTCCAAGGGTTCGTCCGACGATTCCGCTCATATAAAACACCACCAGCGGGTTCACACCGTATGCTACAAGCGGACGGGTATAATGTTGATAGCCCTTGATATCGATGAGCCAGTAGCAAGCTCCAAAAACCATCATACCCAGTCCGGCGGTAAATACAGCGTAGGAACTGGTCCAGAGAGGTTTGTTGATGGGAAAAACCCAGTCCCATACATATCCGAGCGTTACCAGCAGGAAACCCCATAACAGGATACGAGTTGTTTTTTCAATGGTATTACGGTCTGAAAAGAGTATGTTGCCGGCCATGACTCCCAGCAGGGTGGTGGCGATTGCGGGCAGGGTGCTGAACAAACCCTCGGGGTCATATGTACTGCCGGACCAGATGTGCGACCGGGTCAATATGATCCGGTCCAGCCAGGCGGTCAGATTGGCTTCAGGATTGTCAATCATACCGGCTCCGAAACCGGGCACCGGAATGAGAGTCATGGCCGCCCAATAGAAAAGCAGGATTCCAGCGATAATCCGGGCCATGACTTTCGGTTTGACATACAGGAACATCAGCGAAGCAACCAGATAGCAGATGGCGATCCGCTGGAGGACACCCATAACGCGCAAGTCAATGAGATGGTTATGCAGGCCAAAGGAAGGTTCCAGGGTGAAATAAGGATAACCGTTCAGCAGCAGACCAATGCCGAAGATGATCAATGACCGGGTCGTGATCCTTTTCACCATCACTGATCCGGGTACCCCCTGTGATATCTGCCTGGTGAAGGCGAGTACAATAGAAACTCCGACGATGAACAGAAAAAAGGGGAAGATAAGGTCGGTAATCGTCCATCCGTGCCAGTCGGCGTGTTGAAGGGGGGCGTACATATGGTCCCAGGACCCGGGGTTGTTGACAAGGATCATGGCGGCAATGGTGCCGCCGCGAAACACATCGAGAGATACAAGACGTTTGCCGGAGTTTAATTCCTGAAGCGGCTGGTGATCGGACAAAGCTGTAAGAATATTACGTGGCAGTTATGGTGCGAGGAAAATCCGGTCAGTCAGCTCCGTACAGGGAAAAGCATATACGGCCGGAAAACACAGCTTGAAGGATAAATGAAGATTCCATAACCTTCAAGCAGGATTTGTGTCTCATCAGGTCTATTTTCTGCAGGAAGACGGTGATACTGTAGTGAAGAGCCCCGTTCAGGATTATGTAAAAGGTTATAAGCAGTGTGACGTTATGGCAATAAAGGGCATCGGGAAATGAATTCCTGTATAAGTCAAAAGAACATGGTTCCGGGAATGAAACTCATGACCGTCTTTTTTTACACCGTTTCGATCATGTTAATTCTCATGGTGGCATCGGTGTGTCGTAATACTGTCGATGCTCGCCCTGAATCGTTGCCGGCAACTGATGACACCGTTACGATTGACCGGGTCTATTTTGATATCAGATCCATCGAGTCGGTGGTAATTGACAAAATTGTAGTCGATACTCTGATTATGGATGCCGTGGTCAGGGTTGCCGATACGCTGACTTTCGATTCGATCTCATTCGATATCAGGTCCGTCAACAGGGTGGAGATTGATACCGTGACCGTAGATACCCTGATTATCGATCCGGCAAGACCGGGTATACGTGATTTTGATCGGGTGATTCCGGATGAGCCGGTCGTGGACGTCACTCCATCGGAGATACCTCAATTCGAGGATATACAGTTTGAAGTAAGTATCCGGGATCGAGAGCTCTATCTTATCAGTAACGGGGAAAGGGTGTCCGCCTATCCGGTGGCGGTTGGACAGCCGGACTGGCCGACCCGGCCCGGGAGCTGGAGAATTTACGAAGTGGTCTGGAATCCCTGGTGGCATCCGCCGGATGAGGAGTGGGCCTGGAATTATGCGATTATGGCGCCCGGCGATCCCGACAACCCGCTGGGTCGGGCGCAACTCATTTATGATGCGCCCCGATCGATCCACGGTACCATAAATCCTTCGTCTATTGGAGAGGCGGTTTCCCATGGTTCCATCCGGATGAACAACGATGAAATCATGAAGCTGGCACGCATGGTGATGGAGTACGCCGGAGTCGACCGTGACGAAGAGTGGTATGAAACCGTGCAGAATGAGCCAAACCGTAATGTGCGGATTCGACTGGATAAACCGGTTCCCATTCGGGTATATTGACCGGAAAAGGGTCCGGAAGCGATTGTCCGACAAATGCAAAGCAACCAGCCGTCATATAAAATGCGACGGATGCCGGAAGACATTTCAGGTCGCAAGGGAAAAGGGACTGAATCGTTTCGACACGCGTTGGCAAAAAGCCGGAGAAAGGTTATGCATCCCAGCAGGAAGTACTTTACGAGTACCGGTCGGTGGGTGGTGTGGGTGCGCCAACCAGAGGCGGACTTCCGTTAACGTAATTCGGATAGTCCCGGAATGCATAGACATCCGGACCCAGTTTCAAATCTGAGTTCAGTACCTCTTCCCAGGTTATCGTCCGGCCGGTGTAAGCCGACATACGTCCCATCAGTCCCAGCCGGTTCGATCGGATCTGCTCGTCGGAGTCGTTGATATAGTTCCCGGTACGGATGGCGGTAACCAGCTCTACATGTTCCTGGCGGTAAGGGTCGGGCACATTGTCGCCGGAATGCTGCCAGATAACCTCACCCTTGTGGTTGAGGATAGTCCCGTCCGCTCTTGCCGATCCTTCCGTTCCCACAATCAGTTCGCTTCTTTCGTTGTCACAGTGGCTGATCTCCCGTGTAGCGCAATGGGTCTGCATACCGTTGGCATATTCGTAAATCACACTGAAGATGTCGTATTGATCACCGGATTCCCGCTGGTGCCGGGCTCCGTATCCGATGGCCCGTACCGGGTCCTCACCAAGGTACCAACTCATTACGTCGACTTCGTGAATGAACTTTTCAAGGATCGTGTCACCGGAGAGCCAGGTGAAATTACCCCAGTTCCGGATCATATACTCCATATCGGACCAGCCGGACTGACGCTCTACCCACCACAACGCACCGCCGTTGCGAACGATGCTGGCGCCGGTGATTTCACCGATCGCGCCGTCAGCCACAAGTTGCCGGGTGTGGACATAATCCTTCTGGTATCTGCGGATGGTCCCGGTAACCATGCAGAGATTATTCTGTTTGGCCTTTTGAGTCACTTCATCCATTTTTCGTGCCCCCACCGGATCCACACAGACCGGCTTCTCCTGGAAGACATGCTTCCCGGCATTTACAGCAGCTTCGGCATGCAGGGGACGGAAATGGCCCGGTGCAACAAGCAACACCACATCCACACCGGCATCGATCACTTTTTCATAACTGTCAAATCCTACGAAACAGTTTTCATCAGGAATTTCAATATCCCTGGCGGTCTTCAGCATGGACCGGCACTTGTCCAACTGATCCTGGAATACATCACCGAGGGCAACAATCTCCAGATTGGGTCCGGCATCCACAAAATTGACAGCGGCACCGGTACCCCGGCCTCCGCAGCCGATCAAGCCGGCACGGAGCACTTCACCATCCGGTGCTTCGGGGAGCATATGGGGAGTCGCCGCCTCACTTCGGTCGGCAATGGTTTTCGGAGAGGCACAACCGGATATGATTCCGGCGGCACTCACGGTTCCCAGTGCACCAAGTGTCAGATCGGACAGAAATTTTCGCCTGCTGTTCGAAGTTTCGGGCTTGTCCTGTTCCGGGCCATGCTGTTCCTGGTCGTTCGTATTACGATGACCGGTTTGGTATTGTTTGTCCTGATCCTGATCGTGTTTTTTTCCCATTTTTTGAATCTGATTAAAACCGTTAACGCTGGATTTCAGTGAACGTGATTTTCATTGCAGGTGGATGAATATAACGCAATGTCCCCCGTCAAAGGTATATGCTATGGAGGTTGGGCGCATGAAAAGCTGATTATCCTGCCACCCCTGGTCGATATCAATAAAAATTATACCTGCATGATTATAACAGAAAAAAAGCCCTTTTTCAATGATCAGTTGCTGTAGATATTGATTTGATGAACGAGGAAGCAGGGAAGGTCCTGCCGTATGCGCTCCCTGCCACAGGTATGCAGTAGAGAATCCGTGAAATGGAAACCGTGAACAGTGAAGGTCTTGCTGTTTACACTCCCTGCCGGGTTATCCGGCAACTTTTCGGATGTCACGATCTTTTGTTTTGTGGATTTTCCGGAATTCAGTAGTATATCCGGAGTTGCATGAATACCGGTTTCCGTTTGCACCGGCTTATTTCAAATCATGAACAACACAGATTCTTATGAATGAAACAGAAGCAAGCACGGCCCTGATTACCAATGATGCCATTGTACTGGGGCTGCTGGCCGGTATATTGAGTCTGATCTTCATCACCCAACGCAGCGAACACCCGTATTTCCGCAAATTTTATACTTATGTGCCGTCGCTGCTGCTCTGTTATTTCATACCATCGATCTTCAATTCCCTCAATATCATCGATGGTGAAGCCTCAAACCTCTATTATGTGGCATCGCGGTATCTGCTTCCCGCAAGCCTGGTTCTGCTGACACTCAGCATCGATCTCAAGGGGGTGATACAGCTCGGTCCCAAAGCCCTGATCATGTTTCTGGCCGGCACGGTCGGAATCGTCATCGGCGGACCTTTGGCGATTTTGATTGTTTCCGGTTTTGCCCCCGACCTGGTGGGAGGAGCTGGACCCGATGCGGTATGGCGGGGACTGGCCACGGTGGCGGGCAGCTGGATCGGTGGCGGGGCCAACCAGGCGGCGATGCTGGAAATTTTCGGCGCCAGTCCGGATCTGTTTGCCGCCATGGTTACCGTGGATGTCATTATCGCCAGTATATGGCTTGCTTTTCTGCTTTACGGAGCCGGGATCGCCCCGAAAATCGACCGGATCTTCAAGGGGGATACCTCTGCTATTGAAGATCTGCGCAAGAAGGTGGAAAACTATCGGCTTAGTATCGCCAAAATGCCCGAACTATCCGATACCATGGCGATTATTGGCGTCGGTTTCGGCATGACCGCCATTGCGCATCTGGGCTCCGACACCATTACGCCATGGATCGTGGAACGGTATCCGTACCTGGACCGCTTCAGCCTGACCTCCCCGTTTTTCTGGTTAATATCCATCGCCACGGCGCTCGGACTCGGACTCTCCTTCACCCGGGTGAGAACGCTGGAGGGAGTGGGAGCCTCCCGTATCGGCAGTTTGCTGCTCTATGTTCTGGTTGCGACCATCGGTATGCGGATGGATATTCTGGCCATTTTTCAAAGCCCCGGCTACTTTCTGATTGGCTTTATCTGGATGCTGTGCCATGTCACCATTCTGCTCACCGTGGCCAAGATCATCCGGGCTCCATTTTTCTTCGTAGCCGTAGGCAGTCAGGCCAATGTAGGCGGGGCGGCTTCCGCTCCAATCGTCGCTTCGGCATTCAATCCGGCACTGGCGCCGGTGGGCGTGCTGCTGGCGGTGGTGGGTTATGCACTGGGAACCTACGCCGCCTGGTTTTGCGGCATTCTGATGAGCATAGTGGCGTCGTAAGATTTTAATCACTAAAAGGAGATCCGGTTATGAATATAAATCGTCGTGACTTTTTGAAAGGTTCGCTGACATTAAGCGGGGGATTGCTGATGCCGGC
The DNA here is from genome assembly GCA_007132495.1 of Balneolales bacterium. Lineage (GTDB taxonomy): Bacteria > Bacteroidota > Rhodothermia > Balneolales > Natronogracilivirgulaceae > SLOL01. The sequence goes on from SLOL01000186.1 coordinate 9,823, forward strand.
ACATCTGCTGAGCAGATTTGTGGAAAAGGATGCAACCTGTGATATTGTAATTTATGGAGCCACATCAGCAGGAATCATAGCAGCGGTTGCAGCCGCACGACGCGGGAGATCCGTGATAGTGGTGGAACCATCCAACCACCTTGGTGGATTGACCACAGGCGGACTGGGACAAACGGATATCGGTGTTGAAGGAGAAGGAGGCGCCATCGGCGGGATGTCTTTCGATTTCTATCGCAAAATCCGGCAGTATTACAGAAATGATGAAGCATGGACGTATCAGACATGGGATGAATATCTGAACAGAACGGATCGCCTTCAGGAAGACAGTGAAGGTATGTTCGGGTTTGAACCGCATGTTGCAAAAAACATCTATCTGGAAATGCTGGATGAGGCAGGAGTGCCGGTCGTAATGAATGACCGGCTTATACTGAGCGACCGGGGGGTAGAAAAGAGCGGGGACCGGATTACAGCGATGATCACCGAGGCGGGTAATGTCTACAGGGGAAAGATCTTCATGGATGCAACCTACGAATGTGATCTTATGGCCGGAGCCGGGGTCAGTTACCATGTGGGACGGGAGAGCAATGACAAGTATGATGAGACATTGAACGGAGTACAGACCGGGCGTTCTCACAATCATGTGTTTCATGTCCGGGTTGATCCATACATCAGACCGGGACGCACGCATAGCGGGGTGCTTCCCGGGGTCGATCCAACCGGCCCGGGCGAGGAATATTCCGGGGACCACCGGTTGCAGGCAAACTGTTTCCGAATGTGCTTGACGGATGTGCCGGAAAACCGCATACCCATTGAAAAACCGGAGGGTTATGAAGATATACGGCATGAACTGTTGTTCCGGAAGTTTGAGGCCGGATATACCGAGAGCAGAGATCCCGGCATGCCCTGGATCAATTCTCCCATGCCCAACAGAAAGACCGATATCAATAACAGGCAGGCCGTTTCAACCAATAACATAGGTATGAATTATGATTATCCCGACGGTGATTATGCCACAAGAGAACGGATTATAGAAGATCATAAATTATACCAGCAGGGTCATATGTGGGCTATGGCTCATCATCCCCGCATTCCGGAACATTTTCGGGAAGAGTATGGGAAATGGGGTTTGGCAGCTGATGAATTCCCCGATAGTGATAACTGGACACCACAGCTGTATATCAGGGAATCCAGAAGGATGATTGGTGAATATGTCACGACGGAGAATGATTGCCGGCGTATGCGGGTTGCCGAAGATTCCATCGGTCTCGGATCGTATAACATGGATTCGCATAATGTGCAGCGATACATCACCGATGAAGGATTTGTTCAAAACGAAGGCAACCTGGAGTATACTCCCGGTGGACCCTATGCGATATCCTATCGCTCATTGACACCCCGCAGAGAGGAGTGTTCCAATTTGCTGGTATGCGGTAATGGTGTCTCGTCATCTCATATTGCTTTTGGTTCTATCCGGATGGAGCCGGTATTCATGATCCTTGGTCAGTCTTCAGCGGCAGCGGCGGATATCGCCATTGAACAGAATGGTATCGTACAGGATGTGCCGTATTCGCGATTACGTGAGCAGTTGCTAAAAGAGGGCCAGCGCCTGGATGTCGATCTGGATGAATGGCCTTCTTACCCGCCGGAGGCATCCTGACCGGGTAAAGCTGAGTGAACAGCTGTACGATGGATTATCGCTTCCGTGAATGACGGTCATGAGTGTGTCGCAGACTATAACACCCGTTTTTTTAGTGGTGACTTTTTTTTCGATATGGTATAACGTCATGGTGTGACACAATGATTTTTTTATTAGATTAATTTTGTGTAGTAGAAAGGGAGTGGGGCCATTATTGCAATAAAATTATTTAAACCGATGCAAAAAATACCCGGAATATTCCGTAACGCACTGTCATCTCTGCAGCTTCAACTCACAGAGAAACTGTCACCCGGGAAGCGCAAGGAAATGCTGTTTCCTTCCCGGGACAATCATCCTGCAGGTCATCCGCGATTGCATTCCCGGCGGGAAATCATAAAAAGCCTTGCAGCAGCCCCTGTAATCGGATTCCTGTTTTGGGATATGGCAAAAAAATCGGCAGGGTGGAAAAGCTATGAGGAAGAAAATTTGTCGGATGTAGCCGGTGTTAAGGTGAATGGCAATGATGAACGGCTCAGAAACCTCGAGGGGCAGGTTCCAAAAGGTAATATCAAAGGTCTTGAAGCAAGCCGCATGATGATGGGTGGTAACCTGTTAGCCGGATTCGCACATTCCCGGGACCTGGTCTATGTTTCCGAATTGTTGAAGCAGTATCACACCGATGAGAAAGTAATCGAGACCCTTTTTCTGGGCGAGGAGTGCGGGATAAATACCGCTGTGCTTCGCGTGGACGATCAGACGGTCAGGATCCTGGAGAAGTACAGGAAAAGAGGGGGGAAAATAAAATGGTTTGGACAGTATTATCCGTCCCCTGAAGATTTTGATAATCTCAACTACGCCATAGACAACGGGGCGGATGCTGTTTTTGCACAGGGAGTCCGGTCGGATTATTATGTGGAGCACGACCGGCTGGAAGTGCTTCAGAGATCGTTGGAACATGCAAGAGATCAGGGAATTCCTTCCGGAATCGGAGCCCATTTGCTTTCCGTGCCAAAAGCGTGTGAAAGAGAAGGGCTGGATCCCGATTTTTATATGAAGACACTGCACCATTACCGTTATTGGTCCGCCCCTCCGGAAGGAGATCGCGACGCCATCGGACCAAGTATCTGGAGTCCGGAAACAAGAGAAACGGTTGAATTCATGAAGAAGGTCAATAAGCCCTGGATCGCATTCAAGGTTCTGGCGGCCGGTTCCATCCTCCCGCGAGACGGTTTACGATTTGCCTATGAAAACGGGGCGGATTTCACCTGTGTCGGGATGTTTGACTTTCAGGTGGTTGAAAACAGTAACATTACCTATCAACTTTTTCAGGATGAAATCCCCCGGGAACGTCCCTGGATGGGATGATAATGGTTCAGGATCGATACGTCATTTTGTCGAAATCCCAGCCCGAGGGGTACTGATAATGACGCAGATGGAATTCCGGAAGAATCGACAGCATGTGATCAAATATATCCGCCTGGATCTGTTCATAGTCGGCCCATTGCACACTGTCGGTAAAGGCGTAAAGCTGGATAGGCAGGCCCTGAGCGGTGGGTTCAAGCTGCCGGACCAGCGTGAAGAGCTCTTTGTTGGTGTGGGGGTGCTGTTTCAGGTAGTTGAAGGCATAGGTGCGGAAGGTACCGATATTGGTAAGCCATCGTCCGTTGGTGAGAACTGCGGGATGGGTCAGATGCTTCTGATTGTAGGCGTTGACCTCCTCCAGCTTCTTTGTGATATATTCATTCAGCAACTGGGAGGCTTTCAGGCGTTCCACCTCGTCCAGCGTCAGAAATCGAATGCTTTCAATATCTATCAGTAACGAACGCATCATGCGCCGGCCCCCGCTTTCCTGCATCCCGCGCCAGTTGCGGAAACTGTGCTCCAGGAATTTGTGGTTCGGTATGACCGAGAATGTTTTGTCCCAGTTTTGTACCCGGACATTGTTGAGCGCAATGTCAATGACCGGTCCGTCTGCTCCGAATTGCTGCATTTCGATCCAGTCACCGACACGGATCAGGTCGTTGTTGGTCAGCTGAACACTGGCGACCAGCGAGAGCAGGGTGTCCCGGAATACCAACATGAAGATGGCGGTCATGGCACCGATACCGCTGAGGAAGTACCATGGCGACTGTCCCGCCAGCTGGGCGATGATAAGGATGACGGCGATTAGATAGACCAGAACCTTTCCGAGCTGGATATAGCTTTTAATAGGACGGCGATGAGCGTCCGGTTGAAGCTCATGCAGGGTGTGCAGAGTGGAGAGAAAACTGTCGGCTGTACGTGCCACAATCAGAATCATTGTGGCATTGAGAATTCTCATAAAGAAGGCCAGCAGCTCTTCCGGCAGATCCGATACCCACTCAAAACCGATGTAGAAGAACAAAAGGGGCAGCAGAAAAAGCGCCCTTTGAGGGACCCGGTTCTCCAGCAGCGAAATGTACCAGGGATGGGTGGCGGAGCGGCCGAGACGGTTCAGCAGACTGATTAGCCATCGGCGGACCAGCAAGTGCAGGAAAGCCACGATCAGTCCCAGCAGCACGACCCCCACTATGGTGTCTATATAGGCAATTTCCCACTGTTCTGGCAGTTGTGCTACAATCCAGCGAATAAAGGTCTGACCGGAATCTTCCATTTCCACAAGTGTTGGTTATCTGTTATGACGATACCTCAAAAAGTAGCGATTGATGAAGGTATTTAAAAATCCAAAACACACATTTCGGCTTTCTGCCGGCGACAAAATCGCATAACCCGGGAAAGCAAACAGGATTGACATTGTATACATAAATATATATACTTATATCTATAATTAAAATCATGTTCCCATGGCGTATGATATGGCATGGCCGGGCCGGTACCCGGACACACAGGCGTATGATTACATACGGTTATGGTATTGCATGGGACCTTGCACAACAAAAATTTTTAAAAAAAGATGCAATCATTTATTACCATTATCCTATTTATCGTCCTCTCGGGATCCATGACACTACCGGCTGCCGAAGTCCATGCTTCTTCATCCGGTGGATCAGCAGATACCGAATCAAGTACTGAGGCGAGTACCGAAGCCGATAACGGGTCCACCGCCTATCCATCTTATCGGCTGGTCGGATTTATGGAGCAGCAGTTTACCCGGGATGATCAATCGGATGATCCCGCCGCATTCCAGATTTATCGTGCGCGCTTCGGTTTGGCCGGTTCGGTAACCGACCGGATTTCGCTGAATGTAGTGGCCGGAGCTGTGGAGCCGCCGGATCGCACTCCGAGACTGGTTAATGCCGTTGTCGACTTTGATATCCATCCGATGCTGCAGCTTCGCACCGGTCAGTTTCTGGTGCCGTTCGGGCTGGAGGGTCCGGAGCCTATATTTTTTAATCCGGCTATTGAACGCAGTACGGCTATCCGGCGGATGAACACTTTTTCCATGTTCCGGGATATCGGCATTCAGGCCAGCGGTTCGCATAACCGTTTTTCCTATGCGGCGGCCCTTGTCAATGGTAGTGGAGCCAACCGGCCGGCCTGGAGCGAACCGAGTCATCTTGTCGGAAGAATAGGATACACGGTCCGGGACAACCTGACCCTGGGTGGCTCGGTTCATTATGGTGACCATCACTACGAAGCCGTTCCTGAAGACCGGTCTACCGGTGAATATGACCGTATTCAGTTCGGAACCGATCTTACATGGCGCATTAATGCGCTGCTGTTACGCGGAGAGTATATTTACCGGCATGACGAGTTGCCGGCACCGGACGGACAAAGCACTTATGGCTGGAATCAGCACGGAGGGTATCTGCTTGCCGGGTATGATATCACCGATAACTGGCAGGGTATATTGCGCTTTGAAGCGCATCAGCCCGATACCGGCGGAGATTTTGAGGACAACGGTTTTTCAACACTGACAGCCGGTGTTAACTATTATCTTGACCGGCAGACCCGTCTCTCGGTCAATTATGAAATTCGGGATGACCGGCGTCCCGGTTTTGATCCCGGCAATCTTCTGACCGTTCAGATGCAGCTGGTGCTCTAAAGTCAATTGCCGGGTCAATCGCTTTTTTATGGACAGGGTTGCCGTGCACCAGCACCCCATCCATATCAATAAGAACACCAAAGGGTTGAGCCATTACCTGACGGGGATTATACGACGGAAAAACGATAAATCGTTGTGAACTGATACGTATCGCCCGATTCCAGCACAGAGGAAGGAAAATGTGGAGTATTGGGAGAGTTGGGAAAAAACTGGGTCTCCAGACAGAATCCTCCGAACTGCCGGAACTTCCTGTTTCCGGATTTTCCGATTTCAGGATGGAGTCCACCACCGGTATAGAGCTGCAAGCCCGGTTTGTCGGTAAAGGTTTCCAGCCTGCGGCCCGTTGAAGGGTCCTCAACAACTGCAACAGGTTGGGGTGATTCGGCCCGACTCATTCCCAGTACGTAGTTGTGATCGTATCCGTTCTCCAGTTGTGACAGCCGTTCACCAATCCCGAGTGGTTTGGTAAAGTCAAATGGAGTATTTGCGACATCTTTAATATCGCCGGTAGGGATGGAATTGTCATCCGTCGGTGTGTATTGCCTGGCATGGAGTTGGAGAATATGGTCCAGAATCCGGTTTTCCGGGTTACCGGTCAGGTTAAAATAGGAGTGGTTGGTGAGGTTTACCGGCGTGGATTTATCGGTAACGGCATGGTAGTCGATTCTCAGTTCATTTTCTTCGGTGAGCGTGTAGGTGACGGTTATCTCCAGATTGCCGGGGTAGCCCTCTTCCCCATCTTTGCTGGTATAGCTGAGTTCAAGGCGGTTGCCTCCGGGTAACTGATAGTCCCAGAAAACTTTGTCAAATCCTCTGAGTCCGCCATGAAGATGATTGGGTCCATCATTGGCGGCAAGCCGGTATTCCCTGCCATGCAAGGTAAACGCGCTGCCGGCAATGCGATTGGCATACCGTCCGACAATGGCGCCAAAATAGGGATGCTCTCCCAGATACTCCCGGAAGCGTTCAAAACCGAGTACCACATTCTCCACTCTGCCTTCTCGGTCGGGGACGCTGATCGCGGTTATAATGCCCCCGTAGTTGGTGATGGATACCTCCATCTTGTTTTTGTTTCTCAGGATGAATAATCGCGCTTCGGTTCCATCAGGTGAGGAGCCGAAGTAGTGTGATTCGATTTCACTTGGCGAGGATGTTGTTTCCGGCATAATAGTGGCATTCAGGTCGCTGATGTGGCGAGGTTGTTTAGAGTAGTGTTAATGTACTGGCGAGGTTGATTAATGTTATCAGTGTAACGAGATATTGGTAAACGTAAAAGTTTTACTCCCGGACTAATCGTGTGTCGATTAATACTGTTTGTGCGTCTCCACCAATATTGATCGTGCGTCGTCCGATACAGTTACAAGATAAGAAAAATTTGCACAGGAGACATGAATGCAGCGGGCAAATCACCGGTCAGTGTCTGTTTGTCGCTTGCCCGGACCTGTGAACTGAAAATGTTGTTCGTAAGGCGAAACACCGCAGAAGTTTCGGTTATTGCTCCACATACCCGGGTCCACGAACCACCATTCCGGGAAAAGAACCGGTGTGTTCCCCTTCGTAAAGTACCGGTGTCCCGTTTACAAGCACGTGAGACACCCCGGTGGCATAGCGGTGCGGCTGGTCATAGGTGGCGTGATCCTGTATTTCATCGGGGTCAAATATCACGATATCGGCAAAACAGCCCGTTTCCAGTTTACCGCGTTCGTCATCGATACCGAGGAGAGAGGCGGGGTAGGAGGTCATTCTCCGTATGGCCTCCTGTAGGGTGATGAGCCCCTCATCCCGCACATACAGACCCAGCAGACGTGCAAAATTGCCATAGGCGCGGGGATGGGGATTGCGGTTCAGAAAGAGTCCCTCAGCAGCCATGGAACCGCTGTCCGAACCGAACGTCACCCAGGGTAACTGCACTTTTTTCCGGACATTTTCTTCCGACATCAGATGGTAAACTGCGTTGATGGTATAGTCGTCTTCGGCAATAAGTTCCAGGATGGTTTCTGCCGGCGACAGCCCATAATAGCCTCTTGCTACTTCCGAAAGGGTCCATCCCACAAACCGTTGCAGCTCTTCGGTTCGAAACCCGGTCAGTGTGATATCGTCCGGTGATTCAACCATCTGCAAAAAATTTTCCCACCCGGTGTCGGGTGATTCCATTTCGTTCAGAATCCGTTCCCGGATTAAAGGGTTCTGAAATCGCTCGATCATTGTCTGTCGTCCGCCTTCGCGGGCCCATGGCGGAATCGTGGCCGTAAGTCTGGTGGCTGCGGCCGTATAGAGGTACATATTTGCAGAAATATCCCATCCGGAAGCCTGTGCACGCTCTACACGCTCGATCACTTCATCCAGTTTGTCCCGGTTATCGGATCCCGCTGCCTTGAGATGGTGGATATGGGAGGCGATTCCGGCTTGCTCTGTTATTTCGAGCATCTCTTCGACCGCTTCGAGAAGCCGATCTCCTTCACTGCGAAGGTGGGTGGCATACAAGCCGCCGTAATCGGCAGCAGCATCCGCGAGGGCAACCAATTCTCCGGTGTCGGCATACCAGGCAGGAGCATAAATAAGTGCGCTACTGAGGCCCATCGCCCCTTGTTCCATCGTTTCTCTGACCAATTGCTGCATTTGTTCCAGCTCGGAAGGGGTGGGAGAGACATTTTCATTGCCAAGGATATATCGACGAACCGTGGTAGCGCCCACAAAGGAGGCGACATTGGTCGAAACACCGCGATTAGTCAGATGTTCAAGAAAACCCTCCAGGGTTCTCCAGGTCACATCATACGTTATATCGGTCTGGTCGTTTTCCATAATGAGTGCCATCCGGTCGGTGAGCGGTCCCATGGAACTACCCTCGCCCATCACTTCGAGCGTGACACCCTGCTTGATATTACTCATGGATCGTCCGTCTTCGATCAGTGGTACACCGGCCCAGCTGAGCATGTTTATGAATCCCGGTGCAACTGCTTTTCCGGCGGCATCTATAACTTCCGGAGCCGACAGGTCTTCCGGCAAATCCCCGACGTGGGTAATACGGCGGTCGCGAATGGCCAACCCTCCCGACTGCGGAGCCTCGCCTGAACCGTCATAAATGATGCCATTGGTAATAATGATATCGTGACTGTGCTGCCGGCAGCCGGTCAGCATGAGAAAAATGATCGCCGCAATGGCGATTATTAAAGTAGTTCTGGAAAACTGAACAGATGCGGTTGCTTGCATAGTATTGGCGGTTTGAAGACTCCTAATGCCACCAGAATGTAATCCGAGCGGAAAATTGCGAAAACCGGTTACCGTTGGCTCGGTACAGGATCAGGGAAAATAGCACATGAACCATAAAATATCTTTCCTTTTCCAATAATTCTGCACATCTTGTAAGCAGGCGGTAAATGTTCTCTACAAAGCCCACGAAAGAGAGGTTCGCATGAAAATGAAACGAATATCGTTAATCTGCTTCAGTATCATGATAGCGGTATCTGCTGTCACCATTGCCCAGGCAAACGAAGAAGTGAATGAACGCCTCACCGATATGATAGAGCAGTACATGAACGTGAAAAATGCTCTTGTACACAATCGGGATGACCTGTCCGCGGCATGGGCAGAGCGGCTGGAAACCACCATTGCCACCACTCCGGATGACATTTTTGACGAAGACGATTTGGCTGAATGGCAGGGATCACGCGGAATAATTATGGATGCAGCCGGAGCTATCGTGGATGCCGAATCCCGGGAATCACAGCGTGAAGCCCTTAACGAATTGTCGATCGAGCTCCGTTCACTTATTGAAACATTCGGAAATCCGGGTGATACGCTGTATATCCTTGCTTGCTCGGATTATGACGAAGAGAATGATGTTTTCTGGCTCAACGACTCCGAACAGGTTGCCAATCCCTATCACGGGCCGGAGAATATCAATTGTGGTCGGGTGATCGGTGAGTTGTAGTGGCCCTGTATGCGACTGATGTTTGCTCTGTTGGTCCTGATTTTTTTTTCGCAGCCTGTGACACGGCTCCTGACAACATGGAGCCGGCATATCCCGCTTTGAAAAAATTTTCAAAGATGCCTTTCTGATCGGAGCAGCACTGAAAGAGCGCCACATCTTCGGTGAAGATACCGACGGAATGTGGTTGCGGGTGCTGCGATAACCGAAGCTTCTGTGTTTATCAGGGGATAAATGTCATTCGTCGGGACTCGGTGTAGTCGCCGGACTGCAGGCGGTAGATGTAGACGCCACCGGCCAGATCCGAGGCATCGAAAGTCACCGTATGTTCACCGGCACCGACATGTCCGTCAACCAGAGTGGTCACCCGGCGTCCGAGCAGGTC
>SLOL01000106.1 GCA_007132495.1 Balneolales bacterium
GAGAAGAAAATAACCGTGTCTACATCATCCATATAATCAGAGATGAACAATTACTTCATCTTGATATTCTCAGGATGCGGTAAATCCTCAAGTAAATGCTCTAACATACGTGGGGCATTCCCGCCCCAATTAAAACTGGCTGCCCACGCCGGTTATGCGTTGGCCGTTATAGCCCTTCCAAATACGATTCAGATTGCTCCTTCGTTTTAAATGTGTTACATTGCAGTACATTGAATATGAATACATTACTATGGAAACAACTCTCACTATTCGAATTGATAAAGAACTTGAACAACTTCTTGAAGAATCATCAAAACGATCAGGCCAGTCAAAAAGTGAATTGGTAAGGCAGGCTTTAAAGCGTCAATTAACTATCGAATCTTTTCAGCAATTGCGAAAAGAGCTTTTGCCTTATGGAGAAGCGCAGGGGTGGTTGACTGATGAAGATGTCTTCCGCGAAGTTTCGTGAGCCTTTTTATTTTTGATTTTATGGTCTCACAGTGCACTCCAATAACACGTAATATTCCATTGTTCAATTCTCTGCCTGGAGTGTATCATGAAGATCTTTGCTGATACCAACGTATTGGTCAGCGCATTTACAGCAAGAGGGTTATGCGCGGATTTGCTTGAAGTGATACTTGCCGATCATCAATTGATGACAGGAGTAGTTGTATTAAAGGAGTTAAAACGTGTGCTGACAAAAAAATTAAAAGTTCCCGAAAGGAAAGTAACCAATGTTGTCATATTTCTCCGCAATCATCATGTAGATCCTGCTCCTGATAAACCTTCTGAAGCAAAAGTCAGGGATGAAGATGACCGGTGGGTATTGGAATCAGCAATAAGGGCAAAAGCCGATATATTAGTCACCGGAGATAAAGATCTTTTGGATATTTCCCCAAAAGTCCCTCAGCTAAAGATTATTTCACCCCGAGGGTTTTGGGAATTGTTGCAAAAGTAATTCGGCCTGTAAGACAGCAAATCAAACGTATATCGGATGGCAGGATTTTCGTAATCGGATTATCCTGGCTCACCACAAAGGACGATAAAGGAAATGATTATCAGTTGCTTGATGACTTCGCAACATGGGTGGTAAACTGGCGCTAAGGGACGGTATCGATAAGGCGCATTAATTAATCAGGAGCTGAAAATTGATCTTGAAGGTGTTGTGTTTAGCTGCTTGAATCCATTATACTGCCGGAACAATCGGCACAGAAAGGGGAAGGGAAGCTTTCAATGCCGGTTGACATGCCTGCCTTCCGGCTGTGACTGACAAGTCGGGGCTAAGAGGTGCTGACGGAAGAAACGCCCTTTCTGTGTTCCTTAATCCTAATTTAAGCTAATAACAATGAAAACATTTTTGCTTTTTCTTTCTGTTATTCTCTTCACAACAGCCTGCAGCCGGTCTCCGGAAAGTGAAGAAATTAGCTATTCCGGAAATCCTCTTTTCGAAGGATGGTATGCGGATCCTGCTTCACGCGTTTATGACGACACGTACTGGATATTTCCAACGTACTCGGACTACTATCATAAACAGGTTTATTTCGATGCTTTTTTTTCACCCGACCTGATGAACTGGACCAAACATGAGCGCATCATTGATACATTTGAAGTGCAGTGGGCCGACAGTGCCATGTGGGCACCGGCATCAATAAAAAAAGACGAAAAATATTATTTCTTTTTTGCAGCCAATGATGTACATGAAGGCGAGGTTGGCGGGATAGGTGTGGCTGTATCAGACCGGCCGGAGGGGCCATACAAAGACCTTCTGGGAAAACCTTTGATCAATGATATCGTCAACGGAGCTCAGCCTATTGACCAATACGTTTTCAAAGATACAGACGGCACATACTATATGTATTACGGTGGCTGGGGACATTGTAATGTTGTAAAGCTGAACGATGATTTTACAGGGCTGATCCCTTTTGAGGATGGAACGGTTTACAAAGAAGTAACTCCGGAGGAATATGTTGAAGGGCCATTTATGTTTGTAAGGGATGGGAAATATTATTTTATGTGGTCGGAAGGTGGTTGGACCGGTCCCGACTACAGAGTAGCTTATGCCATATCAAACAATCCTTTAGGGCCATTTGAGAGAGAAGGGATTATACTTCAGCAGGATCCTGATGTGGCCCGGGGTGCAGGGCATCACTCAGTACTTCAGATACCGGGAGAGGAAGAGTATTACATTGTTTATCACAGAAGACCGCTGGATGAAACCCATCGTAACCACCGCGTAGTATGCATTGAAAAACTTGAATTTGAGCAAGATGGAAGAATTAAACCTGTTCAGATCGGTTTCCAGGGTGTGCCTGCAAGGCCTGTTTCTAACTGATGATTACATGAACAAAGTGTTAGCTGCCACAGAAGTTGCCCGACCTTTATACCGAATTATATCAAAGGTGGACAGTAATACAAAATTATCAGCTTGGCGAAACTCTCATAGCTGCTTGCGTAAATGCGTATTTCTTCGTTATATAAGATTTCAACAGCATCAATCAAAACCGGAGGTATGCCATGAAAATAACCCGACTTCTATCTGTCAGGCCCCATGCCTGTTCACAGCCATGGATATTTGCTTTCTGTTTGTTGTTATCCGCAGCGCTTGCCGGCTGTGAGCAAAACGGGAACAACGAAATTATTGATGACCCGGCTGCTGCTTTGGAAGAGTCAGGAACACTTGTTGTGCTGAACAAGTCGGCCTACACGGCCATGATCATCGATATGGCGACCTGGGAAATATTGGAAACCCTGCCTACCGGAGTCGCACCTCATGAAGCGGCCATATCACCGGATGGGTCCATTGCGGTAGCCTCCAATTACGGGGAGTATGACGGTGATCCCGGACACACCCTGACCGTCATTGATCTTGAAAACCGGGTAGTGGACCGTGAAATCGATCTTGGTGAATTCACCCGTCCACACGGCCTGGAATGGTTCGACGACGGGGAACATTTGGCCGTTACCGGGGAAGGGCAGCGGTCCCTGGTTATCCTGCATGTTCCTACCGGTGAAATTGTAAAAGTGATTCCGACAGATCAGGAGCGTTCGCACATGGTCCATCTTTATGCCGGCAATTCCAAGGCCATTGTTCCGAATGTCGACAGTGGAACCGTCAGTATCATTGACCTTGAAGCGGAGGAGGCCATCGCGCTGGTGGAGACGGGTGAAGGCGCGGAAGGCATTGCCATATCACCTGATGAAACCGAAGCCTGGGTCACCAACCGGTACGAAGATACCGTCTCTATTTTGGACCTTGAATCTTTTGAGGTCGTCGAAACCCTGGATGCCGGCTCATTTCCCATACGTGCCAATTTTACACCCGATGGCAGTCATGTATTAGTTGCCAATATGACAGGAGGGGATGTATCGGTATTTGACGCCGCCACCCGCGCCGAAGTCCGGCGGATCGACCTGGAGCCGGACAGTGACCTGAATGCCGGACCGGTTGGGATGCTCAAGATTTCCGATGACCGGATTCTGGTAGCCGGCACGCAAACCGACCGGCTCTACGTCATCGACCTCCGGAATTTTGAGATCATCGACCACATTCAGACCGGGGAAGAGCCTGACGGAATGGCGTTCACTCTCGCCAACTGAATCCGGCCGTTGCTTCTGAATTAATATCGGGACCTGGAAAAGATGGAATTTCGGTTTTTTATCAATCTATGATAGACGATTGGCAATGGTTCCCGGGCTGCTGACGGTTCCTCAGTGAGCCCGGTTACCTGCATTCAGATTCTCACACGATATCGTGTGCTTCGACCACCGGTAATTTCCAATGCGATCTGTCATCATCCGTGAACCGGCAAACACTTGAAAAATTTCAGGTTTTCGTTTATTTCCTGGCTATCCTCCTTGGCTTCGGAGCGGGGCACGTATGGCCGGAATGGGCCTCCCTTATGGAAGCACTCCTTTGGCCCGCTCTGGCCGCGCTGCTGTTTGTCACTTTCTGCCAGATTTCCATCCGGAAAATCGGAGAGGCTTTTACGGATACCCGATTTTTGACAGCCGCGGCCGGCGGTAATTTTCTGGTCATACCCCTCATCGTATGGGGCCTGCTGATATTCCTGCCGGATATCGCGGCAATTCAGCTCGGGGTGGCCATGGTACTTCTGGTTCCGTGTATCGACTGGTTTATCTCTTTCACGCACCTGGGACGCGGAGCTGCAAGCCACGCGGTCGCTTTTGTCCCGCTGAGCCTGCTACTTCAGTTTCTGCTCCTACCGGTCTGGCTGTTTCTGTTTTTCGGACGTGATTTCGCCGTAAGTCTTGCAAGTTTTGACCTGCTGACGGCATTTTTCTTACTGATTGTCCTTCCGCTTCTGCTCGCAGGTATTACGCGAAAATGGACCGGTAAGCAACCGGGCAGCAAGCAGATCACGGATACCCTGGCGTGGCTGCCTGTCCCGTTACTTGCACTGGTTGTTTTCATCGTCGCCATGTCCCAGTTTCAGGCGATAATGACATCCGGACACCTGCTCTGGCAGCCGGTCGTGATATATATCGCCTACCTGATGATCGCGCTCATTCTTTCACGCATTGCTGTCGGCATCATGAATCTGGATATCCCAACAGGACGCACATTGGCCTTCAGCTTCGGCTCGCGCAATTCGTTTGTCGTACTGCCGCTTGCTCTCGCATTGCCCGAATCGTTCGAACTGGTGGCTGTCGTCATTGTCTTTCAGTCGGTCGTGGAACTGTTCGGTATGATTTTTTATGTATGGTTTGTTCCGCATATATTATTACCGGAGAAGGTCCCGGAATCTTAACGGCGGTTCCACAACCATTCACTCAAACTGAAACCGATGAGAACTCTTCAATCATCCATGATCGTTATTTTGTTGGTTGCGGGATGCGGCCGTCTTGCTCGGCGCCCTGACCGGAACCGATGAACACGACGAAAAGACCCTTGAAAGCGACGGTCATGCACACGACGATTATACCCGGTTTCTGCATGAAAACGGCCTGGAGGGCAAGCGCATCGGTTTCTACACCACACCGCTCGGGCAACATTTCCGGCTGGAAACTCTCATGCAGCAGGAGGTACGCCGGATCGAAAGTCTGGGAGCCGAGATCGTCGATATCGACCGGATCGCCTCGGAAGATATTGGAGGAGACGGGTTCCAGGTGCTGTTGTATGAGTTCAAAGACGGACTGCCGGTGGGCCTGTCCGTTTTCGGCCGGGCATGGAGCGAGCCCGTACTGCTGGAAATCGCCTACGCCTATGAGCAGGCAACGAATCACCGGATGGTGCCGGCATTCCAGGGACAATAGCGTTTCCGTTACCCGTAACTGGAATTTTTTCCAAGGGTATCGGTATCGAGGATCTCGATTTCCCTTCCGTTAATCATGCTCTTGTGTGACGGATTGCCGTCATGGCCATTTCATCTGTCCGATAAAAATTATATTGTATACCGATGAAAACGATTAAAGAAAAAGGGGCGACGTTGCATAAGAAGGGGTGTCACTTCAGTGTCTGGGCACCGAATGCCGACGAAGTGTTTGTGGTGGGGACCTTCAACGACTGGAATAAAACCGCCCATCCCATGGCCGTCCGAAAGGAGGGCATCTGGGTTGTCGATATTCCGGACGTGAAAGCAGGGGACGAATATCGCTATCGCATTATCAATGGAGACAAGGAATTTCTGCGTATTGATCCCTATGCCCGCAGGGTGACCAACTCTGTGGGAAACGCCATCATCAGGGATCCACGGAGTATATCGGAAATGAAGCCTTTTACCCCGCCGCCGCAGAATGAGATCATCATCTATGAACTGCATATCGGTACCTTCGGCAAAGAGGAGGGAGCAGAGGGCCCGGGCACCCTTGAAGGGGCCATCCGGTATC
>SLOL01000217.1 GCA_007132495.1 Balneolales bacterium
ATCGCCGGCAAGACAGCGCTGTTATTGGTCATCGCGCTGGTATTTTCGGCCGGAGCGGTTCAAAGCCAATCCACCCCCTACATCCTGATTCCGATGGATGACGGCCAGCGCAATCACCTGAAGGCCTACGGGGTGATTTTCCAGCATCTGGAGGACGGGCACACCGGAAAATGGCTACTGAACTACCGTGGCGGCAGTTTTTTGGCACCACAGACCGATGAGATGGTACGGCGCAGCCGGATCCGGGGAGTATCGGCAGAGCAGGTATCCGGAGCAGAAGCCCGCCGGATCATCGATGAGGTGGAGCGGCCGAATGTCAACATGTCGGTTATAGAGTTGGAAAGTGCCCCGCGTATTGCGGTTTATACACCCGACCATACCCTGCCCTGGGATGATGCCGTGACCCTGGCCCTGACCTACGCCGAGGTGCCCTACGAAACCATATACAATGAAGAGGTGCTGAACGGCGAGCTGGATGATTACGACTGGCTCCATCTGCATCATGAAGACTTTACGGGTCAGCACGGGAAATTCTGGGCCAATTACCGCAATCAGCCGTGGTACATCCGGCAGGTGCGGGACCTGGAAGAGATGGCTGCCAATCTCGGTTTCGAAAAAGTACCCGACATGAAATTGGCCGTAGTCCGGACCATCCGGGACTACATACAGGGTGGTGGATTCATGTTTGCGATGTGTTCGGGGGCGGATACGTTCGACATTGCACTGGCCGCCGGAGAGGTGGATATCGTGCCGACCGAACTGGACGGTGATCCCGCCGATCCCTACGCCAACGAGAAACTCGACTTCACCAATACCCTGGCATTCGAAAACTTCGAAGTATCACTGGATCCCGCCGAGTACCGCCACGGCAACATCGACATCCTGAATGTGCAACAGCGCCGGGCCGAGGTGGACGAAGAGATGGATTACTTTACACTCTTCGATTTCTCCGCCAAATGGGACCCGGTCCCCTCCATGCTCACTCAGAATCACGTAAGCAGCATCAAAGGATTTTACGGCCAATCCACCGCTTTCCGCTCCGAAACCATCAAGGACAATGTGGTTATTCTGGCCCAAACACCTGGGCGCGAAGAGGCGAAATACATTCACGGAAACCTTGGCGAGGGTTTCTTCACGTTTTACGGCGGACACGATCCCGAGGACTACACCCATTTCGTAGGCGATCCTCCGACCGAGCTGGAACTGTTCCCCAACAGCCCCGGCTACCGCTTGATCCTCAATAACATCCTCTTCCCCGCCGCCGAAAAGCAGGAGATGCAGACGTGGCTTTTCAGATGACCTTGTAAGCTCCCCCCAATTTCAACTGGCCAACTTTTCTCCGCGATCGCATCGGAATACCGTCTCATGAGCGGCGTACTGTCATTCGGAAGGGACATACCATGGAAGTGGCGACTGGTAGAGCGCCTGCCCGAAGCTTGCTGAATAATGTCAGAACCTGTTTTTCTAACTCTTGAAGACATTTTATTCATACATCAGCAAGAAATCAAAGCTTCCGGGGGTGAGCCCAGTATACGCGACAAGAAAGGAATTGAAGCTTGAGCTGGCCGAGTTGGTATTAGATTTTGTCACTAAGAAGATTTCAAAAGAACAGATTATTGAACACTTTGAGAGAACTGCGATACAAATGTAAAAACCGCGTCTAACAATATGTCTTTTTTGACATAATCTTGCTAACCGGCAGTCATTAATCCCGGTTCTCCAGTCCCCTGAACTCTGTATCTACCGACTTCTGTTTTCTGAACTCCGGGTTCTGTTTTCTGTCTTCTGACTTGGCCGCATCCCAGATCCGGTCCATCTCCTCCAGTGACGTGTCATTGAGTGCTTTCCCTTCCCGCTCAAGAATTTCTTCGATGTGCTGAAAACGGTGTTTGAACTTGCGATTGGTCATCCGGAGGCAATCCTCGACATTCAGTCCGGCCAGCCGTCCGACATTGACCAGGGAAAACAGCAGGTCCCCGAATTCGTCGGTCTTCTCTTCTTCGCTCCCCTGTTCGGCTACCTGGCGAAATTCCTCGATCTCTTCCTGCAATTTGGGCCAGGCCTGTTGCCAGGTCTGCCAGTCGAAGCCCACCGAGGCGGCTTTTTCCTGCATGCGTTGTGCCTTGATCAGCGCCGGAAGGGTGTCCGGCACGCCCTGGAGTACCGATTTGCGCTCGGTCTCCTTCATTTTCAGATCTTCCCAGTTGCGTTTGACGGATTCGGAATCGTCGGCACGGGTATCTTCAAAGACATGCGGATGACGGCGGATAAGCTTCTCCTGGATGCCGTATATCACCTCGCCGATATCAAATCGACCGGCTTCACGGGCGATTTCGGTGTGGAAAACCACATGCAGCAGCAGATCGCCCAGCTCTTTTCGCAGCTCGGCCGGGTCATCGTTGTCGATCGCTTCGATCGCTTCGTATATCTCCTCGATCATCAGATCTTTGATCGATTCGTGGGTCTGCTGCCGGTCCCACGGACACTCCTTCCGGAGTATGGCCATTATTTCAACAAGATCCGAAAAACTTTGTGTTGGTGTACGTTTATCAGCCATTAAAACTTATAAAAATGGTTCCGGAAGCCCGGCAAGAGCCATGGTTACCGGCGTCGAAGGCCGGAACCGCGGCAAATCTCCCGGCAACCGGAAGGTTTGACCTGAAACCCGGTAAGGTCACCCCAATCCGTTGTAATACTGCAATCAGGGCAATATTACCGAATTTCATGATCGTACAACCGTTCATGGTCGTGTTACCGGATGTCAGCCAGGTGAACCCAGCTCCCAGCGTTTGAACGATCCTCCGTAATGTTCCGAAAGATCGGACAGATAGTCACACAGATCGTTGATGGTCTGATCGTCGGGTGTTACGATGGCATTTGCAAGACAAATCCAGCCGGAGCCGGAGCGAAGTAATTGAACGTCCCAGTTTTCCTTCTTCAGCCGGGCCGCCATATAATATGCGGAAGTTTCCCCATACACTTCAATATAAAAAATGATGGGTTGTTCTATCCCGCTTTGTGTCGTCTTGATTGCCTGTTTCCATTCTTCATTTACCGGTACTGTTTTGTGCTTCCCCATATATGATCGTATTTCAGGTTAGTGAATCTTGATCTCCCTTCGACCGCACACGCGGTCCGTGCAATCTATTGAATCAACCCTTCGACCGCACTCTTATGTACACGAAATTGCGATTCAGCGTTTCAGCCGTATGTTTCAGCTGCATGCTTCAGGCTCAACCGAACGTTTCAAGCTCAGCCTTATATTTCCGTTAGGCCTCATGTTCCAGCTGAATGCTTCCATTCAGCTTCATGTTTCAAGCTCAGCCTCATGCTTCTGTTCAGCCTCATGCTTCTGCCGCATTTCGTTTATCACTTGCTGTACATGTAAAGGTAACCATGTTAGTATCTTCACACAAAATTAATATTCATATAAAATTCACATTTTAACCCCAAATATCGCGTTACTAACATGTGATTCTTATAGAATTTATACGTATTATAATGGAATTAAGTCATTCGGCGGTAAAGCTGTCATAGCGATTGACATGGGACAAAACGGATGGGCGGTTAATTTCGGCATTTTTCGTCGAAGGAACGCCAATACTTTTTTAACGTGTTAAACATTGACGTCGCGGGTGATGACATGACGGAAATATTCGACTCCGGATGTCCTGACATACAACCCGCCGGAAATGGGCAGAAGGTAATTTTGTCGGAATTTCTGTGGCACGTATATTGGAATATCAGCCGGATAGATTTAACAACCTGCAAATACAGGTATTCAACATTATTAGATAATATCTATCCTTATGCAGGCAAAACAATTTTTAACCACCGTAACTTATTAGTGAAAAACGGAGCAATTTTATGACCACGAAAAGTCTGGATAACATTGACACTGAAAAATACCCACACATCAACAGAGGGCTGGAAGGCATTGTCGCTTTTACCTCTACCAAAAGCGCTATTAATGGTGAAGAGGGCGAACTCATCTATGCGGGCTACAATATTGACACTCTTGCTGAAAATGCAACATTTGAAGAGGTCGCTTTCCTGTTATGGAACGACCGTCTCCCGAACAGGGATGAACTGGAAGAGCTGAACAAAAAGCTTACGGCCGAACGTCATCTTCCCCAGCCGGTTATCGACTATCTAAAAAATACCAATAATGAGGCCGAACCGATGTCGGTCTTGCGTACGGCGGTATCCATGCTCGCCGACTTTGACGATGAGGTGTTATCCAGCGACCCTGAGGCCAATCGGCGTAAAGCCATCCGGATGACCGCAAAAATGCCGGCCATCGTGGCTGGTTTCCAGCGTGCCCGGGAAGGAAAAGAGATCCTGGCTCCGTTGAAAGAAGGCAGCACCGCGTATGACTTTCTCTATATGCTGAATGGTGAGCGACCCGGTGATAACGCTGAAAAGGTGATGGATATCTGCCTGATCATCCATGCCGAGCACGGTATGAACGCCTCCACATTTGTAGCGCGGGCCATTTGCTCCACCGAATCCGACATCCATTCGGCGGTGACCGGTGCCTGCGGTTCACTGAAGGGGCCGCTCCATGGGGGAGCCAATACCGCCGTAATGAACATGCTGTTGAACCTGGACAAGGACGCCGATGTGGAATCGTTTATCAAGGAGCGCCTGGCCGAACGTAAAAAGGTGATGGGATTCGGCCACCGTGTGTACCGGACCATCGATCCAAGGGCCAAACACCTGCAGAAAATGTCGAAAGAGCTGGCCCAGGAGACCGATACGATGTATCTGTACAACTGGTCCGAGAAAATCCAGGAGGTCATGAAGCAGGAAAAGGGCATCGATCCCAACGTCGATTTCTTTTCGGCAACCGTTTACTACTCCATGGGTATCCAGCCCGACCTGTTCACCTGTATCTTTGCAATGAGTCGTGTAACGGGATGGACAGCCCATTTTCTGGAGCAGGCGGACAACAACCGCCTGATCCGCCCGCGACAGCTCTACATGGGTGACCGTAACTTGCCCTGGACCCCGATTGAAGAGCGATAAATATGGAATTTACATGGAAGGCCGGTCATCATACCACATGTCCGGCCTTTTTTGTATTCAGAAGATGTTACCGCAACAGGTTTTTCAACGGTTATTGCAATGCCGATAGCGGAAGCAACTTTTGCTGATTATCGTACGTTTTAGTAACTTTATCAGGATGACATTCAGATATGTCGTATCTGAACCAAGGTTATTGACTAGCCAAAAAGCGGATCAAGCCGGCATCAATTTTAACAGTGAACCGGCATAAACGTTATCAAGTTTTTTTATTTATACCCATATGCCAGCATCTGTCGAGTCGGCACAAAAAAAAGTGTTAGCCAATATGCTCCGCAAGGGGGCGCAAACCGAATACGGTAAACGATTCGGTTTTTCGAATATCCGCAACTATTCCGAATACAAGGAGCGCGTCCCCCTTTCCACCTATGATGATGTGGAGGAGTACATCGAGCGGATCAAGCGTGGCGAGCAGAATCTTTTATGGCCCAGCAAGATACTCAACTTTGCCGTTTCTGCCGGGACTACCGGTAAGGGAAAGCATATTCCGCTGAGTGAGGACCGCCTGCGAAGCGATCAGCGTTTCATGCGCAAAGTGATCATCTCCTATATGAAGCAGAATCCCAATATGTTGCCCTTCTTCATGGGGAGCCATGTCAGTCTGCCGGGCAATATCGAACGCCTCGACCCGAAATCAAACGTGCGCCTCGGTGAGATCAGCGCCTATCTCGCCAAACTGTCACCAGGCTGGCTGTCGCTGTTCCAGGTGCGTTCGCCGCATACCATGATCCGCGAAGAGTGGACCGAGAAATTTGACCGCACATTGGAAAAGGCGGTCAAGTCGGATGTCCGGAAAATTGTCGCCATCCCCTCCTGGGCCCTTCGCTTCTTCCAGCGGGCGCTCGAGATCACCGGCAAGAAATACATTCGCGAAATATGGCCCAATCTTCGCCTTTTGATTTGTGGCGGAGAGGCCCTGAATACCTATCTCCCCCACTTTAACCAGTTGTTAAAAGGGTTGGATATGGACTACATCGAAAACTACGGCGCGTCCGAATCCTATTTCGCCTTCAGCGATGATCTGAAACGGTCCGACCTTCGGCTGATTGTGGACAACGGTGTATTTTACGAGTGGATTCCCAACCCCAAAGAGCAAAAAGAGAACCTGATGCATCAAAAGACGGTTCCGACCTGGGAGGTGGAGAAAGGGGTCCCCTATTCGCTGGTGGTCACCAGTAACTCCGGCCTCTGGCGCTACATGATCAACGATGTAATTGAGTTTACGGATCTGAAACAGCCCAGGATACAGGTAATCGGTCGCGTATCCGAAATTTTCGACAAGTTCGGGGAAGCCGTCGAGTCACACGAAGCTCAGTCCGCGCTGGAAGAAACAGCCGAACAGACCGGGGCCACCTTTTCGGTCTTTGCCATGGGCGGGCTGATTGACCCGGAGATCGGGGCGCCGCGCCATTTCTGGTTTGTGCAATGGGTTGAAGAACCGGAAGACCTGGAAAAGTTCACCGAACTGCTGGATGAAAATCTGGCAGAAATCAACCGCCATTATCACAACCGCCGCAAGAGCATGGGTATCCACCCGCCGGTCGTGCTCAATCTGACCAAGGATGCCATGTACAAGTGGCGCGAACGGCATCAGGCACTGCATGCCCAGACCAAGATGCCGCGAATCATCGATGACGAGGAGCAGACGAAGGATATGATCTCGATGTGCCGGGAAGCCCAGACCTCCAAATCCCTTTAGTTAAAAAATCGGGTTGATGCTGCCGGCTGGAATCATGCCGGAGACAGCACAATAAAGTTCACCACCCGGATGTCCATGGATCACCTGGTTCCAACCGTGCCGGTGAATACATCGATCAGTGCTCCATTCCGGGTGCCGTCCATATTCACCAGACCGAAATTGTCACTTTTATAGTTCCAGTTGGTGTAGGAGATGTCGTTGTGTTCGAATATGCGGCGCATATCCTCGTACCATCGTAACCGTTCTTCCTGAGGCGCATAGGTGACCACTCCCCATTCTCCGCAGTTGAGGTGAAGTCCCAGCTCTTCGGCGACTTCAAATGCAGGCTGCATCATGGCTTCCATGGATTCACGATCATAGTAGCCGTTTTGTGCTTCGGCAATCTCCAGGTTCTGACCGGTGAGATTTTCCATTACATCTTCCGGAACCAGCCGACCCGGATACTGAACCGGACCGTCGTAATCCCGCACATCCACAGACCAGGAAGCCTGATAATGGGTCAACAGCATGGGATTGTAGAAATGGTAGCTCAGGATCAGATTCGGGTCATCGGCGGGCACCCGCAGATCGGGAAAGTTCTCCACTTTATTGAATTGGTTGGAGCCGACGACGATCGTGCGGTTCTGCTCCCGTTCGCGTATCTCCGAAATGGCCTTATGCAGCACCCGGTTCCAGTCCTCCGGATCATCGGCAACCGGTTCATTCAGGATCTCATAGGCGACCAGGTCATTGGAATAATCACGGAGTTCACCGGACAGATCCCGCCAGTTTTGCAGAAACATATCAAGTGCGGCCTCATCGGTATAGAGCGGTGGAGAGTCGTCCAGAAAGTAATGGGACCGCAGGATGTGGAGATCCACAATGACCTTCAAACCGGCCTGGCGGCTCCACTCAATGGCATTGTGCAGCAGTTCAAAGGCTTCGGGATGTTTGTTGCCCTCCTCATCCCACATCTGCTCCTCATCAATGGGCACCCGGATATGATCGAAACCCAAACTCCGGATAAAAGCGACATCCTCCTGTTGGAAGAACTCACGCCTTTCCTCCCCTCTGCGGCTGCTTTGTGAGAGCCAGTGTGCGATGTTGACACCCTTGTTGATGGGTGTGAAGCTGTCCGGGGCGTCAACCAGCGCATCGTCCGGCGTGTTGTCCGGCGCATTGTGCGGGGCGTTGTTCAGCGCATTGTGCGGGGCGTTGTTCAGCGCATCGTCCGGCGTGTTGTCCGGCGGATTGCCTATTGCTGATTCAGCTTTGGCCGATGTTGCAGCTTCGTTTATGAGCAGCGGAGTGCCGGCAGCAGTCAGAAAGAGAGCACACAGGAACAGCGTTATTTTCGACAATTTTTTCATAACAAAAATTTTTCTCCTGGCAATGAATTAGTACCACTTTGTAACAAACATCCATAGCAAATTGCAAATAATAATCGAGAAATGTTTTATTTAAAACATAATCACTTATTCATCAATCACAATTACTAATCATCAATAAAAATCAATGACGTTATGAGTGGACATAATGATAAAACGGATCCTTCTCTGCAAGATATCCCTGTCCGAAAATCTGCCATTCCCGGGGAAAAGCCGGTGAAATTATACGAGCGTATGAGCCACCGGGAAATCCAGCAACGACAGTGGCGATCCATACAAAATATCAGCTTTCGTTTGGGTTTACGGATCAGGATGCTGAGGTATAATATAGATTTAAGTCAGAATGAGCTTGCCCGGCGAAGCGGACTGGATCGTTAGAAAATCTCTGCGTACAGCGCATATTGTCCTTTTTTTCAGAAACCCCTTGTAGGTAATAGTCCACATTTGATGATATTAAAATCAGCGAATATGATGTATAAACAGCGTTTTTCACATCCTTCAATGTTGACTATAGTCAACTGCCTACTTCAGCCTGAAAAAGGGTATATGCCTGCCGGCTAAACAAAAAAGGGCTGCTGCCTATTTAACGAGCGTCACCCGCTGTGTGGCGGCAATGTTATCGGTCACCATACGAATCAGATATACGCCGCTCGCAAAGCCCGATGCATCCAGGGTTATCTGGTGGCGGCCAGCCGGCTGATTTCCCTCAAACAGGGTGGTGATTTTGCGGCCGGTGATGTCGTAGACCTCAATGGCTACATAACCCGGTTCGCCCAATTCGAAAGGAACTACGGTAGTCGGGTTGAACGGATTGGGCCAGGCGGCATGCAGCTTGTGGGATACCGGTGAATCCGGAATCTCTTCCGCATCGGTGGTCGACGGGTCTTCCATCCACTCGAAGTCATAGCGTTCGCTATTCTCAAGATCTCCTGTTTCTGACGCCATAGACCTTATGACCGTGACCAGCAATTCCCGCTCATCGTAATGGTAATCTTCTTCCATGACCGTGATCCATAGATCTGCTTCGGGTATCTGTGCCTGAATCATATCCCATTGACCCGTACCCGTTTCAATAATCAACAGCCTCAAGTCTGTCATCCAATCGCCATCTACCCACTCTTCCATAAACAAAGCATCCTGCTCGCCATTGTCGCCTGCCACCACATCCCTGCGGAAACGTTCTATTGGCAGCCATTCATCCACTTCATCATCCCACGCTTCAAACGTAATTTCGGGCAGACCGGAGAAGAAGCGAAACAGATCCTCCATCATAAAACCGATCTCTTCCTGCTCGAAGTTATCGACAAAAAACGCGTGCAGCTGATCATATGAGAAATCATGGAAAATGGTCTGTTCATAATTCACCCACTCTTCATTTATCCAGCGCTCATGGCGTTGCACAATATCCGTTTCATCTTCAATAATGCTGATGAGCTCCTGATTTTCCCAGTCGCTGCCGGTCCAGGTTTCATTCAGCACCACATCCACGCGACCATCGGTAAAGGTTACGGTTTCCCTCCATTCGTATTCCCAATCGCCACCGATCCTGGTTTCGAACAGAATTTCGCTCGGCACCGTTTCATGATCATCCATAGTCCATGTAAGGCGCTCTTCCGGTACGAATTCCTGGTTGACCCGATCGTACACTTCCACAGTCATTTCAAAACCATCGGCATCGCGTACAAACACATGCCGGGAGTCCGATACCATTTCATCACCTTCCATTTGCAAAAACAACACCTCGGTCATGCCGGTTTCATCGTGACTGATCTCGGTCTGTCGTTGAGAGGCCCAGTCATCATCCATATAGTATGAGTGCTCGATATGGGTCATAACATAAGAGTCGTCCTGCAAGCGCTGTGTAAGAGAGAACGGGGTGAGTGATTGTCCCATTTTGTGCATTACATCCGTATGAAGCTGCCGGATTTCCTGTGCTGACATTGTCTGTTGCGCGTCGCTCTTCGCTCCACCAACTACCAGTATTACTGCAGCAAGAATTGTTGTAAACATTTTCTTCATAGACACTCCTCTTGTATGTTCGTATTTCACCTCTGGAAATCTTTCTGTGCATCAGACCCCTAATTGTTTCAGACAACATACCTGCAATGAACTTAAAAGTCAATATATATTGAACCTTATCCCCACATATTGAATTTTGCCCCCTTTCCGATAATCTTTGTACCCTTGATACATATGTCAGGATAATTGGGACACAGCACACTCTTCGCAGAGTACACCGTTAAGCGTCCGGAATACACAGCCCTAACTTCACCTCGGACAGCTCTTACTTGACCAAGGACAACCTTTACTTCACTACGAAATTGATGATCCGGTTCGGAACAAAGATCTCTTTGACCACCTCCCCTTTTTCCAGATGTCGCGCCACGCTCTGCTCACTCCGGGCGGCATCCAGAACAAACTCCTTGTCGGCGGCCCGGTCGGCGGGCACCTCGATCTGCCCGCGTACTTTGCCGTTGACCTGCACCGCGTATTTTTTGGTGTCGTCCTTGAGGTACTGCTCCTCGTATTGCGGCCAGGGTTCATAAGCCAGGGATCCGGATGTTGGATTACCGGATGTTTTTGTGCCGGAACCGGATGTCGAATCGCCGAAACCGGATGTCGAATCACCGGAGCCGGATGCCAAAGCGTCAGAACCGGCCGCCGAATCTCCGGAACCAGTCGCCGAGTTTTCGGATCCGGCCGCCGAATCGCCGGAGCCATTTTGCCCCGACACCGCGTTCAACTCCTGCCACAGCTCTTCGGCGAGGTGCGGGGCGAACGGCGAGAGCAGCTTTACAAACGGCTTGAGCACCTCTACCGGTCGCACTTCCCATTTCAAAGCCTCGTTGGTGAAGATCATCAACGCCGATATGGCCGTATTGAACCGGTGACCTTCTATGTCGCCGGTTACTTTCTTGATCGTCTCGTGCAGCAGCTTGAGTTGTGCTCGATCCGGTCCGGACGCGGCCGCGCCACCGGAACCGGTGGCTTTTAAGACAGCCCGGTTTACGCCTTCGCGCTCTTCGTCCATCACCAGTCGCCATACCCGCTTCAGAAACCGGTACACCCCCTCGACACCCTGCATGCTCCAGGGTTTGACCTGCTCGAGCGGACCCATGAACATTTCGTACAGCCGCAGGGAGTCGGCTCCGTACTGCGACACCACATCGTCGGGATTGATCACATTGCCGCGCGATTTCGACATCTTGTAGGCCCGGGCATCAACCTGTACGTCTGTTCCCTTGACCACAAATTGCTCGCCGCGCTTCTCCACCTCTTTTTCACTGAGCTTCACACGCTCCAGCTCTTCCGCTGTTCCGGTCTTTTCCGCCGGCACAAAATTGCCCTGCCGATCCTTGTAGGCCGTGAACTCCATCTCGCCCAGTATCATCCCCTGGTTGACCAGCCGGTAGAACGGCTCATTGGTCGATACCACGCCGATATCATAGAGTACTTTGTGCCAAAACCGTGCATACAGCAGGTGAAGGACGGCATGTTCGGCTCCTCCGATATAGATATCCACCGGCATCCAGTACTTTTCCAGCTCGGGGTCGACCGGCCCCTTTTCGTAATCCGGACTGATATAGCGCAGATAGTACCAGCACGATCCGGCCCACTGGGGCATGGTATTGGTCTCGCGCACGGCCGGCTTATCGGTCTCCGGATCGGTGGTATGAACCCACTGCTCCGCCTTGGCCAGCGGCGGCTCTCCGGTTTGGGTCGGCTGGAAATCGTCCATTTCGGGCAGCGTAACGGGCAGATGATCTTCGGGCAGCGGCTTCGGCTTGCCGTCCACATGGATCACCGGAAACGGTTCACCCCAGTAGCGCTGACGCGAAAAAAGCCAGTCGCGCAGCTTGTAGGTCACCGTATAGCTACCATACCCCTTCTCCTCGAGCCATTTTGTGATCACCTGTTTGGCTTCGGCTACCGGAAGTCCGTTCAGCGACACCTCCTCATTGGCCGAATTCACCGAAATCCCCTCTTCGGTATCGACATACGCCTCTTTTTCGACGTCGCCGCCCTTGACCACCTCGACAATCGGCAGATCGTACTTGCGGGCAAACTCCCAGTCACGCTCATCGTGACCCGGTACCGCCATGATCGCGCCGGTACCGTAGGTCATCATCACATAATCGGCAATCCAGATCGGAATATCTTCCCCGTTGACCGGATTGACGGCATAAGAACCGGTAAATACTCCGGTTTTATCCTTGTTGAGGTCGGTGCGGTCGAGGTCCGACTTCTTCGCGGCCTCCTTGCGGTATTCGGAAACGGCCTTTTGCTGGTCTTTGGTGACGATCCGCTCGACCAGCGGATGTTCGGGTGCCAGCACCATGTAGGTGGCGCCGAAGAGCGTATCCGGACGCGTGGTGAATACTTCGATGACATCCGCCCGGCCGGCCTTCCCCCGGATGGAATCCGCTTCACCGGTCTGGCTCTCCGGTCCCGCATCTTTGGCCGGATTGCCCGATCCCGATTCACCGGTCTGGCTCTTCGCTCCTGCCTCATTGCCGGCCTTGACCGGAAAAATGACATTAGCCCCTTCCGACTTGCCGATCCAGTTGCGCTGCATTTCCTTAATGGATTCGGGCCAGTCCAGCTCCTCGAGATCCTGAAGCAGCCGCTCCGCATACTCGGTGATTTTCAGCATCCACTGGCGCATCGGTTTGCGCTCGACCGGGTATCCTCCCACTTCGCTCTTGCCGTCGATCACCTCTTCGTTGGCCAGTACCGTACCCAGTGCCGGACACCAGTTCACCGGCACACTCGCCTGATAGGCCAGGCCCTGCTCATAGAGCTTGAGAAAAATCCACTGGGTCCAGCGGTAATAGGCCGGATCGGTGGTGTTGACCTCGCGGTCCCAGTCGTAGCTGAAGCCGAGCGCCTGAAGCTGCCGGCGGAATCCGTCGATATTGGCGTTGGTGGTCTCGCGCGGATGGGTGCCCGTCTTGATGGCGTACTGCTCGGCGGGGAGTCCAAAAGCATCCCACCCGATGGGGTGCAAAACGTTATACCCGTTCATCCGCTTATATCGGGCCAGGATATCGGTGGCCGTGTACCCTTCCGGATGTCCGACATGCAGCCCCGAACTGCTGGGATAGGGAAACATGTCGAGCACATAGTACTTGGGACGATCCCGATCGGTGTCGTCGGTGCGGAAGGTCTTGTTTTTCAGCCAATATTCCTGCCATTTGGGTTCGATGGCAGCGGGATTGTATTCATTCATCAGGTTACAGATTACAGGTTACAGAGAATAGAATTCAGGATTCAGAGAACAGAACACAGGGAACAGAATTCAGGGTTCGGAGGTCAGGGTTCGGATGACAGGGTTCGGTGGTCGGTATTCATATTGTTTCGGTGTTCGACGATCTTCATATAAATGCTTCGACAATCTTTAGGTAAATGCTCTGTACTTCGGTTTTTATTGGTGTTTTTTCTACGTTTAAGGTAGTGCTATATAAGTAAGAAGTGAAGATAAGGCTTTTTATCGGCTATTTGAAGGGTGGGTTTGGCAACCTTCCACATTACAACCCCCGGATGATGATTCATTGAATTACCCATGTCAGAGCATAAGCTCTTACACACAGGCGTATGATTAAAATCAGCTTTAGACGGTTTGTATTTTTTTTATCTTGACAGGATCACCGACCGATGCTACAGCGCCTTTACCCATCTGACGAGGTTCGAGTCGGGGCATCAACAAATAATCTGCAAACAATAATTCATGGCTAACAGACCCGAACGAAACGCTCCCTGTCATTGTGGTAGCGGGAAAAAATATAAAAATTGCTGTATGGATAAAGACCATTCACAGAAGTTTTCCAGGTTGGGCATCACAGGATTTGTGATTGCGGTGATTCTGGCCCTTGTGATGGTGTGGATGATAGTAACGAATGGGGACAGCCCGCGGGATTGTCCACCTGGAACCGTTTGGTCGGAAGAGCATCAGCACTGCCATTGATCCCCGGATGACCCGATTCTCCGGCATATCATTTGGAATGACCCGGCTATCCGGTGCAACATTTGGAATGACCCGATTCTCCGGTGCAACATTTGGATTGAACCTGTTCTCCGGCACATCATTTAATTATGGCAGCTTATTCAGTAATTCTTCAGGAGATTTCATCCTCAAAATTTCAGTTGCTGTCATTTTCGTCATACCACATTCTTTTCTCTGCTCGTTTCCTGATTAAAAACAGGCTTGTTTCCTGATTGAAGACAGCTCGTTTCCTGATTGAAGACAGCTTGTTTCCTGATTGTAAAAATGCTCATTTTCTGAATTAAAACAGCTTGTTTCCTGATTGCAAACTTCCTGATTGCAAACTTTTACCGGTACCGAGATCTCATCGACTTCGACTGAATATGTTCGACTCCGATCCCCAAACAGATATTCCCTCCCACACCCGCCGGCAGCTTTCCCGCTCTGATTTTATTCCGGCCTATCTGAAGCTCTGGGAAAAAGACCGGGATGTATTCCGCGAGCGAGTCGAAGAAGGGCTCAGGGTCCTGGAAGACTGCACCGTCTGTCCGCGCGACTGCCATGTCAATCGCATGGAAGATGATCTTGGCAAGTGCCGTACCGGCCGGCACGCATGGGTAAGCAGTTATTTCCCGCATTTCGGCGAGGAGGATTGCCTGAGGGGATGGAACGGATCGGGTACGATCTTTTTCTCATTTTGCAATCTCAAATGTGTCTTCTGCCAGAACCACGAAATTTCCTGGAAAGGTGCCGGACAAAAAGTGACCGCCGAAGACATCACCGGTATGATGCTGAGTCTGCAGGAACGCGGCTGTCACAACATCAATTTTGTCACACCGGAGCATGTGGTCCCGCAAGTGCTGGAGGCCATCCCGCCGGCCATCGAAAAGGGCCTCAAACTGCCGATTGTCTATAACACCAGCGGGTACGACTCTCTCCATTCGCTGAAGTTGATGGATGGTATCGTCGATATTTACATGCCCGATTTCAAGTTCTGGGATCCCGGACAATCGCAATTCTACATGACCGAAAGCACTTATCCGGAAGTGACCCGCAACGCGATCCGGGAGATGCACCGTCAGGTCGGGGATCTGAAATGTGATGAAAACGGACTGGCCCTTCGCGGACTCCTGGTCCGGCATCTGGTCATGCCGAACGGTGTGGCCGGCGAGGAAGAGATCTTCCGGTTTCTGGCCGACGAAATTTCACCCGACACCTACATCAACATCATGGATCAGTATTTTCCGGATGCCCAGGTTGTCCGGAAACCGGATCGTTATACGCATATCAACCGCCGAATCAAGGGCAGTGAGCTTGAGCAGGCCCGCCGGGCCGCTCTCGACGCGGGTCTGCACCGGTTGGACGAGCGCCGACGGCGGATGGGCCCTTTATTCTGATTGCTAATCAATGAAGGAATTCAAAGGTATGTTTGGCATTAACTTGCCTCGAAGTTAAAAAGTCGGATAATCGTTTGGGCAACTGAGCATCAATGTGAGTTAAGTTTACGCCAGCTAACTGATTGTCATGGCATCGTGCAACAGAATGGAGAAAACAGAGAATGGATTCCTTCCATAGAGCTTCTTTTTTTGTGCCGCTTATTTTTAAATTCAATGGCAAAAACAGAAACCTGAGCAGGTATTTCTCTCGTTACTGCTTTTTGCGTATCTCCAGCCACCATCCGACCTGCGGTTCGGTGATCAGGCGGTAGCTTCCGGAGGGCAATCCTGCCTGGCGGGCCAGTTCCGGCATCGCTTCTCCCGGACCGTCCCAGCCATCCGGCCGTTCCCGCTCTCCGGTTTCCCAGCCCAGTCTCCACTCCACCAGCTTTTCGCGATCTTCCGGATCGATCAAAGTTCCAAAACCGCCATGACCGATATAGGCAACACCACCGGGCTTGAGTACCCGGTAAGTTTCGCGCACCGCCCGGACCTGGTCGGGCACAAATGGAATGGTACCTCTGCTGAAGATAAAATCGGCGTAATTGTCGCGAAAGGGAAGCTCTTGCCAGTCTCCTTCTACCGGTATCACCCGGCCGGTGAGTCCGGCTTCATCCACAAATACCCCCAACAGCCTCATGGCCCATGAATCAATATCCACGGCATAACAGCGCATATCGGTCAGACGGGCGAGTTCAATAAGAAATGGACTTGTACTGCTGCCGATGTCGAGCGCTATACCCGATTCGAGGGATTCGAGGTCATATTCCTGCACCAACTGCCGGGCCATGGGTTCCCAGATGGGCGCAAAATGTCCGGTGATATGCCGCTCATGTCCGGGAACCTGCTGTTTCAGCATCCCGACATAATCATCCCCTCCGGTGCATCCGGTCAGCATGAAAATGCCTGCAATCACCATTAATTTTTGATACCGGTTCTTTTTCCTTTGTCCGACACTGCTGTCCAGGTCCATTGGATTACGTCTTTGGGTTCCTAAAATTCTACCGATACGCCTGTTGAAAACAATCTCCCCGGATCGGGATACGCGGCTACGGTCTCGTATCTCTGATTCAGAACATTGCGGGCTTCCGCAAAAACCCGGATCGCCACACCCCGTTGTTCCGCACCCCGTTGTTCCACACCCCGTTGTTCCGCACCCCGTTGTTCCGCACCCCGATGTTCCGCACCCCGATGTTCAGCACCCCGATATGCCGCACCCCGTTGTATAGTGTATCCCGCCGTCAGATCCAACGAGTAGAAATCGCCCAGGGGATAATCTCCGTTTTCCGAAATCCACTGCGGATTTACAAACCGGTTGTTGGTATAGGGTCCGGTATGATGCATGTAGAGATTGACATCCAGGCCCGAATAATTGAACAGCACCCCCAAATTCAGAATGATATTCGGCAGCTGGGGATCGCTCTCCATACCGCCGCCGGCATCATACTGACCCTGCATCAGTGTAGCATTGGCAAACAAAAAGCTGTGAATATCCGGAATATTCAGCCGGCCGGACAGTTCAAGGCCGAAACTGCGTCGGTCTACGTTTTCATACAATTCCATCAGGTCACCATCTTCCGTTTCGACGGTTTCTCCACTCAGCCCAATGGCGTTCCGTCTCTGCGTGAAAAAGGTGCTCACCGACAGTTCTGTTTGATGTAACGCCCGGATAATCAGGCCCAGATCATGCTGAAGTCGTGTTTCGTTTTCCGGAGTGGTCCCCTGTTCATCGATACTGCCTCTTCGGGGGGCTATTGCGCCACCGGCAAAATTATAATGCAGTGAGATGGGTCCGGATAACAGCCAGGTGGCTCCCAGTACCGATTGCCATTCCACGGGTGCCGCCTGGTCTTCAATCGGTGCCACTTGACGCAGCCCCGCTGCACTGCCTTCAATGCCGAAGCCGCCGAACTCAACAATATGCCCTCCGATCAATCGAAATCCGGCATCGAATACAAAATCGCCGGTCCGGTGTTCCCCGGCAACCACCCCCGACCAGGTGTGCACATTGGATCTGCGGCCGGCGTAATACCGCTTCCCCTCCGGGGCGATCCAGTAGTTGTACAGGCCGCCGATCCGTATGGTGGTTGCCTCGGTTAACGGACGTCTGTGCAACAAATGGATTCCATACTCAAAATCCTGCTCCCGGTGCGATGAACTGGTCTGATCGGGGATGTTATAGCGCCTGTATTTCGGATTACGCCAGGCCAGATTGGTCTGCAGTTCGGTCCGTGTTCCGCCCTCTCCTTCATAATCCAGTTTCGCATAGGTCAGGAGTGTCCGGATCGGGTCAAACGCCTCTTCCCTGTTCAACAGATTGGGTGTTCCCGGCTCTACAATCTGAAGAAACTCACGCCTTCCGTCGATATAGGTG
This sequence comes from Balneolales bacterium, assembly GCA_007132495.1. Classification (GTDB taxonomy): domain Bacteria; phylum Bacteroidota; class Rhodothermia; order Balneolales; family Natronogracilivirgulaceae; genus SLOL01. Next base: position 17,945 of record SLOL01000217.1, read on the forward strand.
GAACCGGCCGACAAATTCAGCCCGGGAGTGATTTTCCAGTCCAGCGTTCCGTGAAAGTTGGATATCCGTTCCTCCCCCCTCCGTCCTGGCGGACCATCCGTCCCGAAAAAAGAGCCGGCTACATTAAAGGTCAAATCACCGACCCTGTTACCGTACCGGAGGTTGGTGGCATAGTTGTTCTGCTGACCGTATCTCACCGACGCTGAAACGGTTTCGCGCTCCGGCCTCCGGGTCCTGACTTCGACCACACCGCTCAGGGCGGTCAGCCCCTTGACGATGGCATTGGCCGAGCGTACTATTTCAATGGACTCGATATCAAGGGCTGAAAAGAAATAGGCGGTCTCTTCAAACTCTTTTTGCCAGATACCGTCAATGGAATAATCGGGATAAGGGTATCGCTGACCCCGGATGGAAAAAAACTGCTTGGTCTTTCTTCCCCTCGTCTCGGTCAGGCCGCCCGGGGTATATTTTATCGCATCGGTAATGGTAACCGCTCCCTGCCTCTGAATTTCGACAGACCCGATTCTTGATATGGCCGGAGCCAGGGACACGGGTTCGCGGGCAATGGAGGTATCCCTTTCGGGGAGGAAATACTCACCGAAAACAAAAAGGTCCTCCATTTCCACGTATACCGGCTGCAAGCCGATTCTTAAGGGTTCTGCCGTATCTTCCGGAATGTTTACGATGAGTGTTTCATCGGAAAAACCCACAAAAGAAACCTGTATCTCATATGTGCCGGAAGGCAGGTTCAACTCAAAGTTGCCGTCCGGGCCCGTACTGGTTCCGGGCTGTGAATGGTTATCGGCCGGATCTGTACTGGTGCCGGGCAGTGAATGGTTATCGGCCGAATCCGTACTGGTGCCGGGCAGTGGATGGTTATTTGCCGGATCCGTACTGGACCCGGGCAGTGAATGCTTATCTGCCGGTGTGTTGATTCCGGTCACCACAACATGGGCGCCGGCTACCGGTTGGTCGGTCTCCGCATTGTATACGGTTCCGGTTAGCGAATGCAGGTTTTGTCCGGTCGCCAATGGGATATTGATATAAGCGATAAAGAACAGAAATACGGTTGCTATCCTTGAAATAAAAAAACTGGTTTTCATTTGAAACGCCTGACTACTAATGATTTATATTTATTCTTTAAAAATTACTCTTCCAGCCACACATCAATTCCGGAAATCAAGGGTGAACGTTCACTGTCCGGACAAGGGATAAAATCCAGTTTCAGCTGCCCGTTTTCGTCTGGTTCAACTCCCTCTATCCTGGCCACAAAAACACGTCGGGCGCCACCTGCTTGTTCCATAATATCCAGATTCCGGAGCATCTCATTTCCTTGCAGGAATACATCAAAAACACGTTCACCGTTAGATATTTCAGATGGTTCTGCGAAATGCAGCCGTACGGTATAGGTATCACCTTCTCCGGGATTGGATGAGTCATTCAAAAGTCCCCCCAGACTGAAACTGCTGATCCCTTCTACTCCGGATGCCGTTACCCAGCGATAGCCGTTATTTTCCTCTTCAATCAGCGAAATATGATGCCTGTAAATCTCTCTCTCATTATTTGTTTCGAGTACCATGGGAATTTCCGGGGCAGGTCCACCTACTTTCGGATACTCCACCCAAAAGACGTTTTCTTGTTCTGCTAAACGGCTTCCGGGCGCCCCGAAATTGATACCGATCCGTTTGATAGTACCCGGTACCGGGTCGGACAAATGGCTGAACGTCCACCATTCCGCTTCGGGCATATGAGTCAATCCAAGCGAGGTCTGCAATTGATAACTGCACGAGCAGGAAC
>SLOL01000019.1 GCA_007132495.1 Balneolales bacterium
ATTGCGCGTCGGGCGTCTCCAGCTGATCTTCCATCAGCTGGAAATACCGTTCTATCAGTTCACGGTAATCTTCTCTGAACCGGGTGTAGTCGGTCTGCTGCACACCGGACCGTATCCTTTCCCGCAGCTCCTCCATAGTCATTTCCGGTACATCACGCGGATCGTAATCTTCGGCCGTCTCCCCAAGTCGTTCTTCCTCGTCTTCATCCCGCTGGTGGACCGATTCCTCTACCTCCAGCATGCGCGATAAGATATTTTGCTGGCGTTCTACCATCAAATCATCGGTGGAACCGCCGCGCAAGTCGTTGATCGCATCCTCCATCTCCTCCGCAAGCCGCTCCATCTCACTCATCAAGCGGTCACCGTCACGACCGCTTCTTCGCTGAAGTTCTCTCATCTGTTCCCGGATCTGGTTTTGCTGCCGAGCCATCTGTTCGAGCCGTTCCATGTGATCATGGGTCAGACGCTCACCTTGCAGATCATTGATGAAATCCTGAATCTGTTGGTTCAGCTGCTGTTGATCCTCTGACATCTGCTGCATCTGCTCCATCATCTGCTGCATGCTCATCTGCCCCTCACCGTCACCGTCACCCATCTGGTCCAGCTGATTGATAAGATCCGCTACCATGGTTCCGACTTCATTGAGTCCGCCGAGTGCCGTGCGCTCCTGTGCAGTGGCGTTGGAGCGGTTTCTTTCAATGAGATAGTCAATAGCCCGATTCATTTGACGCTCAATTTCACGTTTGCGGTCATTAATTCTGTTGGAAAATTGCGGAATCTCGGTTGAGACACGGTAAAGCGAGTCTGTAATGGCGGTAAATTGGCCGGTGATGTTCCGCTGCCTGCGGGCCTGGTCAATAAAGCCGGGGCTGTTGGATGTAAGTTCCGACGTCTTTCTGGCGACATCCTCCTGCTCTTCGGCAAGCAGCATCAACGTTTCCAGGATATACCGGAGAGCCTGCATGTTAATGGATATGGTTTGTTGCTGCATCTCCTGACGCATCTGGGCGAGTTGTTGGGACATTTCTTCCATATCCCGGCTCATGTCCTGCTGCCGGCGTCGCAGCTCGTTAGGATCGGATGATTCGTCCTGCATCTGCTCGATATTTTCCTGAAGCTGTTGATCCAGGTCATCCATCTGCTCCTGCATGTCATCACTGAGCTGCCGGACCTGTTCCTGGCGCCTCTGTGGACTCCTTTCCGGTAATGCCTGCAGGGTTTCTGAAAGATCCTGCATCTGCTCACGTATTTGCTCTTGCTGGCGCACCTCCTCCTCTTCGTAGGATTCCTGCTCCGACAGGGTCGATTCGCGCTGAGCCAGATCCTCCAGCATTTGTGAGGCCTTGTCCAGATCGGCATCCAGACGAAGTGACTTGAACAGCTCCATGGTCCGTTCCAGACGCTCCCGGTACCGTTCTTCATTGAACTCGATCCGGTCAAGCTGTTCCCGAAGTTCGCTCTGATCAAATTGGCCAAGATTCTCCTGCATCTCTTCCAGCAGGCGGAGGATCTCGGGGTCGTCTATCTCCTCCATAAGTTGCTGAAGCTCCTGGTAACGCCGCACCGTCTCTTCAGACATGAGCTCCTGCTGCTCCATATCCCGGGTCAGTTGTTCAAATTGCTCCCGAAGCTCATCAATCTGCTCCTCTATACCCGTTCTCTGATCCTGTATCTCGTCGAGCAACTGAGATTGCTCCCAGTCATCATCCGGACTTGTACGGATCTCTTCGCGAAGCCGTTCCAGATCTTCCTGCATTCTGCGATAGGAATCTTCTACCTCCGAGAACCGGTTATCGATCTCTTCTTCTTTTTCTTCCTGATCGAAAAAGCGCGAAGCCAGTGATGGTATTTCGATGGTGTGAACCGATGAGCTGGAGGTCTGGTATCCGCCAAATTCGTTGTTATCAGTTATTTCGATCCAATATTCCAGGCGATCCATGGCACCCAGCTCCATATTGCTGACATCCCAGTCGTATTCCGCCATACCTCGCGTCCGTTCGGGTACAGACAGCTCAATGGAACCATCAACAGGCATTTCAACAAACGCTTTGTAAAGCCGGTAGTGGAGTTCGGCCGACGTGAAACCGTGATCATCTTCATACTCATAGAGCAACGGAACCGTCTCGGAGATAAATTCATGAACATGGGAATCCGGGCTCAAGATCTCCACGAAGGGAGGTTGGTCTTCAATAACCGACAACCGGAATCGAAACGGATTGTTGTTGTGAAGGTCGTGCCGGTCTCGCATCTCAAAATGGTAACGCTCATCAGAAGCAGCGGTCAGTTCGGCTGTTATGGGTGGTTCGGGATCAAGTGAGAGCGTGTCGCCGCTGTTTTCCGCGATAAGGTTCAGTGATTCCAGCGGTTTGTTACTGCCTGAAGAAATCCGGATTTCGGATCCGGCCAGGACCTCCATCCGGTTAAACGGATAGGTCAGGGTATCATTGGATTCACCGGTGTAAGAAGGAGGGTATGAAATGACCGTCAAATCCTGAAGTCTGGGTAAAAGTTCAACGCGGACATGTGACAGGTCCGTGCGGAAGCCGTCCATCTCCAGGAAATACTCGGCATCCTCAAACAGTTCCGTTTCACGGGAGTAGTAGATCCCACCATCCTGTCGGGTCATTCCCTGAATGCGAGGCTGGTTTTCCAGTTCCGAGCGTAAACCCAGCCTGACCTGATCCGGCGTATCTCCTTCAAAATGCACTCTGACCTGGAAGGCGGAACCCTGCTCAATCGTGGTGTCACCCGGGGTAATAGTGAACTCGTACGGGACAGGTTGCTGATAGGAAGACCAGAATGTGCTGCTCCGGTAAAAAGCGTCGCCAAAGATGAAAAATCCGGTCATCAACAACAGAAAAGTGGCCGCCGCAGAGAAAGCAGTTTGCTTCATGAGTCCGGATACAGCATGGGCGTCGGTATCGGCTGTGAGTTTTGATCCCGGATCCTGGCCGGCAATCTCCCTTAGATTTTGCCGGATGGCCTCGTCCAGTAATTCGGTGTTCCGAAAACCGGCTTCCGAGTCAGCATCATACCGGGTATGGGAGAGATCAAGAATATGTCGAATTCCGGGAATCCCGATACGGTCGGCGGTGGTGCGGTAATATTTTGTAAAATCGGGAAGGCGGTACATTTTGTTCACCCACCACCCCGCGGTAATCCCCGCCGCGATGATCAGAATCCAGGATATGCTCTTGACCCATGGAGACAGGTAAAGCCATTGTTCAGCAACCAGCAAGAGGATGACAAGTCCGGAGATTACGGTAAAACCCGTCAGCAGGATGGCAAGACGCCGGCGCTTTTCCAGGGTCTGTAGTGCCGACCTGAAACGCTGTTCGATCTGTTTGATATCCGGATAAGCTGACATGAGTTTCTGTTCACTGAAATTGACTACCCATACGTTACGATGCAGCGGACTGCTTAGTATCCACTTAATCGGAACTCCACTCATTCAGTGTGCCCGACCATGCTACCTCCGGCCTGTCGGGGTCACCATCCAGGCGGATGAGCTCATTATGCGGGTCGTGTTGAAGATACAGGTAGATATCATCGCGTATGCAGCGGCCGAAAACGCTGCTTTTCTCTTCGAATGTGTTCAAGGGCCTGGTGTCAAAGCCCATAACCCAGGGAAGCGGAAGGTGTAGGGTGGTAGGCAGTAGATCAGCGGCGAACAGAAGCCGGCGGCTGCCGTCCGACAACAACGGCAGCTGCTGACCGTCGGTATGTCCGTGGACAACTTCAATTTCAAAACCCGGTTCATAGACGTGTTGGTCGTCAATTTGTCTGATCAAGCCGGACCCGGACAGTGGATTGATGTTATCCGGCAGGAAACTGGCTTTCTCCCGGACATTGGGATTCATGACATTGCTCCACTGGTCCTGGTGTACCCAGTGCCGGGCTCCCGTAAAGACCGGTACAAGATTGTCCTCCGCATTTCGTGTTACAGCACCACCGCAATGGTCGAAATGCAGATGGGTGAAGACCACGTCCGTGATGTCGGATGGCGAAAAACCATGTTCCGCCAGAGACCGGTCGAGCCGGTATTCCGAAAAGTCCAGCTTGTAAATTGCGGAAAACTTGTCATCAAACTTGTGTCCGATACCGGTATCGATCAGATAAACGCGGTCGGTAGCCGTAGAATGGATCAGCAGGCAGCGCGCCGTCAACAGGATGCGGTTTTTATCATCAGGCTCGGCATATTTCGACCATAACGGTTTGGGTACGACACCAAACATGGCACCGCCATCCAGCCGGAACCGGCCGGTTTCAACAGTGAATAATCTGAAACTTCCCAGTGCAGCAGTACTGAGTGCCATTGATATCTATATTTTATTTCGAAAAACCGGTAAAGGTTTTATAAAAGTCAGATGATTAAAACAGATTTTTCAGATCCGAAAATATGTTAAATTTTATCTCGCAGATGGAACAGGAAGTCCCTTACACGACTCAGGTCGCGGGTCAGCTCGTGAGAAAGTTCAGCCGGCTTTTGTTGATCATCCGGACTGTTTTTTTGTCTTTTCAGTTCTTTTCGGGCACCTGCAGTAGAGTATTTCTTCGTTTGAATAAGTTCTTTGAGCGTCAATATGGTCTGGATATCGCGCTCTTTGTATACCCTTTTTCCGGCCCGGTTTTTGTCCGGACTCAACTCGTTAAACAGTGACTCCCAGTATCTGAGAACATGAGGCTCCACACCGGTCAAACGGGAAGTTTCACCAATGGAATAGTAGAGTTTTTTCATTTTTCGGATATTTGTAGTTACTATAAACCGAATGATAGCAAATTAACTACTTGAAAATTTGACAAAAAGTAAAATAAACAAAGAACCCTTTGTAAGCATTGTTGTTCCGTTGTTCAACGAGGTGGATTCCCTCGATGAACTGGTCACCGCTGTTGACAGGGCCATGGCCGGTCACAGGCCTTATGAGATCATCCTGGTTGATGACGGTTCTACCGATGATTCATGGGACAAAATATGTGAACTGGCAGACAAATCAACAAATATTCTCGGAATACGTTTTCGGAGAAATTACGGGAAAAGCGCTGCACTTCAACTGGGTTTTCGTAAAGCGAGGGCCCGGTACGTTGCAACCATGGATGCGGATCTGCAGGATGACCCCATGGAAATTCCCGAGATGATTCGCATGATGGAGGAGCAGAAACTTGATCTTGTGAGCGGATGGAAGAAAAAACGTTACGATCCCATCAGCAAAACCATTCCATCCCGCTTCTTTAATTATGTGACGTCGCTTACAACGGGGATAGATCTCCATGATTTTAACTGTGGATTGAAAGTATATCGCAGTGAAGTGGTCAAACACCTCACACTTTACAGCGAGCTTCATCGCTATATCCCTTATCTGGTAAAACAGCAGGGGTTCGATCGCATTGACGAAAAAGTGGTCCAGCATCATCCCCGGAAATTCGGAGAGTCGAAATTCGGTCTGTCCCGGTTCATTAAAGGGTTTCTCGACCTGGTTACATTGCTGTTTCTGGGTCATTATATGAAGCGGCCCATGCATTTTTTCGGCGGACTGGGATCCCTCTTCTTACTGGTTGGCGGCGGAATTACCATCTATCTGACCATAATGAGGCTGTTTTTCGAGGTCTATCTGACCGGCAGGCCTTTGTTTCTGTTTGGTATTCTGTTTTTACTTCTGGGAGTACAGTTTTTCTCGATCGGTTTCCTGGGTGAACTGTTTACTCAAAACCGGATTGGAACCCATGGTGACCCCGTGAATATATCGGATAGCAGGGGCTTTGAAAACGGGGAAGAGGTGTCCGTGAAGGTTGGCAATGAATATAAAGAGGGGGCCGGAGACCGCCGGGGACATGAGTAAAATTGCATACGACCCTACCAAAGACCGCTTCGCCCGGTGGATTCGGCGCTCGCGGTTGCTCCGGACACTCTTTTATAAAACACTGGACCTCTTTTTTCTGCGGAGCTGGTATGTCAGGACCGCTCTGCGCAAGCATTACAGCCGGCACTTTTCCAGGCATGAACGGCTTGACATCCTTGACGCCGGCAGCGGTTTCGGGCAATATGACCGGTTTATGCTCAGGACCTTTCCCAATGCCGTCATTCACGCTATCGATATCAAGGATGATTATCTGGATGACTGCCGATATTACTTCGGGAAAGAGATCAAACGGGGCCGCATCCGGTTTGAAAAGCGGGATTTGGTTACTGACGAACTGCCGGAAGCATCATATGACCTGGTAATCTGTGTTGATGTACTCGAACATATCAGAGAGGATGTGCAGGTGATGATGCGGCTGAGAGCGTCACTGCGCCCCGGAGGACTCTTCATAATGCACTCTCCTTCTCATTATTCCGAAGAAGATGCCGGCGATGATGAGTTTTTTGTGGATGAACATGCGCGAGCAGGCTACTCACGGGAGGATTTGTCCGATAAGCTGATCCGTGCCGGATTGGAACCGGTCACCCTCAACTACTCTTACGGGAAATGGGGACATCGGGCATGGGTGATGCTCATAAAAATACCCATGCTCTGGTTCACCCGATTCGGGATGATAACTCTTATCTGGCTGCCGTTTTACTACCTCCTGACCCTGTTACCGGGTACTGCTATGATGGCTGTCGATCGCCGGCAGGAGAATCACCGGGGAACGGGTATCCTGGGGATTGCTCGCAAACCGAAGCAGGATCTTCCATACTCTTCTTGAATGCGGGATAACCGGCGGCTTTGTCTGGTGGAACGATCTCACCCGCCGGGAATCTGCAGGTCTGTAAAAAAAAGCCCGGCTTTCCTGGAAAACCGGGCTTTTTGTACCGCGTACGGGATTCGAACCCGTGCTACCGCCGTGAAAGGGCGGCGTCCTGGACCCCTAGACGAACGCGGCATTACTACCAAATGGGAGCCCAATGGGATTTGAACCCACGGCCTCCAGGGCCACAACCTGGCGCTCTAACCAACTGAGCTATGGGCTCCATGATCGACATTCGTGTACCGCGTACGGGATTCGAACCCGTGCTACCGCCGTGAAAGGGCGGCGTCCTAGGCCTCTAGACGAACGCGGCAGGCATATGCAAAATAACTGAGGCGACAGGCGGATTCGAACCGCCGTACGAGGTTTTGCAGACCTCTGCCTAGCCACTCGGCCATGTCGCCAATAAAACGGTTTCTGTACGCCCGACAGGACTCGAACCTGTAACCTACTGCTTAGAAGGCAGTTGCTCTATCCGGTTGAGCTACGGGCGCCTGTGTAAAATCCAATACGCCGATATGCAGCCTCAGTTCTAATGGCAAACCGGTGATATCGACTGTTTTTTTGGATCCATGATGTCGGGGCGACAGGATTTGAACCTGCGACCCTCTGCTCCCAAAGCAGATGCGCTACCGGGCTGCGCTACGCCCCGATTCATTTTCAACCGAATGAGTACAACTTTTTAATGTCGATCGCTACCTGGTCAGTAAATACAAAGAACGCTCACTTAACCGGATATGAATTATCAGTATCAGAAAGCTTCCGGTTTTGCAAAGATTACAAAGATAACGGAAATTCAAAATCAAATCAATGTCGGATCACTGCTAAATTATACCATCTATTTATAGAACGTTTTTTCAAACGCCCGGGGTTCTTTCCTGCGGAACAGGTGGATCAGTACCCATGCATGGAGGAGCCCGAGTCCGTATCCGCAAAGCTGGCAAAACGCCGCAGGTGGAACGCGTAACGACGCCGATATATTTTTCATTCGACGATAAGCGTCCATAAAAAGGATAAGGATAAGCAGCCCGATCGGGTACCAGGGTACGGTAGTACCTGAAGGGAGGAGGAGGATTGCGATGGCAAGATAGAGTACAAAAAGCGAGGGGAGCAGGTGGAGCGGTTTCATGGTGTGCGGATGGAGTTGATTTAATACAACACGGGCCATTCCGGAGTTGTAAACCTGTTTGAAGAACTTGATCAGATCGGTTCTTCGTTTATGATAGACCCAGGCATCTTTGAGCAGGCGGGAGCGGAAGCCGGCAGCATGCAATCTCATGCTCAACTCCAGATCTTCACCAAATCGCAACGATGAGAAGCCCCCAACATCTTCAAAACACATTTTCCTGATTCCCATATTGAAGCTGCGCGGATAGTAACGGTCGAGATTCCGCTCCCCTCCGCGAATACCACCGGTGGTGAAAAAGGATGTCATCGTATAATCAATAGCCTTTTGGGTAGCTGTAAAATCAGTAGAAGCCCTGTCGGGGCCACCGTAAAAATCTACTCCCTTTTGTGATAGAGCTGATGTAACTGCGTCAAAATACCCTTCCGGAATAACACAATCCGAATCAAAAAAGATAAGCCAGTCCCCTTTGGCCGCCCGGGCACCGGTGTTTCTGGCAGCAGCCGGACCCGCGTTTTTCTGCTGCAGATATCGTATATTCAGGTTTTTTTCAAAGCGACGGCAAACCCTTTCAGATGTGACTTCGGACCCATCCTCAACGACAATTATTTCCGTGAGTTCATATGCGTTAGTCAGACGCTCGGGAGGTGATTTCATAACTGATGAAAGACTCTGGAGCAACTCCTGCAGTTCATCAGGCCGGTTGAAAACCGGTATGATGACCGAATATCGAGGGGGGATCTGCGTTGTTGACAAAGTTGCGAACGGTTGGGATGTGAACATTTCTGAATTTGGGAATGTTAGCAAATCATAGCATGAAATGCTTTAATCCGTTTGGCCGGCTTTCGGTCCCGAAATTAATAATAACTCCGTTTGTTTATGGTGCCCATAATTAAATCACTTTCCGGCTTCCTGCCGGCAGTTTTTGTAATCTCTATAATGCTTTTTTCGCCAATACTCTCTTCGCCGGCGTCGGCGCAGGATATTGCATTCTCATATGCTCCTGAAACAGAGTCTCTGGCACCTGATCAATTCCGGATTGACCTGTTTGAAGCAGAGCGCCATGACCGGACGATCCGGGTTCGGGAAAACGAAATTGTTTTTGGTAACGGAGCCGGCATGCTGGCCGGATATGACCAGATATCGATCAGCCCCGACCGTGCGTTTGTTGGAGCTCTTTTTTTACGCGGGGATAATGTCAGTGTCGAAATATACCGCTCGGACGGCTCGTTGGTACGCCGTTTCAGCGAGTTGGCCTCCTACGATCCCGACGATCCCTCAATACGGTTATATATGCTGAATGGCGGCAGTTTTTTTTATTGCGATAATATTGCGGGCTTCAGCTATTTTGATGAGCGGGGTGAACAGGTGTATCGCGCCTCAAACAGCTCCGGAAGTCCCGATGGGGAAACGATTTCCGAACTTGCTACAACCCCTTTTGGGACATCCGCTTTTGCTTATAACCCCAAAATATATGAAGGTGATCAGGTACATTCCCGCATACAGCGTATCGGTTTCGATGGGGAAACCCGACCGGTCGCCCGTTTTGATGCCGCCGGTATTGAAGATGTGACCCTGCATCCGGAGGGCCGGCTCATCATAGCACACCTGATTGACGAGGCAACCGGAAACCACAGGGCAAAAGTTATCTCATTCCGTGGGGAGCTCCTGGCTGAAGTGGATTATGAGGACAACGAAATCCTGGAAATGGCTTTAAGTGAATGTGGCCGTTATGTGACCGCCCGCGCTTCAGGCAGGGTGTTGGTGCATGAGGTGACAACCGGTGAGCGTCTGGGAAGCGCCAGTTTTACAGAACAGGTCCTGGTTGCATCGTGGATGCCCGATAACAGGCTCGCTGTACTTACCGGCACACGGTACGGAGATCGTGAACTGAATGATTTGCGAGCTCATATCATCGACGTCCGGCAGCGCCGGGTGGCCAGGGAAGAGACATCGCTGACCACCTATGAGGTGCCGCACGCTCCGCTGCAATTCAGCTTTCATGAGCAGGGGACGTACAAGCTGACAGGCACCAACCGGCCCATTGTCATCAGACACTCACTTTAAAACTCCAATGTGACGGTTGGTTCACTTAATTTCGCGATTCCGTGACGTTTTCAGAAGAAGCACCATTTTGCTTATCATCGCCTTTGTTTGTTTTCTCTGCCGGCTTGTCGGGTCTCTTCCATTCAAAGGTCAGATTATCCCGCGTACTGTTCATTTTGATGCGGATTAAGGAACCTTCGGGTTTTTCGGCACCCAGGATCTCCTCGGCGAGCGGATCCTCCACAAAGCGCTGGATTGCCCGCTTAAGCGGTCTGGCTCCGAATTTCTGATCAAAACCTTTCTCCGTCAGGAACTCTTTTGCCCCTTTGGTGATGTCGACCTTGTAGCCGAGATTCTCGATTCTCGAAAAGAGTTCTTCGGCCATATTGTCAATGATCTTGAAGATATCCGTTCGTTCAAGTGGCTTGAAGACAATGACATCATCTACCCGGTTCAAAAACTCCGGATTGAAGACTTTGGTCAGGGCATCCTGAATGGTTGCCTTCATTTTCGCGTAATCGAAGGTCGCTTCACTGTCGTCGAAACCGATGCCACGTCCCAGATTTTTTATGTCCCTCGCACCGATGTTGGAGGTCATGATGACGATCGTATTGCGGAAATCCACTTTCCGCCCCAGACTGTCGGTTAATATGCCGTCGTCCAGCACCTGAAGCAGCAGGTTGAATACATCCGGGTGGGCTTTTTCAATTTCATCAAGCAATACCACACTGTAGGGCTTGCGCCGCACTTTTTCGGTTAAAATGCCGCCTTCTTCGTAACCGACATAACCCGGAGGTGCACCCACCAGGCGGGAGACCGAAAACTTCTCCATATACTCACTCATATCAATGCGAATGAGCGATTCGGCGGAATCAAACAGATACCTGGCCATTACCTTGGCCAACTCGGTTTTCCCGACACCGGTCGGCCCCAGAAAGATAAAGGATCCGATCGGGCGGAAGGGATCTTTGAGTCCGGCACGAGTTCGTTGTATCGCTTTGCTGAGCTTTGAAATCGCCTCTTCCTGCCCGATGACATGTGAGGAAAGCTCTTCATTCATCTTAAGGAGTTTCTGGCCTTCGCTCTGTGCAATTTTATTGACAGGGACACCGGACATCATGGCCACTACTGTCGCGACATCTTCCTCCTCTACATTGTGGACGATCTTTTCACACTCTTTTTCCCATTCGCGCTGTTCATGCTCCAGCTCCTCTATCAGCCGTTTTTCGTTGTCCCGGAGCCGGGCGGCATCCTCGAAGCGCTGTTTCTTGACCATGTTGTTCTTTTCAGCACTGGTCAGTTCAATCTCTTCCTCAAGCTTTACGATATGATCGGGTACGTTAATATTGGAAAGATGGACCCGGGCCCCTGCTTCGTCAAGTGCATCAATCGCTTTGTCCGGCAGAAAACGGTCTGTGATATAGCGGTCGGTCATTTTAACGCAGGCATCGATCGCCTCTTCAGAATACCGGACACTGTGATGCTTCTCGTATTTACTCTTGATCTGATTCAGGATCGTGATTGTTTGCTCCGCTGTGGTGGCGTCCACCATGATCTTCTGGAACCGTCGTTCGAGCGCACCATCTTTTTCGATATACTGGCGGTATTCGTTCAGGGTGGTTGCGCCGATGGCCTGGACATCCCCTCTCGCAAGTGCCGGTTTCAGCATGTTGGATGCGTCCAGAGAGCCGCTGGCCCCTCCGGCGCCTACAATGGTGTGCAACTCATCGATAAACAGTATGATATCCGGTGTCTTCTCCAGCTCATTCATGATGGCCTTCATCCGCTCTTCGAACTGACCGCGGTATTTGGTGCCGGCAACCAGTGCAGCAAGATCCAGTGCAACGACCCGCTTGTCATAGAGCACTCGAGAAACTTTCCGCTTGATAATGCGCAGGGCGAGCCCCTCTGCTATAGCGGTTTTACCGACTCCCGGTTCGCCGATGAGTACCGGATTGTTTTTCTTTCGCCGGCTGAGAACCTGAGCGACACGCTCAATCTCTTTTTCACGGCCGACAATAGGATCAAGTTTGTCTTCTTCAGCCAGTTTGGTCAGGTCTCGACCAAAATTATCAAGGACGGGTGTCTTTGTCTTTTCCATTTTTCGTTCTCTTGCACTTCCGGATGATGATTTGGGATTTCGTGAAGAAGGGGTTTCGCTGGCCTGGGTCTGGGGGGCATCCGACTTGGGAGCCTGTCCCGATACAATCAGGTCGAGATCTTCCCGAACAGCATCATAGGTGATATTGAATTGTTGAAGAATCTGGGCTGCAATATTTTCATCGTCACGTAGCAAGGACAGCAGCAGATGTTCGGTCCCGATCGTATCACTTTTGTACAACTTGGCCTCCAGATAGGTGATGCGCAGAACCTTCTCGGCCTGTTTGGTCAATGGAATATTGCCGACGGTGACGGCTGCACCGGTACCCCGAACGGTCTCTTCAATGGTCTTTTTAAGTTTATAAAGATCGCACCGAAGATTTTTCAGGATTTTTATGGCCACTCCGTCACCGAGACGCAGAATTCCTAGGATAAGATGTTCCGTACCGATATAATCATGCCCCAGCCGCAAGGCCTCCTCACGACTGAACTGTATGACATCACGGACTCTGTTTGAAAAATTCCCTTCCATATTAACCGAAGCTACTGGGATGAATGAATGCATTGCTCACCAAAGTGACAACGCGTACATATAAACCGTTGTCATTTTGATAACGTTCAGAACGAAAAACGAATGTAGTTCGAGCTTAGTGTAAATGCAAGCGAAGGATCAGAATAAAGTTTTGCCCGTCATTTCATCCGGTTGGGGGATTTCCATCAGTTTGAGCAGAGAGGGAGCAACATCGGCGAGGATACCATCCGCGACCGTAGTCACTTCCGGGGCATTAACCACAATGAACGGCACTTTACTGGTGGTATGTGCCGTATGGGGGCTCCCGTCCTCTTCCTTCATCTTGTCGGCATTTCCATGGTCGGCGATAACGATCATCTTGTACCCCCGGTCCGTTGCAGAACGTACAATTTGTTCCATGCATTGATCCACTGTTTCAACAGCTTTAACGGTGGCGTCAAAATCTCCGGTATGTCCGACCATGTCGGGATTGGCGAAGTTGAGAATGATCATTTCGTAACTGTCATTCTCAATAATTTTTACCAGCTCATCCGTTAATTCCGGAGCGCTCATCTCGGGTTGATGATCATAGGTAGGAACTTTCGGACTCTGAATCATCTTGCGGTCCTCACCTTCATTGGGCTCTTCCACACCTCCGTTAAAGAAATAGGTGACATGGGGATATTTTTCCGTCTCGGCTATCCTCAGCTGCCGCATTCCCCTGGACGCAACCACTTCCCCCAGTGTGTTTTTCATGGTCAGCGGGGGGTAGGCTACACGGACATTGGTGAATCGCTTATCATATTGCGTGAAACTGACGTAGTGAAGATTCAGATCCGTTGCTACCGGAAAGTCATTAAAACCGTCGGTAGTCAGAGCGGCCGTAATCTGGCGGGCACGGTCACCTCGAATATTATAAAAAATTACCGGATCATTTTTCTCGAAGCGGGAGGATGGATGATCGTCAAGCAGGATGGGATCGATAAATTCGTCGGTAACACCCTCCTCATAAGACTCCTTGACGGCACGGACCGGATCATCCGATTTGCGGCCTTTGCCGTGAACCAGCAGATCATACGCCTTCTGGGTCCGTTCCCAACGGCGATCCCGGTCCATGGCGTAATAGCGTCCGACAACAGATGCCAGTGTTCCACATCCTGTTTCAGCCGCCTGTTTCTGAAACTCTTTTATGTACCGTTCACCACCATGCGGCGAAGTATCCCGGCCGTCAGTAAATGCGTGGACGTAGATATTTTCAACTCCCTGCTCTTTGAAAAATTTAAGAAGTGCGAAAACATGGTTGTTATGGCTGTGAACACCACCATCGGAAAAGAGTCCCATAATGTGCACCTTTCCGGACTTTCGGGCCTGTTCTGCCGCTTCAAGGAGCGTTTCATTGCGGAAGAAACCCTTGTCTTGAATATCTTTGTTTACCCGTGTGAGCTCTTGCCATACGATTCGCCCGGCTCCAATATTGAGATGTCCCACTTCGGAGTTTCCGAACTGGCCTTCCGGCAAGCCCACATCCATCCCGGATGCACTGAGTTTGGAATTGGGATTTGATTTCAGCAGTGAATCAATGAAAGGAGTCTTTGCGTGTGCAATAGCACTGACAGAATCATCATCGGCAATGCCGTATCCGTCTAAGATTGCAAGAAAGGCTTTGGCCATGGAATAAGTTACGGTTGGTTCATCGTTTCCGGACCGGTCATTTCCGGAAACATGGTTGCAAGTGTAAGATAAAAAGTTGCGCTGGAGCTGTATGGATACACATTGGGGGCAATGCGATAACCGCTAAAAGAAATAATGTCCGGTATGGGTTCGTCCGGGATAAGGCAGGATATTGCGGATCGGAGAAAACAATTTATCCGAGGTTGTTAACGTGACGGACCAGCATGGACTTCTTGTTTGCCGCGTAGTTCTTGTGGACAAGACCCTTGCAGGCAAGTCGGTCGATATACGATACAGCGTCGCCAAGCCTGGCCTGGCCCTGCTCTTTTTCAGTGGCTTCTAATACATTACGTGTCAAGGTGCGCATTCTGGAGCGCTTTTCACGATTTGCAAGACGGCGTTTGCTGGATTGACGTACACGTTTTACGGCTGATTTGTGTTGAGGCATGATCGATTAAAACATTCTTTGTTCGTGATTGACGAATTCTGCTGAATTGACAAATTTATGTTTTTGGCAGACTATTTACAAGAATTTTTTGCAAAAAAATAACGAATCGCCTAAATTACGCAACATTTGCAAATTTACGTCTTCAGTTAACGGAATAATATCTTTGATCATTGTTATTGATGGACCGGCTGGTGCCGGTAAAAGCACTACGGCCAAAGAAGTAGCTCGC
Source organism: Balneolales bacterium (assembly GCA_007132495.1). Lineage (GTDB taxonomy): Bacteria > Bacteroidota > Rhodothermia > Balneolales > Natronogracilivirgulaceae > SLOL01. The sequence continues at coordinate 14,858 of SLOL01000019.1, forward strand.
CAGAGCGGGTTTGATTATGTAGACAGCGGTGCAATCTACCGGGGTTTTACATATCTTTATTTGGCTTGCGGGTGTGATCACTCCGGGTTTCTGAAGAAGTTGCATGAGCATGATCTTCAATTTGATTTTCACATAACGGAAGCAAGAGTTTTTTCAGGTGACAAGGAAATCACCCGGGAAATCCGCTCCCGTGAAGTCAGTAATCATGTAAGCGAAGTTGCAGCAATGCCGGAAGTACGTAACGTGGTTTGCGATATTCTCCGCAACATTTCCGGCAATAAAAATGCGGTACTCGAAGGACGTGATCTGGGAACGGTCGTTTTTCCCGATGCAGACATGAAGTTTTTTTTGACTGCGGACACGGACGCCAGAGCTAAACGCCGCTATGAAGAACAGATCCGAACCGAATCAGGTATATCACTTGATGAAGTCGTTGAAAATTTGAATAAACGTGACCATATCGATTCAACACGGGCAATTGCTCCGCTGAAGAAGGCCGATGATGCAGTCGTTATTGATTCGACGGCGATGACGTTTGAGGAACAGGTGGCACGAATTATGCAATACATACGTAATTACCGTACCGCCAATAAGTAGATTTACAGATAACAAACCGAAACATGAACCCCAATCCCCTGTTCAGAACATCGATCAGGTGGCTAACTGAAACAAAGGATACGTTAAATGACCGATGAAGTAAAAAAAGACCAAAATAACAAGGAAGTAGATAAAGAGACTGCTGCCAAAACCAAAGAACAAGTCGAAGAGACAGCGGAGAAATCTGCCGGGACAGGCAATGAGTCTGCTGCAGAGGAAAAGAGTGCAGATCAAGAGACGGGGAGCCGTTCAACTGCTGCAGAGGAAGCAGCGGAGACGTCCGCCGACGAGGCTGTGAAAGAAGAGGCCCCGGCCGCTGAAGAAGAACCGGCTTCAGAACAGGATGCGGCTTCAGAAAAAGACGAGGAGACCTTCATACCCTCATTCACAGGCCAGGTAGGAGACAAAGTATACAAGCTTGAGGAGCTGGAAGAGGCATCCGAGGAATATGATGATGATCAGTTCAATGATCTCGTCAAAATGTATGAAGGTACACTCACCGCTTTTACCGAGAAGGAAATTGTTACCGGTCGTGTTCTCTCCATCGACGAGAAATATGTTATTGTTGACATCGGTTTCAAGTCCGAGGGTATTGTTCCGCTTAATGAATTCAAGAATCCTGAAAACCTGAATGTCGGGGACGAAGTTGAAGTTTTTCTGGATAAAGTGGAAGACCGTGACGGCCAGCTGGTTCTTTCGCGTCGTAAAGCCGACTCCCTGCGTGTCTGGCAGGATATTGAAGAAGCTCACAATACCGAAAAAATTATTGAAGGCTATATCAAACGCCGTATCAAAGGCGGTATGGTGGTGGATATCCACGGTATCGATGCCTTCCTTCCGGGATCCCAAATTGATGTACGGCCGGTACGCGACTTCGACGCCTATGTCGGCAAGACCATGGAATTCATGGTGGTCAAGCTGAACATGTCAAGTGAAAATGTAGTCGTATCTCACCGCGCACTGGTGGAATCCGATCTTGAAGAGCAGCGTGAACAGATTCTCGCCAGCATGGAACCGGGGCAGATTCTCGAAGGTATAGTCAAGAATATTACCGACTTCGGAGTCTTTATCGATCTGGGCGGCGTTGACGGCCTGCTTCATATTACCGACCTTTCATGGGGACGTGTGGAGCATCCCTCCGAAATCATCAACCTGGATCAGCGTCTGAATGTGGTGGTCCTGGAGTTCGATGAGGAGCGCAAGCGCATATCACTCGGCCTGAAACAGCTTCAGCCGCATCCGTGGGATGAAATTGACGGCAAATACCCCGAGAAGATTCAGGTTCAGGGTAAAGTGGTCTCCATCGCCGATTACGGTGCCTTTATTGAACTGGAAAAAGGCGTGGAAGGACTTGTCCACATCAGTGAAATGTCCTGGACACAACACATCAAGCATCCATCACAACTGGTAGAGAAAAATCAGGTGATCGAGTGTGTGGTTCTGAATATCAACAAGGACGAACGCAAAGTGTCCCTGGGTGTGAAACAACTCCAGTCCGATCCGTGGGAGGATCTGCTCGATCGTTATCCCGTTGGATCCAAACATAAAGGAGTGGTTCGCAACCTGACCAACTTCGGCGTTTTTGTGGAACTGGAGCCCGGCATAGACGGACTTGTTCATATTTCCGATATGAGCTGGACCGACAAGGTTAACCATCCCAGTGAAATCGTTAATAAAGGGGATGAAATCGAGGTGGTTATTCTGTCCGTTGATTTTGACAATCGCAGAATTTCCCTGGGACATAAACAGGTACAGGAGAATCCCTGGGAAAAATACGCGGTGGAATACGCCGTCGGCAGTGAAACCGAAGCTGTGGTAACCAAAATTACCGACAGAGGCGTGTTTGCAAAGCTGCCTCTCGGGGTGGAAGCATTCATGCCGGCACGTGAAGCTCAGAATGGTGATTCGCTGGCCGATTCATACAAGGAGGATGACAAGCTGAAAGTGGTGGTCACCGAGCTGGATGAAAACAGTAAAAGCATCATCATCAGTGAAAACAAACTCGGCAAGATGGAAGAAGCCAAAAAGCAACCCGCAGCAGCCAAAGGCAAGAAGAAAGAAAAAGAGGCGGAAACTTCAACTTCCGGAGCGTTGACACTCGGTGAGATGTCCGGCTTGAAAGACCTCAAGGAAAAACTTCAAAAGAAAGAAGACGAGGATAGCAAAGCTGACAAGAAAAGCTGATTCGCAACGTTATCCGAACGTTCGATTACGAAAAGGCAGGTGGACTGATGTGTATCAGGCCACCTGTTGCTTTTTTTCATTTTAAGCCGAATAAAGATGACACCCCATATCCTCGAAGCCGGTACAGCAGTTGAAACCCGGGAATATCTTCAAAAAAAACTCGACGGTATAGTTCCGGAGTCAGAGTTGTTTATCAAGGCGGAAATTGCCTATGAAATCAATCGGCTGAAGAAAGAGAAAAATGCCGTAATACTTGGGCATAACTATATGGAGCCGGCGCTGTTTTACAGCATCCCCGATCATGTTGGCGATTCATTGGGACTGGCTCGAATAGCAGCTGAAAGTCACGCCGACCGTATTGTATTTTGCGGGGTGCGTTTTATGGCGGAAACGGCCAAAATTCTGAATCCCGATCGCATGGTATTGTTGCCTGCCGAAGTGGCCGGATGCTCCCTGGCTGCCAGCATAACTGCACAGGATGTGAGGGATCTGAAAGAGCGGTATCCCGGAGTTCCGGTGGTTACCTATATCAATACCTATGCCGATGTAAAGGCGGAAACAGATGTATGCTGTACATCAAGCAATGCATCAGACATCGTTCGCAAACTGGACTCCGATTCGGTTATTTGTCTTCCGGACGAATTTCTGGCAAAAAATATTGCCAGGGAAACCGGTAAAAATGTTATCTATCCGGGCAGTGAACCGACCGGCAAAGACGATATGGTTATTTGGGACGGGCGCTGTGAGGTCCATGAAAAATTTACTGTGGATGATATCCGCAACGCGCGAAAACAGTTCCCGGACACGGTTGTCGTGGCGCACCCCGAATGCACCCCGGATGTAGTTCAGGCATCTGATTTCAGTGGATCTACAACTGCGATGACCAAATTTGTCAGAGAGTCGGATGCCAAGCGTTTTCTGGTTCTGACCGAATGTGCAATGGGGGATAATATCGCTGCTGAGAATCCGGACAAGGAGATGCTTCGAATGTGCAGCGTACGCTGTCCGCATATGAATGAAATCACTTTGGAGGATACCCTGCGGTGCCTCCGTGAGGATATCTATCAGATCGAAGTGGATGAGGAGGTGCGGTTGAAAGCCAAAGGGTCTCTGGACCGAATGCTGGAAATGAGTTAGTCCGTCCGGTAATGCTTTGCCCGATTAATCACTTCATGATGTGATATGCTTGAACTGATATTGTAGAATTGTATAAAAAAAAGCCTTCTGATTTGTTCGGAAGGCTTTTTTTTTATCGTTTATAACAAATCACGGAATGGGTCTTACTTCTCCTTGTAGAAGAATACCTTGCCGTTTACAGTATCTTTTCCGCTTTTTATTTTCTCACCGGATTCCCTGTTGTAGGTATATACAACATTTCTCATGGAATTCAACTCTTTGTCGTTATTAAAAGTGACTTCGAGTGCATCTCCACCGGGTTCCAGTTTATTTAAGGCATCAATAAGAGGGCGAAATTTGGAGGAACTCTTTTTTGTTATGCGCACATCTGAACGAGGAACGAATTTTAGTTTCATTGTCATAGAAGTTTTTATCAGTAAAAAATTAAACTTAAATTAAGCATTAATTAGTAAAACTACCAACGCTGTTCTATAAAAATTATTATGGAACCTGAATATTGTTTAATATACTTTCGATTATATCTTCTGTTTGAATCTCTTCGGCCTCTGCTTCATATGTAAGAACTATTCTGTGTCGCAGTATGTCGTACGCTATAGCCCGAATATCTTCAGGTATTACGTAGGCCCTTTGTTGAATGAATGCATGAGCACGTGATGCAAGGTTTAAATTGATTGTTCCTCTTGGAGAAGCCCCAAAGTCGATAAGTCCTTCTATTTTTTTTATTCCGAATTTGTCTGGATGTCTTGATGCCATTATGATATTGATGATATACTGCTCAATTTTTTCATCCATATAAATATCATTGATAACTTTTCGGGCCTCCAGAATACTTTTTGGCTTGACGACCGCTTTCGGTTGGGCGGGACGTTCGGTGCGGGCCATGCTTCTCATGATCTTCATCTCTTCCTCTTCTGTCGGATAATCGATTTTGATCTTCATCATGAATCGATCAATTTGTGCCTCGGGAAGGGGATAGGTCCCCTCCTGTTCTATCGGGTTTTGTGTTGCAAGCACCAGAAAAGGATCTTCGAGCCGGTATGACTCTTCTCCGATGGTAACCTGCCGCTCCTGCATCGCCTCAAGCAATGCACTTTGAACCTTGGCCGGGGATCGGTTGATTTCATCCGCCAGAATAATATTGGAAAAAACAGGTCCCTTTTTTACTGAAAAATCACCGGTTTTCTGGTTAAAAATCAGCGTGCCGATGAGATCGGCCGGTAACAGGTCCGGAGTAAATTGTATTCTTTTGAAACGGGTATCGATTGCTTTTGCCAGACTGGAAACGGTCAGGGTCTTGGCCAGACCGGGGACCCCTTCCAGCAGAACATGACCGTCTGCGAGCAGGCCGATGAGCAGGCGGTTGACCATGTTTTTTTGTCCAATGATGATATTGTCCAGCTCTTTATAGAGGGCATCTACAAAAGAGCTGGTCTCTTGAATTTTTTCGGAGACGGCCTGCATGTCAGAATTGTTACGACTCATGATGGTGCTTCGGATTATGGGTGATAAAATAATTCCGGGTAAGGTGGAAAAAAATCTGAAGTAAAATCAAACTTTTCTTAACTTTCTGCCCGAATTTACTAAAAATAGGAGATACTTGGTGTGAGATGATACTTCGGTGCAAAATACCGTATTTTTTCCCCGGTCCGTTGCGTAACTGTGATGGTTTATCGCTATTTTTTCGTGTTCTTTGGTTGAAGACACAAAGAATTTTAGGTACCTTGGTGCTCATTTTTCAAACCCGGTAATACATGGAGATTTATCTATTTATCCTGTTTGCAACACTGGCTGTCGCTGCAGCCGTTGGAATGATTACCAGTAAAGATACGGTTAACAGTGCCCTGTTTCTGGTTGTAAACCTGATATCTGTAGCCGGCATATTCCTGCTGTTAAGGGCACAATTTCTCGCCGTCATTCAGATCCTGGTTTACGGCGGTGCCATCATGGTTCTGTTTCTGTTTGTGATAATGTTGCTTAATCTGAGCAGTGAAGAAAACATGATCAGCCGGTTCAGTGTCAAATATGCCATTGCCTTTCTGTTAGGCGTGGTAGTGCTTTCGCAGCTGCTTTATGCTATCGCCAGTGTTACCGGTACTCTTCCCTATGTCTCACCGGAAATGGAGCGTGTGGGAACCGTCGAAGCTTTGGGAGATGCCCTTTTCTCAACGTACATGTTGCCGGTACTTGTGACGGCCATTCTGCTTACGGCTGCCGTGGTTGGGGCGATTTTACTTGCTCAACGAAAATTTAGTGGAAAAGAGAATAAATAATGGAACTTTATTGGTTTCTCGGGTTATCTGCTGTTTTATTCACCATTGGTGTGATTGGTGTGCTTACCCGGAAAAATGCCATTGTCATTTTTATGTCTGCCGAGCTGATGCTCAATTCGGTAAATCTGAGCCTGGTCTCGTTTAGTGCTCAGCTTGGCGATGTGCACGGACAGATTCTGGTGTTCTTCGCATTGTGCGTTGCTGCTGCCGAAGCGGCCGTCGGTCTGGCTATCATTATAGCCATTTACCGTAATAATCTGACCGTGGATGTCTCCAAAATTCATCTGCTGAGATGGTAAAATCATATACCTTTACCCCGTATTCAAGCACCCGGGCAGCAATGCGCTTATCGCCGGCGGATGATCGCTTCCGGTTGCGCAATTGCATTCACCTGTTGCTTGTCACCGCTTGTTCAACCCAAAACCTGGTAACCGTTTAACTTCATGGACACCTACGTTCATCTCGTGCCCTGGATTATTGCCATCCCGCTTGTCGGGTTTTTTGTAAACGGCCTGCTCGGGTTAGCTTTCAGGTCTTACCGGGATATGAAAACGGTGAGTGGGATAATCGCCACTCTGGCTGTTGCTGTACCGTTTCTGTTAGCTGTTTATCTTTTTTTGATGATGCAGGGGGATAGCGAGAGCGCTTCGATCAGCTTGTTTACCTGGATTCAGGCAGGTGATTTTACCACCGACATTGGCTATCGACTTGACCAGCTTTCGCTTTTGATGACGCTTGTGGTTACCGGGGTGGGGGCTTTGATACACTTCTACGCGATCGGTTATATGGCAGGTGATGAAAGTCCGTGGAAATTCTTCGCTTTCATGAACCTCTTTATCTTCGCCATGCTCAACCTGGTTTTGGCCGACAATATGCTGCTGCTTTTCCTCGGCTGGGAGGGCGTAGGGCTCTGTTCCTATCTGTTGATCGGTTACTGGTATACCGATATGGCCAAGTCGGATGCCGCGAAAAAGGCTTTTCTGTATAACCGGGTGGGTGACTTCGCTTTCCTTATTGCCATGCTCCTGATCTTTCAGACCATCGGTTCGCTCAGCTTTGACGCTATTTTGAATGGAACCGAACTATTTACCACCGATCAGGTATTTATAATCGGTTTGCTGATTCTGATCGGCGCTACCGGAAAAAGTGCTCAGATTCCGCTGTTCGTCTGGCTGCCCGACGCCATGGCCGGTCCCACCCCCGTATCAGCGCTCATTCACGCCGCCACCATGGTGACTTCTGGAGTTTATGTCATTTCCCGGCTCTCTTCTTTTGTTATGATGTCGCCCGAACTAATGCTGCTTATAGCTGTGATCGGCGCTTTTACGGCCTTCATCGCTGCAACCATTGCACTGACCCGGTACGATATCAAGGCGGTTCTCGCCTATTCCACCGTATCTCAGCTCGGCTTCATGTTCCTGGCACTGGGTTCCGGAGCCTATGTGGCCGCCATGTTCCATGTGGTCACCCATGCATTTTTCAAAGCCTGTCTCTTTCTTGGCTCCGGGTCGGTGATTCATGCGATGCATCATGTTGAGCACAAATTACATGAAGAGGGAAAAGATGTCCATTTCGATCCCCAGGATATGCGGTTTATGGGAGGACTCAGGAAATACCTGCCCTCCACTTATATGACATTCCTGATTGCCACCATTGCCATTGCCGGTATTCCGCCGCTGGCCGGCTTCTTCTCCAAGGATGAAATTCTGGTGATGGCGTTTAACGCCGGGTTGGGCGAATACGGAGCCATATATTTCGGATTGTGGGCACTTGCTCTCATTACGGCCTTTATGACGGCCTTTTATATGTTCCGTCTCACTCTTGGCACTTTCCACGGTTCATTCCGTCTTCCGGAAAAAATCACGGAAGCCGCCGGTTCCGAGAAGTATTTGCATGACAGTCCGTTTACCATGACCTCGGTCCTCTGGGTACTGGCCGCACTCTCTATCGTCGGTGGTTTTATCGGCATTCCCAATTTTGTGGTTGCCACATTCACCGGTACGGCGGATGTCAATCTTTTGTCCAATTGGCTTGACCGGGTGACGATGGATGCCGAGCTGGTTTTGAGCAAGCCGGTTGAATGGATGCTGCTTTTCGGGTCGGTGCTTGTCGCACTGTCGGGTATCTACGTAGCATTTCTGCTCTATGGCGAAAATGATCCGGAGACCCAGGATAATCGCATTGCCGCCCGATTCGGCGCTTTGTACCAGGTTTGGAACGAAAAATACCGGCTGGATGAAATTTACGAAGGGTTTATCGTCCATCCCACCGTCCGCTTCTCTGATCGGGTGCTGGCCGTTTTTGATATTAAATTTATCGATGGTTTTGTCAATTTTGTTGCATCCGTGGTGCGTTTCACCGGTAGTGTGGTACGCTATTTCCAAACCGGAGTGGTGCAAACATATGCCGTCGCCATTGTTCTTGGAGTGATCATTGTCATCTCCATGCTGCTGTTCTGATAACATTTCAATACTGCGTTAATGGAATTACTTCTTAATATCGTCATTTATCTACCGCTGTTCGGGGTGTTGCTGCTCCTGCTGGTCCGAAAGGATGAATGGGTGCGCTGGTCCAGTCTGTTGATCACAACAGCTACATTCGTACTCTCGCTCCCCCTCCTCCTGCAGTTTGATATAACAGCAACAGGAAGTGCGCAGTATCTGACAGTAGGGGAACCGTTTCTTGGCGATTGGGACGTGAAGTATATGGTCGGACTGGATGGATTGAGCATGCTTCTGTTTATGCTTACGACATTTATGGCCCCGATTGTTGTTCTTTCGTCCTGGAGCTCAATAAACAAACATGTTGCCGGATTCTATTCCATGCTTCTGATACTGCAGACCGGTTCTCTGGGGGTATTTGCGGCACTCGACCTGTTTATGTTTTATGTCTTTTTTGAGCTTACCCAGATCCCGATGTTCTTTCTGATTGGCATCTGGGGAGGGAAGGACCGGATCTACGCCACGGTCAAGTTTTTTATCTATACGCTTGTCGGTTGGTTGCTGATGCTTGTTGCCCTGATCTATGTCGGATATGCGGCAGGGAATATGGTCAACGACGGTGTGTTCACCACCGACTGGCGCCTGCTCACCGATCACGCCTTTCAGCTTGGCCTTGTTGAACAGACCTGGCTCTTCCTGGCTTTCGGATTTGCTTTCTGTATCAAAGTGCCCATTTTCCCTTTCCACAGCTGGCTGCCGCTGGCGCATACCGAAGCACCGACAGCCGGGTCTGTGGTGCTGGCCGCCATTGCACTTAAAATGGGAACTTATGCCGTACTCAGATACCTTATTCCGCTGTTTCCGAATGCGGCCATCGCTTTCGCCCCCATGTTCGCCGTGCTTGGAGTCATAGGCATTATTTATGGCGCACTGGTTGCCATGGTACAGAAGGATGTTAAAAAACTGGTGGCCTATTCCTCCATAAGTCATCTCGGATTTGTGGTACTGGGTATGTTTGCCTTTAATACCATCGGAGCTCAGGGAGCTATTATTCAGATGGTCAATCACGGACTCTCAACCGGCGCTCTGTTTATTATCGTTGGTATGCTTTATGAACGTCGCCATACCCGCTGGATCTCCGATTTCGGAGGCATTGCCAGGAAAATGCCGGTATTTACAGTGATGTTCATGATCGCCACACTGGCATCTATAGGACTACCCGGACTTAATGGATTTGTCGGCGAGTTTCTGATTCTGGTCGGTACGTTCAACTCCGAAGTACTCGGATCGTACTGGTATGCCGTCATTGGAGCATTGGGTGTTATACTGGCTGCAGTCTATATGCTCTGGATGTTCCAGAGAGTGATGTTCGGGCCGGTTACCAATGAGGAAAACAACAAGCTGACGGATATCAACGCACGGGAAATCGGATTGCTTATACCCATAATGCTGTTTATCGTCTGGATAGGTGTTCGACCAACCGACTTTACTAAATATTCGGAAGCGGAAGTAACCCATCTGCTCGAAGATACCCGGACCAGAGCGGCAACCATTGCACAAAACACCGCCGATGACCGTTTGCCCGGTTGGGCGAGTCGGCTGTATGATGTAACACCGCAGATGGTATCCAATGTGAAACATGAAAACCAGGAGGAGTAACCTATGTCAAAAGTACCGGATTCTGAACAACTGGAAAAAGAACTTGCCGGTTTAAAGAACTGGAAGGTGGAAGATGACAAATTGACCCGGGATTTTTCCTTCGCTGATTTCAGGGAGGCCATGTCTTTTATGGTCAGGGTTGCGTTTGAGGCCGAAGATATCGGACACCATCCTGAATTATTTAATGTGTACAAAAACGTGCGCATTCAACTGGCAACGCATGACGCCGGAGGTAAAATCACTTCAAAAGATATCGATCTGGCAAAACGTATCGAGGCTCTCTAACAGAAATACATGGAATCAGCTAACGAACTATTAACTATTCTACCTGTCATTATCATCGGAACAGCGGGACTGCTGGTGATGATGGTCGATGCTTTCACGGAAAATTCCCGTACCGCGTACTGGATTACGGTGTTGTTCTCGGCAATCGGCCTGGCTGTTTCAGTGAACAGCCTGTTCGGTCCAACCGGTACGTCATTCTACAATATGATCGCCTATGGCGGTACTGCCGCCTTCGGAGCGGTGTTGGTTATGACAGGAACCCTCTTTTCGGTGATGCTGACAAGAGAGTACCTGGAAAAAACAGGTCGGCATATTGCCGAAGTCTACTCAATGATGCTGTTTGCCACCTTCGGGATGCTGGTTCTGGTCCAGTCCAACAATCTGGTCACCCTGTTCCTTGGCATCGAAACCATGTCGATATCCCTTTATGTACTCGCCGGCCTGGTTAAGGATGAAAAAAAGGGTGTGGAGGCGGCTCTCAAATATTTTCTGCTCGGAGCTTTTTCAACCGGTTTTCTGCTTTATGGAATCGCGCTGCTTTACGGAGCGTCCGGTTCAACCTTTCTGGTGGATATTGCGGCAACAGATGAAAAAGGCCTGATATACTGGGCCGGTGTCGCACTGCTGCTGGTTGGTTTTTTCTTCAAAGTCTCGGCGGTTCCGTTCCACATGTGGACTCCCGATGTCTATCAGGGAGCGCCGACCACTATTACGGCCTTTATGGCGACAGCCTCCAAAGCAGCCGGTTTTGTGGCATTTATTCTGGTACTTAGCCGCGCCCTGCCGGATGTTCGCGCTGAGTGGAGTGATGTGATCTGGCTGTTTGCCATTTTTACAATGGTGATCGGAAATATCCTTGCATTGGTCCAGGATAATGTCAAACGGATGCTTGCTTATTCCAGTATCGCACACGCCGGTTACGTTCTTATCGGCTTCGCTGCGGCTACCGGTGCTGCCTATAGTGCCATCCTGTTTTACCTTTTTGCCTACACCCTGATGAATGTCGGGGCTTTCGGAATTGTCGCATATTATGAATGGAACAAAGGGCTGGACTTTACCGAAATCAAGAACTATGCCGGACTTGGATATCAGCAACCCCTGATGGGAGTTCTGATGTCTGTTTTTCTCTTTTCGATGGTTGGAATACCTCCTTTCGCCGGTTTTATCGGGAAATATCGTGTTTTTGCCGCTGCCATTGATGAGGGACTGATCAGCCTTGTCATTGTGGGAGTTCTGGCAAGTGCGGCAAGTGTATATTACTATATTCGCGTACTGGTTTATCTCTATATGAAAGAGGACGAAGGAGCACAAGTCACGCTTGTAAAACCGGGCATGCTCTACTCTGTCACACTGGTTATACTTGCAGTTTTGACACTCTATTTCGGTATCAATCCCGGCAGCCTGACAGACCTGCTGCTATCGTTCAAGGACGCGGCCTACTGATCGGGACAATAGGGGGCATGATCCGGCAGAGATTTGATTGGATTATAGAGGCAATCTTTTTATCTTTACGCCGCCTGCCGCTGGATACACCAGCGGCTGTTTCATTTAAACAACCGAAGGTGATATGAAGAAAAACTTTTATGAAGCAACCCTTATCATCAATCCCGTACTTGAAGAAGATCAGGTAAAAGAGGTAAAAGAAGGATTCGAGTCCTTTATTACCAAACAGGGTGCGGAGATTGATGAAGTGGATGAGTGGGGTATCAAACGCCTCGCCTATGAAATAGATGGAAAGAACAGCGGCTACTATGTAAACGCCTACTTCCATGCCCCGGCTGCGATCCTGAGCGAGCTGGAACGCTATTTCAAACTGCAGGAAAATATCATAAGACATCTGGTGCTCAAATATGACAACAAGATGTTGAAGCATCGTGAACTGCAGAAAAAAGGCAAACTTCCGGTGATATTCAGTGAAGAGCCGGAAGAGGAATCGTAAGAACCACCATCAACAGAAAGGAATAATTGTATGCTTAAAAACCCCGCACATCCCAAAAAAGGCAACCTGAAGGAGAAAGAGTGCAAGTTCTCCAAAGCCGGTGTTGTCTATATCGATTATAAAGACGTGGATACCCTGGAGCGATTTATTAATGACCAGGGGAAAATCCTGCCGCGTCGTGTAACAGGAACCAGCGCCAAATATCAACGACAACTCGCTCTGGCTATCAAGCGGGCACGTCATCTCGGATTGCTGCCGTTCGTAGCCGAAAATCTCAGATAATTACATTTTCAGGAGTTAAACAATGCAAGTTATTCTTAAACAGGATGTCGAAAAACTGGGACTGGCCGGTGAGCTCGTGGATGTTAAAGACGGTTACGGAAGAAACTATTTGATTCCGACCGGCAAGGCGGTGCTCGCAACAGAAGGCGCCCGGAAAGCGGTTGACAACCAGCTTAAAAAAGTGCTTGAACAGCGGAAGGCGGAGCTTGAACAAGCCAAAGAATTGTCTCAGCAACTGCAGGGCATCAATGTAACCATTGCGGTAAAAGCCGGAGAAAAAGGTAGAATATTCGGAACCGTTACCAATGCGCAGATCGCCGATGCGCTCAAGGAAAAAGGATTTGACATCGATCGCCGCAAAATTCAGATCGATGAACACGTCAAGGAATTGGGTGAGCATACCGCGACCATCAATCTGCATGAAGAGGTCAAGGTTAATCTGACATTCTGGGTAGTCAAGGCGGAAGATTGACCGCTTTCAAAGACTATCCGTCTTGAATCATCCGTTTAACAAAAGGAAATGCAGTCTCTGTGTTTCCTTTTTTTTATGAGCGCCCGGCTGGGCGTATCCACTTGGGTGCATCCGGCAGGATGACCCGGGACAACGGAATCGGCCTTTTGAAATATCGGATCGTCTTCTGGATCATCGTTATCGGCATTGTCACGTCATCTGACCTGAAGGGCCAGGTCCCGCAGGAAAGAGAGATCCGTATGGCAATTCCGGAGGATTCACTTATACAACTTGATCCCTGGATCCTTCCCGAGTCATTTCAGGTTTGGGCCGACAACACAGCACTCCCCCCGGAAGATTGGACACTTAATACGGTGACAGGCGAATGGAGCTGGGATGTTGCAACCGGTCAAAGAACACGTTATGACACCCTCTTGTTTCAATACAACGTCTGGCCGATAGATTTGCCGGTCACTGTGTTTGAGAGGGAAAGGGTGGAGGCGGACATTCTTACGGATGACCCGGCACAGGGGCCGGAAGAGATTAGGCGCCGGCCAATACGTCAACAGGATCTTTTCGGAGATACCGAACTGCAGCGAAGTGGCAGTGTACGCAGAGGGATCGTGCTGGGTACGGCCCGGGACTTCTCAATGGAGAGCGGACTGCATTTCGATATCAGCGGAAAGATCACCGACGATATCGACGTGGTGGCATCACTCACCGATCGAAGCACCCCCATACAGCCCGACGGCACCACACAGACCCTTCGCGAATTTGACCAGGTCTATATCCGGATGCAGCACGAAATGGGTCAGATGCAGATGGGGGATATCGATATGCGGCTTGACCAAAGCAATTTCGCCGTGATCGATCGCAGGCTCCAGGGAGTGAATATTCAGACAGAATTGAACCAATACGGGACCTATCAGGGGTCGGCTGCCGTAGTTCGCGGAAAGTACCGGGAAATGCAGTTTAGCGGTGAAGACGGTGTGCAGGGGCCATACCGTCTCACAGGAGAGGACAATGAACAGTTTATCATCGTCATGGCCGGTTCTGAACGGGTCTATATCGACGGTCAGCGAATGGTTCGGGGTGAAGAAAACGACTATGTGATAGATTACGGCCTCGGTGAAATTACATTCACCTCCAACAGGATCATAACCGACCACACCCGGATAACGGTTGATTTTCAATATCTGCGGGATGGGTACACCCGTACGGTACTTGCAGCCGAAGCAGCAAACGACGAACTGGCCGGGGGAAGAGTATCGTTCGGCGCATCCGCGATACGGGAATCCGATAATGTAAATTTAAGCACCCAATTGTTTTTGACCGAGTCGGAACGTGAGATTCTCCGGGATGCCGGTGATGACCCCCAACAAGCGGTGGTCAGCGGAGCCGATTCAGTGGGTTTTCGAAGAGATGCCGATTTTTTACTGTACAGCCGGGTGGATACCATCTATCAGGGAGAAACCTACGAAATCTTCGAACATATACCGGGTGACTCCTCCGGGGTATTCCGGGTGCAGTTCAGCCGGATGCCGGAAGGAGAGGGCGATTACCGCCGGGTCGGACGTGCTGCCAACGGTATCCTCTATGAGTGGGTGGGGCCCGGATTGGGAAACTATATGCCGAAAAGGAGACTTTCCCGTCCGGTCGAACAGCATATGGTAGCTCTGAGGAGCCGTGTCAGGGCGACTTCGCACATTAGTCTGTTTGGAGAATGGGCCGGAAGCTATTATGACCAAAACCGGTTGTCTGCCCTTGATAATGAGAATAATGACGATATGAGTTTACTTGCCGGTTTGCGGATGGAGCCGTATCCGACACGACTGGGCACGTTTGATATTGAGGTAGCGGGTCGGTATGAAGGCGAAAATTTTGCATATTTTGACCGGGTTCGTGAAGTGGAGTTCGACCGTCGCTGGAATCTTTCAGAGCGTTCCGATTCCCGGGAAACCCGGTTCGAAAGTACCGGCGGATGGGCCCCTTCACAAAATACCGATATTGCAATTGGAGCCGGTCTCATCGAAAGAGACCGATTCAAAGGAGCCAGAGGAGATCTGCAGATCTCGTCGAGGGAGGAGGGGCTTCCCTCGGTTGACTACTATCTGGAATACATTGACAGCGAAGATCGGAATTTCAATGAAAAAGGAAGCTGGTGGCGTCAGCGCGGCAGAGTTGACTACGAAATATCGTTGCCGGCCGGCAGTCTTCAACCGGAACTGGAGTTTGAACAGGAAGAGCGATTGCAGGAATCAATGGCGGGAGATTCACTGCTTCCGCAGTCACTCCGCTTTTTCGAAATCGGCCCCGGACTGTTTTTTCAAATGACGGATAATTTTCGAATCGGAAGTTCGGTGCGCTATCGGGAAGATGCCGGTGTATTGAATGGTGAACTGGCCGACGAGTCTTACGGCATCACGCAACGGTATATGCTGGACTATCGCCATGGAACTCTGTTTCAGACAGAAAACGTGCTGGGTTTTCGTCAGCGTCGATTTGAAGAAATGTTCAGACGGGAACAGCAGCGTCTGGATAGCAGGGGGGTGCTTGTCAGATCGGTTTCCGATTATCGTCCATGGAATCGTTTTGTGGAAACCCAGTTGTTGTACGATGCAAACACCGAACGCAGACCCCTGATGCAAGAGGCATTCATCGAGGTGGGTCCGGAAATGGGGCAATACGTATGGGTGGATATCAATGATGACGGTGTACAGCAAATCGATGAATTCTTCCCGGAGCAGAGTCCCAATGAGGGAACATTCATCAAGCAGCTGGTTCCGTCTGAAGAATTGTTTCCGGTTATTTCGCTCCGAACACGCTGGCGCACGACCATCGATCCGTCACATCTGATCGATCCGCACGATGCCCGGTTTTCGGATTGGCTGAATTTCTTGTCCGGGTTGAGATGGCATTCGACCATAGACATCCGGGAAGAGAACCGGACAGAACAGCTTGAGGATATATACCTTTTGCGCCTGGACCGCTTCCGGGATGATTCATTGACGATTCATGGCAGATTGTTTATAGAACAGGAACTGGAGATGTTCCGAAATAATCCGCGCAGGGAATTTCGTCTTACCGGGGATCGAATGCTTTCGCAGAACCAACAGGCCAGTGGTCTGGAGCGGAGAAAAACAGAAAACGTGACACTGACAGCTGGAGGCCGGCTCTCCCGGCGCTTCCGTATCGCAACAAGAGCCACGGTCGGCCGGAACGAAAACACAAGCGAAACATTTACCTCAAGAAACTTCACCATAACAGGTGGACAGATGCGGCCACGACTGGATATCAGATGGAATTCGGCAGTACAATCGGGTCTCGGTTTTTCTGTTATCCGGAAACAGGACCGGTATCCCCATGATCCCGCGTCGTTGAGAGGGTTGACGTCGTTTATCGATTCCAGACTCAGTTTTGGGACAAGGTGGCAGGCAACCATGCGTGTTGAACAGAGAAGATTTGATCTTGACGGTGGACCGGCTACAAGCCTGGGGGAATTTGAAATGACAGAAGGTGCCGGTTTGGGACGTACATGGGCGTGGTCGCTGCAAACCAATTACCGTATCAGCGATTTTTTGCGCGCCAGCGTCCAATATGACGGCAGAACCCTGACTCACCGACCGGCCGTTCAGACAATGCGTTTTACGGTCAATGCCGTGTTCTGAAAAAAAGTGTGGCGGCAGCGGATAATTATCACTAATATGCATTAGTAGAACAGAACCAATATTTTAAACAAAAAGTGATTTCGGAGCTGGAAAACGGTATTGAACAATGTAATTTATACCGGATCTTTTATCGAAAGTATGTTTATCAGTTAATTGTGGGATAAATAGCAATTTTTGTATGTTGGTAATTATCGCCAATGTTCGTTTAAAAAAGACGAAATTACCCGGGTTCAAACTTTTGACATTTGATTTAAAATAGTCTATAATCGTCTTTGTTAGAATTGTCTTTCAAAGGAATAAAAATCAGGAAAAAAATCGGAGAATCGTATGACCCTCTCGTTTAGTGCATTGCTCTTCCAGGGCGCCCTGGAAGAAGGTTTATTTAACATGCTTGTCGGTTATTTCAATGAAGGTGGTCCTTTCATGTGGCCCGTACTCATTGCTCTAATTCTTGGACTTGCAATATTTCTTGAGCGCTTGATTACGCTCAACAGAGCTGATATCAATACCCGCAAATTTATTCTTGATGTTAAAGAGGCATTACAGGATGGTGGGATTCAATCTGCGGAAGAGCTTTGCTCCTCGACAAGAGGGCCTGTCGCATCGGTCTTCCAGGCAGGTTTGCTTCGTGCGGATGAAGGCATTGATGCCGCTGAAAAAGCCATTCAGTCTTATGGCTCCATTGAGATGAGTTTTCTGGAAAGAGGACTGGTCTGGCTTTCGCTCTTCATTGCCATCGCTCCCATGCTCGGTTTTACAGGAACGGTTATCGGTATGATCCAGGCTTTTGACGCTATTGAGGCCGCAGGCGATATATCGCCAAGTCTTGTAGCCGGCGGTATCAAGGTAGCGCTTTTAACGACCGCATCCGGTCTGATTGCCGGTATTATTCTGCAGGTAGGATACAACTACTGTGTCTCGAAAATTGACCGTCTTGTTGTGGATATGGAAGAAAGCTCTATAGTGCTTGTCGATTCCATCGCGTTATTGCAGCAAGGGAAACCGATTATTTCCGAAGAGGAAAAGGCACAGCGCAATGAAAATAAAGATGATGAATCTGCTGAATAATCTGCTCTTTTAACCCTCTTACAATCAATTTTTAGTCATTATGTACGTACCTATAGCAATCGGACTGATGCTGGCTCTATTGGCCATCGGCCTGGCTTCCATGGTCGGGTTTGGCATTAAAAATGTTGCACAGGGAAAGCAGGAATTGTCAAAAATCCTGATTTTTCTGGTACCTATCGCCATTTTTGGAATATCCTATCTGGCTCTGGGAACATTTACGGATGCTGCGATGGCTACCATGCTGATTACCATGGCCATTCTGGCGGTCATGCTGGTCATCACCGGTCTTCGTACCACATTTAAATTCTGAATTCAGAAATATGTTGCAAAAAAAACGTAAACGAGAAGAAGCGGAAGTGCCTCAGGCAGGGATGGCGGATATCGCCTTCCTGCTTTTGATCTTCTTTCTGGTCGTTACGACCATCGATGTGGATACCGGTATCGGGATGCAGTTGCCACCCCCGCCGGATCCTGATCAGGAGCCGCCTCCCATCCGGGAACGGAATCTGATGAACATCCTGGTCAATGCGCAAGGATTGATCCTGATTAATGAGGAACCTGCAAGTATTCAGGAAGTGGAGCAGCTGGTAACAGATTTTGTTGACAATGCGAACCGGGCTCAGGATCCCAATCTCAGTGAAGATCCGAGATCGGCGATCGTGTCCATAAAAACAGACCGGCAAACCCCCTACGAAATCTATATCGATATGCTCGATGAAGTCATTGGCGCTTACCGGCAGTTACGCAATGAAGCGTCTCAAAGCGAGTTCGGCATATCCTACCGTGAATACAGGAATCGTGTTCCGAGAGAGGATGATGTGATACGTGAGTTGTATCCACAGAATATCTCTCTTGCCGAACCGGATCCGGGTTCTTAAAATCTTTTGATGTCATTATGTCCAAATTTCAAAAAAAGCAAGCAGGTACCAAGCAGCAAGTTCCAACTGCCGCCATGCCGGATATTATTTTCATGTTGCTCATTTTCTTCATGGTGGTAACGGTACTGCGGGAAGTGGAACTTCAGGTACGGGTGGATTTTACCCGCGCTGATAACATAGAAAAAATCGAACAGAAACGACTGGTCAGCTATATCTACATCGGGCCGGAAATACTGGGTGGCGGACAATACGGAGATACACGAATTCAAATCGATGACGCCCTCATTGATGACGTGTACGCCATTCGACGGTTAATGTATGATAAGTTGATGGAAGAGCCTCGTTTGATCGTCTCTCTGCGTGTTGATCAGAGATCGGAAATGGGAGTCGTTTATGATGTGCAGGAAGAACTGCGGGAAGCAGGTACTCTTCGCATCAACTACTCCACACTTCGAGGCGATCAGGCCCCCATGTAATGACCTTTAACGTCATTGCATGATTCGTTTGTCGAAATCACTGCTGAGGTGGTGTTATAGATTATACAATTTACGGGCAATCCGGTAATAATCGGGTTGCCTGTTTTTTTTGTGCGCCCGGCAGGGCGCATTCACTTGGGACAATCGCTTCTTGATGCCATTACATATTTATAACTAAAACACGGTATGGAACCTCCCCCAAAAAAAACCATATCCGAAATCGGTCGCAGCGGATTGATTAAGGAGTTGAATAAATACTCTTCATGGAGATCTGAACAGGTTGTCAAGGGAATCGGTGACGATGCGGCAGTTTTAGAGCGCAATGAAACCACTTATACCCTCATCTCCAGCGAAACTTTTGTTGAAGGTGTTGAGTTTGACCTCACCTTCATGCCCTTTCATCAGATAGGTGCCAAAGTGATATCCGCGACAGTCAGTGATATCTATGCTATGAACGGCCATCCGAAAGCGGTATTGGTCAATCTGGCGATTCCGAACCGGGTGACCGTGGACATGATTGAGGAACTTTATAAAGGAATTGGCATGGCATGTTCCGATTATCAATGCCAGCTTTCCGGAGGAGACCTCACGGGATCCCATAATGCCGTTATTATTTCTGTTACCGTGTATGGAGAAGTTGAGAAGGATCTTATCATTTACAATAGCGGGGCCCGGACCGATGATGCGATTTGCATTACCGGGGACCTTGGCAGCGCACTCGCCGGCCTTAAGATTTTGCTCCGGGAAAAAAGCCACTGGCAGGAATCCGACGACCCGGTAATGCAACCGGATCTGACCCCGTGGGAGTATGTCGTTAAACGACAACTTGTACCGGTTGCACGCAAGGATGTCATCAACCTGTTTCAGGAACACCGAATCATCCCGACATCAATGATTGATATAAGCCAGGGACTGATTCATGACCTTCAAAGAGTCCTCAACAGTTCGGGAAAAGGAGCCTACCTTTATCAGGCGGCATTCCCGATCGATTTACAAACGCGGGAAGTTGCTAATGAAATGGAGGAGGATGTCGACAAGTACGCCTTGTATGGGGGTGAAGATTTTGAATTGATGTTTACGGCAAATGAAAAGGTGGTGGAAGCACTGGCTGAACATTTCAGTAATTTTTCTGTGATCGGAAAAATAACAGAATCAAAGGAGCTTCTCGAGATGCAAACAGCCGAAGGGGAAGTGGTGACCTTCGAAAAGTAACAGGATATAAAATTGCGTATCTTGCAGAATGTATTGCCGGTAGATAGATTCATATATTTCATTCTCTCTTGTTTCCGGTCCGTAGCCGCATCACGGTATTACCGGTAGCGATTAGCAATGCCTTCTTATGCCATCAACATGTCTGAAAAAAAAGAGCCTTTAAAGGGTAAAAAAGAGTCGAAAAAAAAGAGTGAGCAGAAGCCTCGCTTCCCCATATGGATTTATCTGGTTCTCTTTCTGATCCTGTTAGCCATTCCTTATCTCTCCATATTTCCGGAAGAGACACAAACCATTTCATACAGTGAGTTTTTGAGTCACGTGAGGCAGGGATATGTCGAGCAGGTAACGATCATTGACGGCAGGACCATAGAAGGGACCTTCAGGCCGGATGCTGTTCGGGAAGGACATGTACATTATGAACAACCTTCCGGTTTTGCGTGGTTTGACACCAATGAGGAGGATGATTTGTCATCTTACCCGTTTGCATTAACGATGATAGAGGGAGATGAAATCAGAGCCACTCTTGACGAACACGGTGTTGCATATGATGCAAAAATAAGTGATAACTGGTTCAGTAATGTGTTTATCTGGTTCATACCGCTGCTGATACTGATTGCATTCTGGGTATTTATTTTCCGACGTATGAATCCCGGTTCACAGATGATGAATATCGGCAAGAACAAAGCTTCACTCTACGACAGTCAAAGTGAAAACCAGATTACATTCAAGGATGTAGCCGGACTCGAGGAGGCCAAGGAGGAGGTTGAAGAGGTGGTCGCCTTTTTGAAAGATCCCCAAAAATTCACCAAACTCGGAGGGAATATCCCCAAAGGTGTACTGCTTGTGGGACCCCCGGGAACCGGAAAGACCATGCTGGGCAAGGCAACGGCAGGCGAGGCGAATGTCCCGTTTTTCAGTCTCAGCGGGTCGGATTTTGTTGAAATGTTCGTCGGAGTGGGCGCATCCCGGGTACGCGATTTGTTTAAACAGGCCAAAGAAAAGGCACCGTGTATCATATTCATTGATGAAATCGATGCGATCGGACGCAGTCGTGGAAAAAATCAAATGACCGGTTCCAATGACGAACGGGAAAATACGCTGAATCAGTTGCTTTCAGAGATGGATGGGTTTAATACGGACAAGGGGGTTATCATTATGGCGGCTACGAACCGGCCAGACGTTCTGGATTCGGCATTAATGCGGCCGGGACGATTTGATCGCCAGATTCTGATTGATAAACCCGATTTGAAAGGCAGAGTTGAGGTGCTTCAAGTGCACACCGACAAGCTGATCGTATCGGAGAATGTGGACCTGCAGTTGCTTGCTTCGCA
This sequence comes from Balneolales bacterium, assembly GCA_007132495.1. Lineage (GTDB taxonomy): Bacteria > Bacteroidota > Rhodothermia > Balneolales > Natronogracilivirgulaceae > SLOL01. The sequence continues at coordinate 36,736 of SLOL01000019.1, forward strand.
AACACCCGGGTTTGCCGGAGCTGAACTGGCCAATATGTGTAATGAGGCCGCACTCCTTGCATCCCGCAGGAATAAAGAGCAGATTGAGATGATCGATTTTCAGGATGCTATTGAACGGGTGGTGGCAGGACTGGAAAAGAAAAACAAAATCATCAGCCCCGGTGAACGGGAAATAATCGCATATCATGAGGCGGGTCACGCAATTGCGGGATGGTATCTCGAACATACCGATCCCGTGCTCAAAGTCAGTATTGTGCCCCGGGGGTTTGCTGCGCTTGGTTATACCCTGCAGACCCCGCTGGAAGACCGCTTTCTTATGACAACAGAGGAGCTGGATGAAAAAATATGTGCATTGCTGGGTGGCCGGGTTTCCGAGGAGTTGATATTTGGGAAAATATCGACCGGAGCCCGGAATGACCTGGAGCGTGTTTCGAAACTTGCCTATGCCATGGTAACAGAATATGGGATGAGTGAAGAGCTGGGCAGTATTTCGTATTTCGATTCAACTTCGGATGAACGTGCATTCGCTGTGCAAAAACCATATTCTGAGGAAACGGCCGAACGTATTGATGAGGCTGTACAATCCATATTGAAACGAAATTACTGCCGGACCAGGGATCTACTCGTGCAGAAAAAAAGTAAGCTGATCTCGCTCTCCAAAGCATTGCTCGAAAAAGAAATACTGGGTGCACACGATTTGATAGATCTTCTTGGTGAACGGCCACTCGGAAAATATCCGGTTACACCTGCCGTTTCTTCCACGGATGCCGGGGAATCGACATCAGTTGAAATCAAAAAGTGATGTTTGGAATTGTAATTTTCGGTGTGCAGATATCGGGGACGCGCTGAATAACAAGCTGCCCGGATATGAAACCAGGATATTCCGGTAACACGGATCTGATGATGTGGAGATCAGGTCTATTCGCCGGATGGAACCGTTTTATACAGAATGTTGTTGAGATATCTTCACATCCCGATAAAGAACCTGATTACCTGAATTGTGATTTACGTTACCCGGAAAGAGCATTTTACGGCTGCCCATCGCCTTCACAATCCGGATAAGAGCGATGAGTGGAACCGGTCCACTTTCGGACCCTGTAACCACCCGAATTGGCACGGGCACAATTATATTGTCGAGGTTACGGTTGCCGGTAAACCCGATCCGGAAACCGGCTATGTCATTGACCTTGGTCATCTCAAATCATTGATTCAGGAACGAATTCTCTCAAAATGTGATCACAAAAACCTTAATTTGGATGTCGATTTTTTAAATGGAGTTATTCCGTCAGCAGAAAATCTTGCTAAATCGTTTTATATGGAACTTTCGTCCGATATCGAAAAATTGGCATATAGTGGATATCTTCATTCGGTTACATTGCATGAGACCGAACGTAATACCGCCGAATACCGTGAAGTATAACTTATTGACTTTTAAACGTCCATGATTACGAATAACCTGAAACGTTCTTACGACCCGACATTCACCCTGTCAGATGGCTATAAAAGCAGTTTGCCGGATCTGCAAAACGCTCCGGCTTCTCTGATTGAGGGTGCCAATGTACCCATCCAGCAGGTAGGTATCTCCAATTTCCGGCTTCCCCTGAAATTCGCCGGGAGAGACGGCAGTATCCATACACTGGAAACATCGGTTGATGGTTATGTCAGCCTGGATGCCGATAAAAAAGGCATCAATATGAGCCGGATCATGCGCACCTTCTACGAATTCAAGGATGAGGTGATCACTTCAGAAGTTATTGAATATATCCTCAGAGCATATAAGGACAATCTGAACAGCCGGGACAGTTTTTTGCGGCTGCAGGTTAACTATCCGATGATACAGAAGAGTCTGCGTTCGGATCTCGAGGGTTATCAGTACTACGCTATCTCTTTTGAAGGTCAAATGAATGACAGAGGAGATATGCAAAAATTCATGCACATTGAGTTTGATTACAGCAGTGCCTGTCCATGCTCATTTGAGCTGGCAGAACACGCACGCGATACGAGAGATGTGGCAGCCATATCACACAGTCAGCGCAGTTTGGCCCATGTTACCGTTGAGTGCCGGGATTATCTTCACCCCGAAGAGCTGGTTGAACTTCTCCGGGATGCTTTGATGACGGAGACCCAGGTTATGGTTAAGCGGGAAGATGAACAGGCTTTTGCCGAGCTGAACGGAGCCTATCAGAAGTTCGTGGAAGATGCCGCCCGTCTGGTATATGACCGGCTGAACCATCATGAACAAGTATATGACTTCGTGGTGAGATGCAACCATATGGAAAGTCTCCACAGTCATGATGCCGTCAGCAGAATCTGCAAAGGAGTTCCCGGTGGCTTGCGCTGATACGGAGAGACCGCCCAAAAGTTTTTCATTTCGATAGACCGAGCGCCTGATGCAGGAGCAGCTCCTGTTCAGCGGCATGAATCTGGGATGTGCCGGTGGCAGGAGAAGCCGATGCCATCCGTCCGGCATATTCAAGATGCTGGCCTTTTTGGAGGAGTCCTTCAAAACGGTCTTTGATGAATTGCCATCCACCCATATTTTGAGGCTCTTCCTGACACCAGACAATCTCTTTGGTCCCTTTGAACTCTTTGAACAGAGCCTTCATACTTTCATCAGGAAAAGGATAGAACTGCTCCAACCTTGCAATGGCGATGTCCTCGACCTCCTCATTTTGTCGTAAATCCTCCAGATCGTAGTAAACTTTACCGGAGCAGATGACCAGACGCCGAACCTTTTCGGGATCCCCGGTTCGGGAATCGGGGATCAACTCGTCGAAAGTCCCGTCAGCCAGTTCCTCGATAGATGTAACCACCTTGCTATGGCGTAACAGACTTTTCGGAGACATGATTACCAGCGGTTTGTTGTCGGTTCGCAGTGCCTGCCTGCGCAGAATGTGGAAATACTGTGCCGGGGTCGAACAGTTCACCACTTGTATGTTATTTTCGGCCGAGAGCTGCAGAAATCGTTCAAGTCGAGCCGAAGAATGCTCGGGCCCCTGCCCTTCAAAACCGTGGGGCAGCAGTAAAACAACGCCACTGGTTTGGCGCCACTTGACTTCACTTGCCGCAATATACTGGTCAATGATGATCTGAGCGCCATTGATAAAATCACCGAACTGGGCCTCCCACAGAACCAATGCTTCCGGATGCAGACTGCTGTAACCGAACTCAAAGCCGAGTACAGCGAACTCACTGAGCAGACTGTTGTATACTTCATAGTAGGCCTGGCCATCCTCAATATTGTTCAATGGCACAAAAGTCTGGCTCTTCTCTGTTCCATGAAGAACAGAATGGCGATGAGAAAACGTGCCCCGTTCCGAATCCTGACCGGTCAGACGTACCGGCCGCTTTTCGGTCAGCAGGCTGCCGAATGCCAGCGCCTCGGCAAAACCCCAGTCAATTTTTTCCTGGTTTTCTTCAACGATCTCGTTCCTCTTCGCCAATATCCTCAACAGCTTGGGGTTGGCATCAAAGTCCTGTGGAAGGGTATTCAGCTTGCGCCCGATCTCCTTCAGTCTGTTCAGGTCAAATCGGGTGTCAGGAAGGCCTTTCGACCACTCCTTCTGAGGTTTATCCTCTCTGGTTAATTGTTTTTTGGTTACATCTCCGTTGGTTTTTGCTTTTTTGGCGTCCTTGAATGCGGCTTCAAGCAATTCGTCGAATTCGTCAAAAATCTGCTGGGTTTCTTTCTGTGTCAGTTCGTTACGCTGTACCAGTTCGTTGGTGTAACACTCTCTGACACTGGGATGGTCATGGATTTCCTTATATAAGCCAGGCTGGGTGAAAGCCGGTTCGTCACCCTCGTTGTGACCATGTTTCCGGTAGCAGATGAGATCAATGACGACATCCTTGCCAAACTTTTGCCGGTAGTCGAGTGCCAGTTTAATACTTTGAATCGCTGCTTCCGGCTCATCGCCGTTTACATGGAATATCGGAGCAAGGATCATCTTGGCAATGTCAGAGGCGTATTCGGTAGATCTTCCATCTTTCGGAAGTGTAGTAAAGCCGATCTGATTGTTGATGATCAGATGGATGGTGCCCCCGGTACTGAATCCGTCAAGCTGTGACATGTTCAGCGTTTCGGCCACCACACCCTGTCCCGTGAATGCTGCATCACCGTGAATAAGCAGCGGAATGACATTCTTGCCGGCATTTTCCGGCTCCATTTTATCCTGAAGAGCCCTTGCCGCCCCTTCTACAACCGGATTTACCGACTCCAAATGACTTGGGTTCGGCATCAACAGCATATTGATCTCTTTATCGTTTTTTGCTTTGTGGACGGCTGTAGCTCCGAGGTGATATTTAACGTCACCCGAACCCTGGGCGCTTTCGGGATCGATATTTCCTTCAAATTCGGCAAATACTTTCTTGTAGGATTTGTTCATGGTATTGACCAGGACATTTAGACGCCCCCGGTGGGCCATGCCAAGAACCATGTCCGTTACATCGTAGGTTGCTGCCCGCTCCAGCAGATAGTCAAGCATGGGGATGAGTGTATCGGCTCCTTCCAGCGAAAATCGTTTGTGTCCGATGTACTTCTTATGCAGAAACTCTTCAAAGGCACTTGCCTGGTTCAGTTTGTGAAGGATTTGTCGTTTTTCATCCTTGGAGAGGCCGGGATCGTTCATGGTGGTTTCCATGGTATCCCGCAGCCAGGCGCGCTCATCAATATCCAGGATATGGGTGTATTCAGCACCGATGTGACCACAATAAGTCTTCCTGAGTATGTCGATAATATTACGAAGGGTGGTGACCTCGTTCGATCCGCCCAGTTTGCCGGGATAAAACTTGCGGTCGAGGTCCCACATGGTCAGATCGTGGTAATGAAAATCAAGCTCCGGATTATATCCGGTTCCGAACCGCAGCGGGTTGAGTTCGGCCATGACGTGGCCATGTCGCCGATACCGGTCAATCAGTCGGCTTACAGCAACCGATTTTTTGTCTGAAGCAAAATTGTCAGACCTTCCATCCAATGCCCCGACATACTGATCTGTTCCGAACGGAATCGGCTCGTAGGGAATGTTGAGCTCCTCAAAAATGGATTCGAAAAAATCAGTTGGACCTGCAAGGAGTTCCTGGACTCTGGCAAGGAAAGAGCCCGATTCGGCACCCTGGATAATCCGGTGATCATAGGTACAGGTTACATTCATGACCCGGCTGATGCCCAGATGGCTCAGCAAATCCTGTGACATGGACTGAAACTCTGCCGGGTAGTTCATCGCACCCGTTGCGATAATGGCCCCCTGCCCCTTCATCAGGCGTGGCATGGAAGAAACCGTCCCAATGGTCCCGGGATTGGTGATGGAGATCGTTGTCCCCTGAAAGTCCTCGACTTCAAGCTCGTTTTTTCGTGCACGGTCAATCAGTCCATGAAAAGCTTCCAAAAATTCACGGAAATTCATCTTGTCAACGCCCTTGATATTTGGAACAACAAGGTTACGCGATCCGTCTTTATTGGCAAGATCGATAGCAATTCCAAGATTGACGGTGCCGGGTATGACCCGGACCGCCTTTCCGTTCTTTTTGTCGAAATGATGATTGATTTGCGGATAGTCCCGCAATGCCTTGATGATAGCCCATGCAATAAAATGAGTCAGGGTGGCTTTGGGCTGGAGCCGTTTTTCAAGATACATGTTGATTACCCTGCGATCCTCCATCAACATTTTGACAGGGATAGTCCGCAGGGAAGTGGCGGTCGGGATTTCAAGGCTATCCTCCATGTTGTCGGATATCTTGCTCGAAACCCCTTTAAGCGGCTTGTAGTCATATTGTAAATCCAAAGACTCTTCGGCCTTCTCTCTCTCTGATTCCCTGCTCTTCTTTGTACGGTCTGCTTCCTTTTCCGTTCGGGAAGTTTCTTTACGGGATTTCGGCCCGGTTGTGTCCGTTGATTTATCGGCCTTCTGTTTTGTTTTTACAGATGGCCGGTCGTCGGGTGTACTCTCGGTCGCATCAGGACCGGATTCGGATTTGCCGTTCCCCATTTTTTCAAAGTAGGAGCGCCAGTACTCCGGTACCGCCTCAGGGTTCTCCAGATACTGATCATACAGTTCCTCAACCAGGGCGGCATTGGGCCCGAAATGTGCTTCTAAATTTTTCAAATTTCAGAGTATTTTAAGATGGTGAATGGGATGGTGACCAAACGCTATTCCATGGAGACATGAACGGATATAAAAATCTACGTTATTATAACGTCAAAAAACGAAAAAACGTTGTTTTTATACACTGATAATATGATTCTCATCAACGGAGTGTTGTCTCTAACGGAAAACCACATGCTTGGAGGATAACTATAAACGATAGATAATGAAGGAGTAGCGAACCCGCTGTCATGAACCGGAAAATCCGGTCTCATCAAAGTTATGTATTACTCCAACCTTCTTTTTTTCTTATACTCTGTGTTCACGAAATGGAATTGGAAAGTTATGGCAAAAAATGAATTGACCGGAGCAGAAGACATCCGCTGGGATCTATCGGATTTGTACCAGGACTTTGACGATCCCGCCTGTAAAGCGGATCGAACCAGGGTACTGGAAATGGCGGAAGAATTTTCCCGGGACTACCGCAATCGTGTTACCGGATTGACACCGGAAACGTTTGCAAAAGCCCTTGACCGGTATTCCGAAATTGTTGAGTTGATCGGAAAGATCGGATCATTCGCCTATTTGACCTGGACCACAAACACCGAAGATCCTGCACTGGGCAAAGCGGTACAGGAGACCAATGAACTCTCCTCCGAAATTTCCCAAAAGACGGTTTTCTTCAGTCTGGAATGGCTGCAGCTGGATGAAAAGACCGCAAAGGAGTGGATTGAAAGTAAGGAACTGGCTTTCTACAGGCATTATCTGGAGTCATCAAGACTTCACAAGCCCTATACTCTTGAGGAGAAGCAGGAGCAGGTACTGTCGGCCAAAGCAGTAACCGGATCACGGGCCTGGGTCCGTTTTTTTGACGAGACATTCGGCGCTTCGCGTTTTCAACTTGATGGAGAGGAGCTCACCGAATCGGAAATTCTCAGCAAGTTTCACGAACCGGACCGCCAGGTGCGGCGCAAGGCATCCGAGGTGTTTACTGAAGGACTGTCTGAGATGAAGCATCCGCTTACCTATGTATTCAACACCCTGTTGGCGGACAAATATACCGATGACCGGCTTCGGAACTATCCGCACTGGCTGAAGGCGCGCAACCTTTCCAATGAAATATCGGACGAGAGCGTCCAGGCCCTGGTAGATTCGGTAACAAGCCGGTATTCGCTGGTCCATCGGTATTATGCACTGAAAAAGAAGTTGCTTGGACTGGATGAAATGATGGAATATGATCGGTATGCTCCGGTGAGAAAAAACAGAGAAAAGGTTCCATGGGAAGAGGCACGGAGCCTTGTTGTTGGGGCCTATTCAGACTTCCACCCGGAGATGGGGCGCATAGCTGACCGATTTTTTCGTGAAAACTGGATTGATGCGGCCATGGCTCCCGGGAAGAGGGGAGGCGCCTATTCGGCATCAACCGTTCCGTCGGTGCATCCCTATGTGTTCATGAATTACGAGGGGCAGGTGCGGGATGTACAGACGCTTGCGCATGAACTCGGACACGGGGTGCACCAGTATCTGTCCCGTAAACAGGGAGTGTTGCAGGCGGATACCCCTCTTACTACCGCAGAAACGGCTTCGGTCTTCGGGGAGATGCTCGTGTTCCGTAAGCTCCTGTCATCACTGGAGCGGCCGGAAGAGAAATTGGCGCTGTTAACCGGCAAAATTGACGACTCTGTTGCTACGGTATTTCGGCAAATATCCATGAACCGTTTTGAAGACCGTATCCACCGCGCCCGCAGGGAAGAGGGCGAGTTGCCCACCGAACGGTTTTCAGAACTCTGGATGGAGACGCAAAAACCGGTATATGGTGACTCGGTAACTCTGTCGGAAAATTATCATCTGTGGTGGAGTTATATTCCGCATTTTCTGCATACACCAGGGTATGTATATGCCTATGCATTCGGAGAGTTGTTGGTTCTTGCACTTTATCAGGAGTATCAGCAGGCCGAAAACGGCTTTAACGAAAAGTATCTGGCAATGCTGGAGAAAGGTGGATCGGACTGGCCTGACCGACTGACAGCAGATCTTGGAGTAGATATCCAGGACGGGAATTTTTGGAACCGGGGCCTGGAAGCTATTGAGGAGATGATTGAAGAGGCGGAGAATCTGTTACCGTCGGTCAAACTGCCCATGAAGTAGACACGTTTAAAAGAGAAAGGCTATGTCCAACAGCACAAAAAGGGAAAAAGCGTACCTGGAGAATTTCAAGATTATGCTCAGGGATATGCTGTTTCTGCTGCGCACGTCACTTCAGGCGGAGACCGTATCCATGCATTGGATTAATGACAACAGGAGTATTCTTGTGCTGGAGAACTATGCTACCAATCAGAAGAATGTGGTATTCAAGGACCGGGTAGAGAAGAAGCACAGTTATTTGGGCAAATACAGTGCGATCAAGTCGGTAACACGTCTTGAGGTTGGAACTCACATCAATATGGAAGAGCTGGAACATTACACCTCGGCACCACCGGTACGCTATATCTATTTGATTCCCTTCAAGTACAATGCCGATACGGTGGCCATTACTGCGGTAGAGACATCGGAGAAATCCCGGTTGACCGAAGTGGACGAAGCCGCTTTCAGTGCTTATGAGGAGATACAGAACCGGCTGCTTCAAACCTATCTGGAGCTGAGCGATCTCTCTGAAAAACAGATTCAATGGTCTGAGTATGACGAGGTTGCGGGAAAACTTGCTAAAACCGGCTCTCCCATGGAGCTGGCCGGGAACCTGCTGGCGGATCTTCAGGGTTTTGCCGGTCATAAAGGAGGGGCGTTGCTGCTGGCCAGGGGAATGGATGATTGGCATACGGTATTGAGTTCAGAAAAGGCAAGCCACCCTCCACCTGTTGGTTTGCCGGTTCAGGCGGGTTCTATCTCCGAACAGGCTTTGTCGAGTGGTGAGTCTCAATTTAACTCCCATTTCAATGCCAATCCCAAGCGTATTTCTGCACATGAACCACTCTGTAATGGGGCCACCCTTGCTGTTCCGATTACGCATCATCAACGTAGACAATTGCTTGCACTTGTTTACAATGAGAACCCGCTGGTATTTACGGAGGCCGTCAAGCACAAACTGAACAATCTCTGCCGTATTGCCGGACTCAAAATCGAGGCAATGTTGCCCAATCTGGATGTTCATGACGATATCTTTGGCACACCGTTCGGGTCCTACAGGCAGGAACTCTTTATGGAATGTGTAGCGGCGTCATTGAAGAATATGAATGATATTAACGGTGTCATGCGTACATGGGTAGGCATGGTCACAATCGGCAATGTCGCCGATCTTCGCACAAAATACCGCCTGGAGGATTTGATGGATCTTCAGAGAGTGGTTTTACGGCATCTGCGTCCACAAAATTTCGGGGTGACCGGTATCCTGAGTGAGTACAGTGACTACATTTATACGTTTGTTCTGCAGTCATCGGACGAAGCTGCTATTTCACACTGGCATGAAGGAGTCAGGAAAACTTTTGAATCTCCGGTGGACTTCGCTTCCGGAACCTCCGAAAAGGTCATCATTAACATCGGATACATTGAACCTGACGGAGAGACGGAAGCTGACAGCATCATGCAACAGGCGAAAAGAGTCATGAATGAAGCTGTAAAAAATAAAAAATTTATTATACAGGGGTGATTTCATGGCAGTGTGCTATTTGATTATCATTGATGGACTGGGGGTGGGAGCTCAGGAAGATGCTCATATCTACGGTGACCAGGGAAGCAATACCCTCGGACATGTCACCGCCCGTACAGGATGTCGACTGCCTGAGCTGCAAAAGCTTGGAATCGGCAATATTATTCCGCTGGACTCCGTCCCGCCGGTATGGGATCCGGGAGCAGCGTACGGGAAAATGCGGGAGAAATCCCCGGGCAAGGATTCGACAACCGGACATTGGGAAATCGCCGGCATTCAGCTCGACCGTCCTTTTCCCACGTATGAGCAGGGCTTCCCGCTTGAGGTGATTGATACGTTCTGCAGATTAACCGGCAACAAGGGGGTCCTTGCCAACAAGCCGGCCTCAGGTACCGCCGTAATCGATGAATTCGGGAAAGAGCACCAGAAAACCGGAATGCCTATCGTATATACGTCCGCTGACAGCGTCTTTCAAGTGGCTTGTGATGTGGACACGGTCTCCCTGGAAACATTATATGACTGGTGTGAAATCGCACGAAAGGAAGTTATGGTCGGAAAACATGCTGTCGGTCGTGTGATTGCCCGGCCGTTTACTGGCAATCCGGGATCGTACCGGCGCTTGTCGGAGCAGCGACACGATTATTCGCTTGAACCGGTCAAACCGGCGTTGCCGGATTTTTTACAGAAGCAGGGAATTGAGACGATATCGATTGGTAAAGTTATTGATTTGTTTGCCGATAAAGGATTTAACCGGGCATTGCGAACAAAGAGCAATGCCGAAGGCATCGAAAAGTTGCTGCATGTAATGAAATCCATAACCGAAGGCTTTGTTTTTGTAAATCTGATTGAGACCGATCAGGAGTTCGGTCATCGTAATGATATTACAGGTTTTGCCGGTGCAATGGAAGATATCGATCGGGCCGTTCCGGAGATATTACACGCTCTCGGTGCCGATGATCTGCTCATTATTACCGGCGATCATGGCAACGATCCTGCCATGCCAAGTACGGATCACTCCCGTGAATTTACACCATTACTGGTTTATCCGGGAGTACGGGCCAGCGAAACGGAGTTGCCAACACGGGAAAGTTTTTCCGATATTGCCGTTTCCATTAGCTGCTTCTATGACCTGGATCATCCATTCCCGGGTACCTCGTTCATTAAATAGTGGATTTACGATGAAAGAATTCACGACAGCGAAAAGTACAGGAAAAATAAAGGCTGCATATTGACGTATAACATCCGTAATTTGCCAACGTTTTTTTTAAAACGAACCCGAACAGATCATGCAGCGTTGTAATTAAATAAAAGCGAATGATATCATCTGTTGGGATATTCGATATACAAGATCGTATATTCCGATCGGCATCACGCTGATAGAATCTGATCGAACTCAACAAATCCAAACCAACGAATTTCAAGTGGCCAAGAAGAAGAAAAAAGAACCCAAAAATCCAAGTCCAAGCGGAATTTCAACGAGAGAATCCCAATCCCTTGACAGGTATCTTCAGGAGATAGGGAAAGTCAATCTGATTACGCCCGATGAAGAGGTGGACCTTGCAAAAAAGATTCAGGCAGGTGATCAGGATGCCCTTGAAAAACTGACCAAAGCAAATTTGCGCTTTGTAGTCTCGGTAGCTAAGCAGTACCAGAATCAGGGTTTGTCGCTTGGAGACCTGATCAACGAAGGAAACCTCGGTCTGATCAAGGCGGCCAAGAGATTCGATGAAACACGGGGATTTAAATTTATCTCCTATGCAGTCTGGTGGATCCGTCAATCCATTCTGCAGGCTTTGGCCGAACAGAGTCGTATTGTACGGTTGCCGCTGAACAGGGTCGGGGCACTGAATAAAATTGGCAAAGAGCTGTCCAAGCTGGAACAGGAGTATGAAAGAATACCCTCGGCATCCGAACTCGCCGAAAGTCTGGAAATGACCGTATCGGAAGTCTCCGATACATTGAAGATTTCCGGTCGCCACCTCTCCGTAGATGCACCTTTTGCTCAGGGTGAGGATAACCGATTGCTTGATGTACTCGAGAATGAGGAAACCCCCGATCCCGATAACGATTTGATGGGAGAATCGTTGAAAGTGGAAATTGAGCGGGCTTTATCCAAACTGACCAAAAGAGAAGCGGAAGTGATCCGGCTCTATTTTGGAATCGGCCGCGAACACTCTCTTACGCTTGAGGAGATCGGTGAACGGTTTGACCTGACGCGCGAAAGAGTCCGGCAAATCAAGGAAAAAGCACTCAGAAAATTGCGGCATCACAACCGGAGCCTGGCATTGCGTGTCTATCTGGGTTAATCC